>JACCTL010000092.1 GCA_013812395.1 Euzebyaceae bacterium
GCGGATAGCGGTCTCTTGATCCTGGTCCCAGACCAATGGCCAGCCCAGCGCCTCGCTCCAGAAGTACCCGACCTCCTGCGAACCGTCACACGCCAGCGCCCCGATGAATCCGCAGTCAGCGAGAAAGCTATTGCCCGGCCCGACCACGCAGAACTCGTTGCCTTCGGGGTCGGCAAGCACCACATGCCCCTCCTCCGGGCGTTGCCCGACATCGATGTGCCGAGCGCCAAGAGCGAGCGATTTCGCCACCGTCTGCTCCTGGTCCTCCAGGGACGTGCTCGTCAGATCGAAGTGCATCCGGTTCTGGCCGGCCTTCTTGTCCTGGCTCAAGAGAAATCGGATCCGGAACCCGGTGTCATCGCTCGGCAGGAGCGCGACGCCGTCGTCGTGGCGGTCGTCGGTCGCCTCCCAGCCCAGGACGCCGGCCCAGAAGCGCGCAAGACGCAACGGGTCGCTCGCATCGAAGCAGAGCGCAACGAGGTCACATGTCATGGGGTTCTCCGATCCGCTGGCTCACAGCCAAGGGCCTTCCCCTGCCCTCGGGGAGAACAACGCTAGGACGCTCGAAGACTGTGACGCAACGCGATTGAGTCGGAGCCAACACTCGTGAGGCCACGCCCGTGCGGCACACGTTGCCTCCTCCATGGGCCAGGTGCGCGGTTCAAAGTGCGTCTATCCGCCGCCAAAGCCCGACCTGCAGACGAGCCCGCCTGCAGCCGGAGACCCCATGCCAAGCGCATAGAGACAGGTCTATCGAGCACACCGGACAAGACTTCTTGCGGACTCTGTGCGGACTGAGAGCACCTACACCCCGTCTGACCTGCGCAAACACGCAGATTCATACATTGAAGCGGAAGTGCACCACGTCCCCGTCGCGGATCAGGTAGTCCTTGCCTTCCACGCGCAGCCTGCCGGCGTCGCGGACGGCCTGTTCGCTGCCGAGCGCCGCGTAGTCGTCGTAGGTGATGACCTCGGCGCGGATGAAGCCGCGCTGGATGTCTGAATGGATCTCGCCGGCAGCCTTCGGTGCCGGAGTGCCGCCGCGCACCGTCCAGGCGCGCGCCTCCTTAGGCCCGGCGGTGAAGAAGGTGACCAGGCCGAGCAGCTGGTAGGCGGCGTGGACCAGCTGATCCAGCCCTGAACGCTGCAAGCCCAAGTCGGCCAGGAACTCGGCGCGCTCCGGGGGGTCAAGCTCGGCGATCTGGGCCTCAGCTTCGGCGGCCAAGACGATCACCTCGGCGCCTTCCTTGTCGGCCAGGACACGGACGGCGTCGACGTAGGCGTTGCCGCCCAGCTCCGCCTCCGCGACGTTGGCCGCGAACAGCACGGGCTTGGCCGTGAGGAGCCCCAGCTCGCGCAGCACCGCCGCGGCGCCCTCGCCGGTGAAGCTGCGAGCCGGTCGACCGGCCTCCAGGTGGGCTTGCAGTGCGCTGACCAGCTCGGCCTCGCGCACCGCAGCTCTGTCGCCCGTGCGGGCGCCGCGCACCGCGCGCTCGGCGCGCTTGGTGACCGTCTCCAGATCCTTGAGGAGCAGCTCGGTGTCGATGACCTCGATGTCGCGCGCGGGATCCACGGAGCCGTCGACATGGATCACGTCCGGGTCGTCGAAGCAGCGCACGACGTGAACCACGGCGTCGACCTCGCGAATGTGGGACAGGAACTGGTTACCCAGCCCCTCCCCACGGCTCGCACCCTTCACCAGGCCGGCGATGTCGAGAAACTCCACGCTGGTGGGAACCACCTTGGCGGACTTGGCCAGGCGCGCCAGGACATCGAGGCGCTCATCAGGGACGCCCACGACGCCGACGTTGGGCTCGATGGTGGCGAACGGGTAGTTGGCCGCCTCGGCGCCGGCGGCGCTGACGGCGTTGAACAGGGTCGACTTGCCCACGTTGGGCAGCCCGACGATGCCGACCTGCAAACCCATGCCGCGCAGCTCCTAGACAGAAAGGCCGGTCGTGGCGCGCTGCGACGGCAGCAGAACACCGTCCAGAAGGCTGCGGCCGGTCACGATCGTCTGCGCCAGCGCACGCCCGCACACCGCGCCGAGGACGTTGCCGGTGCCACTGTAGGCCCCGGCCGCCCATACGCGGTCGCGGACCTGCTCAATGATCGGCAACTTGTCGTCGGTGTAGGCGATCACCCCGGCCCAGCGGTGTGTGATCGGCGCGCGCACACCGATGCCACGGCGCAGGAAGATCTCCAGCTCGTCCTGGACGGGGCCGGTTGGCATCGCCTGGTCGGTCCACTCGCGGTCGCCGCCGAGGTCGCGGAAGCCGCCGAGGACCACCCGTTTGTCGGGCAGCTGCTGCCAGTACTCCAGGCCCCAGCGGGTGTAGACAGGACGGGGGACGTCGACCTCGGGCGCGGGTGCGGTGGCCACGACCTGCAGCCGGGCGGTCCGTGCCCGCCCAGCCAGCTCCGGCAGCACCCGCTCGATGCCGCCGTCCACGGCGACGATCACCGCATCGCAGCGCACGTCGCCGTGCGGCGTGACGACGCGGTCGCCGGCGATCTGTATGGCGGGGGAGTGTTCGTAGAGCCGCGCGCCGCGCATCCGCGCCCGCCCGGCCAGCACCCGGCAGCGGCGCAGGGGCTGGGAGGACGCGTCCATCGGGAACAGCAGGCCGGGACCCTCCCTACCGTTGTAGGGCTGCACCGGCAGGTTGGCTTGGCGCAGGGCCACCATCTGGACGCGGCAATCTTCGATCTCGTCGCGGTCCACGGCGATGCGCAGGGTGCCGGTGCGCCGCACTGCCTGCGGCGTCTCCAGCCAGATGCGGTCGAGCTGGTCGAGGGTCAGCCGGTACAGCGCGGCGGCCCGGTCCGCCCCCATCTGCGCAGCGGCGTGGTGGAAAAAGTCGGCGGTGCCGGCCAGCAGGAAACCACCGTTGCGGCCGGCGGCCCCGCTACCCACTCCCGCGGCGTCGATGCCGATGACGTTGACACCGAGGTCGAGCAGCTCGCCGATGGCGGTCAGACCCGATGCGCCCAGCCCGACCACGCAGACCCCCGCCTCGACGCGCTCCCGCAGCAGGGGCAGCGGCGGCCAGGGCCGGTCGTCCCAGACCGGTCCGCTGCCGTGGCTACCATCGGTGGTCATGTATGTGGAGAGCGTAGGGCCGGTCGGCGGCGGGGCCCAACAGCCGCCCATCGGCGGCGTGACCCAACAGCTGCCCGGCGGCGGGGGCGGTGGGGAGACCACTGAGCTCGTCGCCTTGCACGGTGGCACCGGCACCGGACGCTTCCACTGGTCCAAGCAGCTCAAGGCGTTGTCCCGCGAGTACCGCGTGCACCTGCCGGACCTTCCGGGCCACGGTCGCACGCCGCTCCCCGACGACGGCAGCTACTCGCCGCAGGTGCTGGTTGACGCGGTCCGCCGGCTGCTGACCGACCTGGGCCCGCCGGTCCACGTGCTGGCCTTCTCCATGGGCGGGCACGCCAGCCTGGCGCTGGCCTCTAGCGACCCGGGCCTATTCGCTTCGCTGGTGCTGGTGGGGGTGAGCCTGCGCGAGCACCGGGGGCTGGACGCCTGGCGATCAAAGTTCGACCCGGACGAGCTGCAGGCCTCATTTCCCCTCTGGGCCCGCCAGCTGTCGAAGTTGCACGAGCCGCTCGGCGGCCCCGCCGCCTGGAAAGACGTTTGCCGGCGCGACGCCAAGGGATTGCGCGTCGACGTCGACGTCGACAGCCTGGCGGGTCTGGGCTGCCCGACGATGCTGGTGCGCGGCGACCGCGACATGGCCGTGGACCCGGGCCAGTACGCCGAGCTGCGGCTGCTGTGGCCCCACGCTGACGAGCTGGTCGTCCCGGGTGGCGGCCACGACGTGCAGCTGACCCGCGCGAGGGTGGTGGGCCCGGCGCTGGTTGACTTTCTGGACAGGGCAAGGCGCAACCCCTGACGCGGTATCACTGCGACACTGCGCGCCGGGCAGGAACAGGAGCATCATTGGACGTCGTACACATCCACCGGCAGCCCCCACCGCTGCGGCGACCGATCCTTCTGGCGGCCTTCAAGGGCTGGAACGACGCCGGCGAGGCGGCCAGCGGGGCCCTGGAGGTCTTGCACACCGCCCTTGACGCCAGCGAGTTCGCCGGGATCGAGGCCGAGGACTTTTTTGACTTCCAGTCGACCCGGCCCACGGTCCGTCGCGCCGACGACGGAGAACGCGCCATCGACTGGCCGGACAACGCCTTTTCCTGGGCGGCGCCGCAGGGTGCGCAGCGCGATGTCATCCTGCTCGACGGGACCGAGCCCAACCTGCGCTGGCGTGCCTTCGCCGGCGGGATCGCCGAGCTCGCCGTCGACCTCGGCGTGGAACTCGTGGTCACCCTGGGCGCGTTACAGGTCGATGTGCCCCATACCCGCCCAGTCCCGATCACCGGCGGGGCCTCCGACGGCGAGCTGGCCGCGCAGCTTGGCCTGCCCCGCAGCACCTACGAGGGCCCGACCGGGATGACAGGGGTGCTGTACCACGCCAGCGTCGAATCGGGCCTGACGGCGGTGAGCTTGTGGGCGGGGGTGCCGCACTATCTGGCCGGCACGCCGTTCCTGTCGGCGAGCCTAGCCTTGGCCGAGCGGGTCGCCGGTCTCGTGGGTGCCGACCTGCCGCTGGAGGAGCTGGCACGCGACGCCGCGGGTCAGGCCGACGACATCCAGGCTCTCCTTGCCGAGGACGAGGACCTGGCCGAGTACGTCGGTGAGCTCGAGGAGCGCTTCGCCACCGCGCACGCCGATGACAACCTGCCCGACCCCACCATGAGCGGCGATGAGCTGGCCGCTGAGCTGGAGCGCTACCTGCGCGATCGCAGTGACTGACCTGCGGCGACTGCTCGCGGCGCTGGCCGCCTTGGGACTGCTGGCCGGCTGCACAGCGGGCGATGGCCCAAACGCTGGGCCCTCGGTCGCGCCGAGCTCGGCCCCCGCCACCGAGGCCCCCGCCACCGAGGCCCCCGCCAGCCAGACGCCGAGCGCGCAGGCGCCGGCGACCGAGCGTGAGCCCGAGTCCGGCGGCGGGTCCGAGCCCAGCGGCGACGCCAGTGAGCAAGCCGCGCGGCAGGAAGGGCAGGACCTGGCCACGATCGCCGTCGGTCTGCAGGAGGTGGTCAGCCTGGACCAGCCCACGGCGATGGCCGTGCGCCGGGGCGACGAGACGTTGTTCATCGCCGAACGGACCGGCCGGGTCGTGGCGGTGCGCGACGGCAGCGTCGCCGAACAGGCCGTGCTGGACCTGTCCGAGCAGACCGTCGCCGAAAGTGAGCGCGGCCTGCTGGGCATCGCGTTCTCGCCTGACGGGCGGACCCTGTACGCCAGCTACACCAACCTCGACGGCGACACTCGCCTAGACGCCTACGACTTCGCCGACGCTACCGCCGACCCCAGCTCGCGCCGGGAGCTGCTGGCCGTTGACCAGCCCTTTGCCAACCACAACGGCGGCAACGTCGCCATCGGCCCCGACGACCTGCTGTATTTGGGTCTCGGCGACGGCGGCTCCGCCGGGGATCCACACGGCCACGGGCAGGACCCGGGCACCCTGCTGGGCTCGCTGCTGCGCATCGATCCCGGCAGCGGCGATCCCTACGCGATCCCCGAGGACAATCCGTTCCTCGACCGGGCCGGCGCGCAGCCCGAGATCTACGCCTACGGGCTGCGCAACCCGTGGCGCTTCTCGTTCGACCGCGACACCGGCGACCTGTGGATCGCCGACGTCGGCCAGGGCGCTCGCGAGGAGATCGACTACGCGCCGTCCGGTCAGGGCGCCAGGGCCAACTACGGCTGGAACCTGCGCGAAGGCGCGATCTCCTACAGCGGCGAGCCGCCAGCGGACAACGTCGAGCCGGTGTTCGACTACGGCCGTGACGGTGGTCGCTGCTCGGTGACCGGGGGCTACGTCTACCGCGGCGCCGCCGTGCCGGGCCTGCGGGGCGCCTACCTGTACAGCGACTATTGCGACGGCGTCATCCGGGCGTTGCGCTTGGACGGTCGCGAGGTCGAGCAGAGCGTCTCGCTGGACATCGCGGCCCCGGCCGTGGTGTCGTTCGGGCAGGACAACGACGGCGAGTTGTACGTGCTGTCGCTGGAGGGGCCGGTCTACCGCCTGGTGCCGGGATAGATGTCGGGGACAGGAAAGGTCCGACCGCAACCCGGCGGGCCGACCCTCAACCGAGGCGCTGGCGGACCATCGTGTTGACCGCCTTACCGTCGGCGCGACCCTTCACCTGCGGCATGACCGCCGACATCACCCTGCCGAGGTCTGCCGGTCCCGCCGCGGCGGTGTCGGCGATCGCGGCGTCGACGATGTCGCGCAGCTCGGCTTCGTCCAGCTGTGTTGGCAGATAGCCGCGGATGATTTCGAGTTCCCGCAGCTCCTTGTCGGCCAGCTCCGTGCGCCCCGCCTCGGCATAGACCTCGGCGGCTTCGGTCCGGGACTTGGCCTCCTTGGCCAGCAGGTCCAACGTCTGCGCGTCGGTCACCTCCCCGGAGGAGCGGGCGGCGACCTTGGCGTTGCGAATCGCGGCGACGACCATGCGCAGCGTCGCAACCCGGTCAGCGTCGCGGGCCTTCATCGCCGCGGTCAGGTCGGCTTGGATGTCGTCGCTGAGTGCCATCCGGGCATCTTAGTGGCGTAGCCTGACCGGCCATGGTGGACGAGGAGGAGCTGAACTACCTCACGTACCTCAAGGTTCCCCAGCTGCTGGGCATGCAGCAGCTACGCAGCGAGCCGCCCCACCCCGAGGAGCTGCACTTCATCATCGTCCACCAGGCCCTGGAGCTGTGGTTCAAGCTGCTGCTGCACGACCTCGAGCGGATCATCGCCGCGTTGGACGCCGACGACTGGGCGGGCACGCTGGTGTTGCTGCGCCGGGTCAATGACGTGATGGAAACCGGGCTAGACCAGATGCGCAGCCTGCACGACATGCCGCCGTGGAGCCTGCAGCAGTTCCGCAGTTACCTGGGTACGGCCAGCGGGCTGCAGTCGGTGCAGTTCCGCGAGTTGGAGCTGCTGTCGGGGCTGCGTGACCCGGCGCACCTCAAGGCGCTGGCGGCCTTCTCGGGCGGCCGGCTGCAACCGGATCTGGAGGCGCGACTGGCCCAGCGCAGCCTCGCCGAGGCGCACGCCGCCGCCGCCGCGCGCCTCGGCATCGGCATCGGCAGCGGCGTGGCGGGCCGGTCATGGGCCGACTTCTATGCCGACCCCGGACTCGACGCCTTCTTCTACGTCGTCTGCGAGTCACTGGTGGACTACGACGAGCGCTGGATCCGCTGGCGCACCGAACACGTCACCCTCGTCGAGCGCACCCTGGGGGCAAAGGTCCGCGGCACCGCCGGCACCGCCATCGGTTACCTGGAGCGCACCGTGCGGTATCGCTACTTCCCGCACCTGTGGGAGTTGCGCAACGAGTTGTCGGTGCGCGGCGGGGGCGAGTTGGTGGACGGCCGCTCCTAACGCGGCGGGGTAGTTCTGTGTGGTGGCTAACGCCGCCAGGTCCACCCGAAGTTGAACGCGAAGTTGACCGCGGCGCCGACACCGATCCCCAGGGTCTGGGCCAGCAGGTAGGGCAGGTATTCCTTGAGCAGCGTGGCGCTGCCAACCTGCAGGGCGGCGCCCACCAGCATCGTGACGTTGAACTGCAGCAGACGCCGCAGGCTCAGCCGACGGTAGTGGAACGTCCACAGCTCATTGCCGAGGTAGTTGCCGATGATCGCCACCTCGGTGGCCGCCGCCGACGATCGCGTGAACCCGTAGCCCAGCTGGCCATGCAGCAGCTCCAGCACGGCGAGGTTGACCAGCGTGCCGAGCGCCCCGACCACCGCGAAGCGCAGCAGCGCGGTGCGCAAGTGGGGTTTGTCCCGCAGCGGTTGGACGCGCGTCGTCACGGCGGTCGGCGGCCGCAGCCAGGCCGGCAGGCGGAAGCCGCGAGCCGGATCAGGACGCGGCGACCGGCTCGAGGACCTCGTCGAAGGCGTCGATGACCTCGTCGCCGAGATCCAAATCCGCCGCGGCGACGTTGTCGTCAACGTGTGCTGTCTTCGTCGCGCCGACGATGACCGACGAGACAAAGTCCTGGCGCAGGCACCACGCCAACGCCAGCTGGCTGAGCGTGCAGCCCGCCTCGTCGGCGATGCTCCTCGCCTCGACCACGGCGTCGAGCACGTCCTGGTTGAAATAGCGGTCCATGAACTTGGCGTCGCCACCGGCGGCGCGGCTGCCCTCCGGCACGTCGTCGACCGAGGTGTACTTGCCGGTCAGGATCCCCATGGCCAGCGGCGACCAGACGACGCTGCCGAGTCCCAGGTCCTCGCAGGTTGGCAGCACCCGGTCCTCGATCTGGCGCCACAGCGCCGAGTACTGCGGCTGGTTGGAGACAGGGATGGCCCATCCTTGGGTGCCGCAGATGCTGACGGCGTGGGCGATCTGATCGGCCGACCACTCCGACACGCCCCAGTACAACACCTTGCCGGCGCGGATCAGGTCGTCCACGACCCGGCAGGTCTCCTCCAACGGCGTGTCCTCGTCGTAGCGGTGGCACTGGTACAGGTCGATGTAGTCGGTGCCCAGTCGGCGCAGGCTGGCGTGGCACTGCTCGGTGACATGCTTGCGCGACAGGCCGGTGTCGTTGGGCCGGTCACCCATCGGGAAGTAGACCTTGGTCGCCAGCACGAACGACTCACGGGGGTAACCGGCGAGCGCCTCGCCGACGATCTGTTCGGCCCGCCCGCGCATGTACACGTTGGCCGTGTCGAAGAAGTTGACGCCCAGCTCGTAGGCCCGGTGGATGCACTGGGTGGCGGTGGCGGCCTCGACCGAGCCGCCGTAGGTGAGCCAGGAGCCGAGGCCGACGCTGGAAACCTGCACGCCCCAGCGGCCAAGCTTGCGGTACTGCATCGCGGGCGGTCCTCTCGTCGGCCAGCGGCTCATGCTAGTGCCCCGACAAGTCTCCGACGACCGGCGCGACCAGGCGGTCGCGTTCAGGCCGTCGCGTTCAGGCCGCGCGTGTGCTGTCCGGTGGCGACAAGGCCGTAGGGTCGCCGCCCGACACTCTGGTGCAGGCCCGACCTCGCCCACTCCTGCGCCCAACCGGGAATTTCCGACCCTGGCATCGGACGCCCGATCGCGAAGCCCTGCGCGGTGTCACAACCGATGTGCACCAAACGGCGCCAAGTCCCGGCGTCTTCCACGCCCTCGGCGACCACCCGTTTCCCTAGCCGCCGACCGAGGTCCACGATCGCGTCGACGATGCTGGCCGCGCGCGGTTCGTGCGTGCCCATCACGAACGACTTGTCGATCTTGAGCTCCTCCACCGGCAGCGTCCACAGATGCGACAGCGACGAGTAGCCCGTGCCGAAGTCGTCGAGGGAGAGACGCACGCCCATGGCGCTGAGCTCGACCAGTGCCGCCTCGGCTCGAGCCGGATCGGTGATAAGGCTGGTCTCGGTGATCTCCAGGGTCAACGATGACGGGGTAGTTCCGGCCTGGTGCAGCAGTCGTGCAACGTCGCCCAGCAAGGCGGGATCGACGAGGCTGCGCGGCGACAGGTTCACCGCCAGTCCGACGTCGAGCCCGCTGGCCGCCCATCGCTGCCGCTGACGGAGCGCGGTGGACAGCACCGACGCGGTAAGCGGCTTGATCAGACCTGTCTGCTCGGCAAGCGGGATGAACTCGTCGGGGGGAAGGAACCCATGGCGCGGATGGGCCCAGCGCACCAGCGCCTCGACCCCCACGAGGTCGCCGGTGGCGACATCCACCTTGGGCTGGTAATGGACATCCAGCCCGCCGCTGTCGATGGCCTGGCGCAGTTCACCGACCATCGACAGGCGCTTCGGGCTGTACTGGTCAGCCGCCGGTGAGTACCGCTCGACACCGGTCGACCCACGCTTGGCCGCATACATCGCGACGTCCGCGCGCTGCAGGAGCAGCTCGATGTCGTGCCCGTCGTCGGGGTGGTGGGCGATGCCGATGCTGGCGTCGACGTGGATGGCCATGTCGCCCAGCTGGAAGGTGTCGGCCAGAGCGGCAAGCACGCGGTGGGCGGCGTTGGCGGCCGCGACCGGGTCGCCACCGTCGATCAGCAGGGCGAACTCGTCGCCCCCGAAGCGCGCGACGACGGCTCCGGGAAATGCGTTGCGGAGACGATCGCCGATCTGCACCAGCAGCAGGTCCCCGGTGTGGTGTCCGAGCGTGTCGTTGACCTCTTTGAACCGGTCGACGTCGAGCAACAGCACCGCTGGGTGTTCGCCGCCGGCGATCCGCTGCCGCGCCTCCTCCTGGAACATGGTCCGGTTGCCCAGCCCGGTGAGCGCGTCGTGCAGCGCCTGGTTGCGACGCTCGGCTGCCTCAGCGCGGAGCCGCTCGGCCAGCCGACTGTTGGCCAATGCCACGGCTGCGTGGTTGGCGAGAGTTTGCAGGATCTGCAGCGCCTCGGCGTCGAACGTCTCGACGGCGGCTTCGCTGTCGGCGACCAGCAGCGTCCCACTGACGCCCTTGTCGCCGATGAGCGGGACGACGGCAGCGTCACGAAGGCCCACCGACGACAGCTTGGCCGCGAACGTGCGGGAACCGTGCGGGGCCAGCAGCGACTGGCCGCCATTCACGCCGAGGGATGCCGCGATGGAGCCCGTCCCTGCGGAAGTGAGCTGTAAGCCGGTCTGCCGCTGGACAGCACCTACGCCCGGCGCGTCAGCTGCGGCGTGCAGGACAAGCTCGGCGATCTGGGCGTTGAGCACCGTGCGCACGCGGGCCACGACGTCCGCCGCGATCGTGGCTGTGCCGAGGTCGGCGTCCAGCGCGGGGGTGAACTCGGTGAGCTGTTCGAGCGCCTCGTGCCGCCGGCGCAGCGTGGTGTAGGACCGGTAGGCGGCGAACAGCACAGCGGTGATGACCAGCAATGCCCAGCCCGCCCGCCATTCGCGGGTAAGCACGGCGACGATGACCACCGCGAAGCTGGCGTTGGTGAACGCCGCAACCGAACCGCTGGCAAGGACCGGCAGGATGGTCTTTCGGTTGGTCTGGCCACCAAGCACGGCCATGGCTAGCGTCACCGACCCGGTCGAAACCAGATCGGTCACCACCACCACAGCCACGACAGCCAGCCAGCCACGGCTGCCGAGCGGGTCGCCTCCAGCCAGGACGGCGTGCCACACCAGGGCGGCCAGCACCCCCTCCAGCGCGATCCCCGCCAGGTTGTAAGAGAGCTTCAAGGGGGACTGCCGCCGCCACGCCAGGGCGGCGGCGGAGCCGATCACACGCGTCAGCACCAGGGTCGCGGGATGGACGAAGGCCAGACCTACCATCAACGGGATCTCGCTGAGCGAGAACGCCATCGACTCGCGCCGCAGCCGCAGGGTGACGACCGATGCTTCCGCCGCGGTGAAGGCGATGAGCAGCGACCACCACGGCAAGTGCAGGGTGGAGCCGCTGGCCGCGGGAGCGGCTGGCAGGGCGGCGAACAGCGCGATCGCTGCGGCTACCATGGCGGCCGCCAACAGCCACAGGCGGTGGGCGGCGGCTGGCTCGGCCGCGGGGTCGTGTGTCGTCATCGCGCCCCCATGAACGGGTGGAACGAAGCGTTGCGCAGGTGGTGGGAGGCGTTCACGTGCTAGGGGGAGCTGGCCCAGGTCTTGCCGGTCCACGTGTTGCCGGCCCAGGTCTTGCCGACCCAGTGGTCACCGGCCCAGGTCTTGCCGGCCCAGGTCTTGCCGGCCCAGCTGCTGCCCGACCAATCGCTGCCCGACAGCTCCAGCCCGTTCCACCAACCGCCCACCCAGGCAGTCTCGGCCTCGGCGTTGCGCGCCCATGTCGCAGCGTCCCATGCCCTGCCGAAGACGTCGCGTTCGCCGGTCAACTCCACGCCGTCGTCGCTGACGTGCTGGGTGCCGCGCGCCAGCTCCAGGGACCCCAGACCCGTCGAGATCGCCCAGGTTTGCCGGCTCCCCCGGGTGCGGGGGCGCCCCTCGACCGTGTCATAGGCCGCATCGACGTCCAGTAGACCCGCGCCGCTACCGAACGCCGCGGCCGACGGAAGCCGCCTGGCGTCGTCGATCAGGACCCGTTTGACCTGGTCCGGCGTCAGGCTGGGTTGTTCCTCGAGGAGCAGTGCCACCGCACCCGACACCACCGCGGCCGCCTGGGAGGTGCCACTGCCCCTCATGAGGCGGTCACCGACCCTGGCGTCCGGATACCGATCGTCGATGTAGGAGCCGGTCGCGCGCAGGCTGGCGATCGAGCGGCTTGGGGCGAGCAGGTCGGGCTGGCGTGAGCCGTCGCCCCGACTGGAGAACTCGGCGATGGTGTCGTCGTCGGTCCAACGGGTCCCGTGCAGGTCCGCGCCGCCGACCGCCAGGGCGTACGGGTCGAGCGCCGGATTGTTCAGCGCGGCGTCGGCACCATTGTTGCCGGCGGAGACGACGACCACGATGCCGTGACGCCAGGCGACCTCGATGGCATGGGACAGCGGATCGGATAGGTAGCTCTGGGTGCCGTCGGTGCCGTAGGACAGGTTCAGGACACGGATGTTCAGGCCGGGGTCATTGCGGTGTTCCACGACCCAGTCGACCGCGGCGATGACCTGCGACACGTCGGTCGCCCCGTCGGCAGAGGCAAGCTTCAAACTGACCAGGTGGGCGCCAGGCGCCATGCCGACGAAGCGGTTGTCATCGGCGTCTGAGCCGCCCGCCGTCCCGTCGTGACCGGCGATGATCCCGGCCATGTGCGTCCCGTGACCGAATGTGTCGAGGTAGCGCAGCTCGTCGGCTTGTGATTCGAAGGACAGGTCGGGCCCGTTGATGACCTTGCCCTGGCCCGTCAGACCTTCGACGGGCAGGACACCGGAGTCGATGAGGGCAACGCCGACGCCCTTGCCGGTGACGCCGTGGCGCCACACATCAGGGGCGCCGACCACTCGGGCGACCTCCCGCATGCTGCCCATGTCCCGGGTGCCCTCGGTCAGGTCGCCGTCGATCTCGGCCTGCTCGACACCCCAGTCGCCCCAGGAACCGTCGTCGCCCACGCGGTCGTAGGCCTTGGCCGAGGTCTGCAGCCCGGCGAGGAGCAGCAGCGTCGCCAGTGCCAAGGCTGCTGTTCGTGCGGTCAGACGCGTCGAAACCGCCGCCGCGGTGGCCCGTCGTCCGGACCCCTGCCCTACCGTTGCGCTACTTGAGGACTCCCACGTGCGCTGCTGCCCCATGAATGCGCTCCCGTTCAGCTGCGGAGGATCCGGCTCCTCCTTCGCTCTGTCACGGTGAGTAACGGCCGCTCGTCAGCGGGACTTGAGCGAAATCCTCGGCGCGAACCCGTCTC
>JACCTL010000022.1 GCA_013812395.1 Euzebyaceae bacterium
TCGGTCTCCGACGCCGAGGAGGAGGTCCGTTCCGCCGTGCAGCGGGTGATCGCGGCCGCCCGCGACGGTGTCGCGCTGGAGCGCACGGCGCTGCTGTACCCGTGTAACGAGCCCTACGCGCGGATCGTCGCCGAGCAGCTCGACGCGGCCGGCATCGCCTGGAACGGTCGTGGCCTGCGACCGCTGGCCGAGCGGATGCTGGGCCGCTGGCTGCTGGACCTGCTGGCCCTTCCCGACGCGCGCTATGCGCGTCCCGCGGTGCTGGGACTCCTGACCGGCGCACCCGTTGTCGGACCCGACGGCCGCCGGGTGACCGCGGGACCATGGGAGCGGGTCACGCGTGAGGCCGGCATCGTGCGCGACCGTGGCGAGTGGCGGCGCAGGCTCACCCGCTACGCCGAGGACCTGCGGTCACGGGCGGACATCGAAGCCGCCGGCGACGAACCCCGCGACTGGCTCGTCGCCCGCCACCGCCGCAGCGCCGAGCAGGCGGACGCACTCCGAGCCTTCGTCGGGCAGCTGTTCGATCTGCTCGCCGACGCGCAAGGGCGCACCACGTGGAATGGGCTGGCCGCCTGGTGCCGGCAGACGCTGCGGCGCTACCTCGGCGGCCAGCGCCAGCGCGAGCGGTGGCCCGACGCCGAGCGGGCCGCCGCCGACCGCGTCGAGGAGGCGCTCGACCGGCTCGCCGGCCTCGATCGGGTCGAACCCGCGACGGACCTGCAGGTGTTCCGTCGGACGCTGCAGCTGGAGCTTGACGGCGACCTCGGGCGGGTCGGCGAGTTCGGCCGAGGTGTCTTGGTCGGCCACCCCTCCGCTGCGCTGGGGATCGACCTCGACCTCGTCGTCGTGCTCGGCCTCGCCGAGGGGGTCTATCCGACCCGCCCTCGGGAGGACTCGCTGCTGCCCGACGCCGAGCGGCAAGCCGTCGGCGACGAGCTGCGGCCGCGAACCGGGCGCGTGGCCCTCGAGCACCGCCACCTGCTGGCCGCGCTGGCGGCTTCAGGGGGTCAGCGTGTGCTGACCTACCCCCGCGGTGACCTGCGGCGCAGCCTCCAGCACGCGCCGTCGCGGTGGCTGCTGGACGCCGCCGGTGAGCTGCGCGACGACCGTGGTGGTCCACGAGTCCTGCCCCACCGTGCGGACTGGTTGGAAGAGGTCGGTTCCTTCGCTCAACGCATGCGGACCGTTGCGTTTCCCGCCACCCGTCAGGAGTACGGGCTGCGGGCGCTGGACGGTGTGGGAGGGAGCGCGGCGTTGCGGGCTCATCCGCTGGTCAGCACGGACGCGGCGCTGCGCAGCGGCGTCGACCTTGCTCTGACCCGTGGGCGGGATGGCTTCTCGCGGTTCGATGGCGATCTGAGCCCTGTCGCCGGACAGATCGCGTCGCCGGCCGGCGGTGACATGGTGATGTCGGCCTCGCGGTTGGAGGCCTGGCTGTCGTGCCCCCACGCGTACTTCATGCAGTACGTGCTGGGCGTCGAGCCGGTCGACAACCCCGAGGAGTTGCTCGAGATCGACGCGATGGAGAAGGGTTCGCTGATCCATGACGTGCTCTGGCGGTGGCTGCTGGCCGAGCTTGCCGCACCGCTACCGGCGCCCGACGAGCCCTGGTCGGCGACCGCGCGGTGGCGGCTGCGGCAGCTGGGCCAGGAGGCCTTACAGACCGCCGAGCAGCGAGGCGTCACCGGGCATCCGTTGCTGTGGCAGCGTGATCGCAAGCGGATCCTGACTGACCTCGACCGTTTCGCCGACTCCGACGACGACCGCCGCCGGCTGTCGCGGCTGACACCAGTAGCCGCCGAGCGTTCGTTCGGCATGGACGGTGCCGAGCCGGTCGCCATCGACCTCGGCGACGGCCGCAGCGTGCGGGTGCGCGGGCGCATCGACCGGCTGGACCAGGCCGACGACGGCACCGTCGTCGTCACCGACTACAAGACCGGCGGCACCTCCACGTTCGCTGACATGAAACAGGAGCAGCCGCTCGGCGACGGCAGCAAGCTGCAGCTGGCGATCTACGGACTGGCGGTGCTCGCCGAGCAGCCGGCCGCCCCCGAAGTGTGTTCCGAGTACTGGTTCATCTCCACGCGTGCGGGCTTTTCGCGCCTCGGCTATACCCTGACCGCCGGCGTGGTCAGCGAGCTCCGCCGCGCGTTGCGGATCGCCGTCGACGGCATCGCGGCTGGCAAGTTCCCCATGAAGCCGCCCGAACCTGGATGGAAGCTGTACACCGAGTGCCGCTTCTGCGACCCCGACGATCTGGGCACCGCCGACCGCTACCGCGACTGGGAGCGTATCCGCACCGCCGCCACCCTGCGCGACTACGTCGACTACATCCAACCCGAGTCTGCACCTGCGCTTGAACTCGAGCCCGAGTCCAAGTCGGGGCCCGCCGAAGACCCGGTGCGGCGGTGACCGTGCGCCTCAGTGACCAGGCTGCCCGCGACCGGATCGCCGGTGCCCTCGACGAAACGCTGTTTGTCGAGGCGGGAGCCGGCTCGGGCAAGACCAAGTCGCTCGTCGACCGGGTCGTGGCGCTGGTCGGGGCCGGCATCCAGATGCGTGCCATCGCGACCATCACCTTCACAGAGAGGGCCGCGGCGGAGTTGCGCAACCGGATCCGCCGCGCGTTCGAGGAGAAGGTCGCCGACTCGTCGCTCGACGCGGGCGCCCGGGGACGATTCGAGGTGGCGCTCGAGCAGGTGGATGCCGCGGCGGTCTCGACACTGCACGCCTTCGCGCAACGGATCCTGTCCGAGCACCCGTTGGAGGCGGCGTTGCCGCCCGACATCGACGTGCTCGACGAGGTCGCTTCGCAGATCGAGTTCGAGGACCGCTGGTCGCGGTTCCGCGACGCGCTGCTCGACGACCCAACACTGCAGCGCACCCTGCTACTCGCGTTCGCCGCGGACATTCGCCTCGACGACCTGCGGCACCTCGCGAGGGTCTTCGACAGCAACTGGGACCTGGTGGGCGAACCGCAGCGCCTCCCGTGGGCACCGATCGACCCGCCTCGCGTCGATGTCGAGGGATTCGCCGCGCGCGTCGACGCCCTGCTCGAACGGCGCAGTGAATGTCGTGACCCCGACGACCTGCTGTGCGCCATCCTGACCGACATTGCTGGCTACCTGCAGCGGCTGCGCCAGGCGCCCGACGAGTTCGAGGCGCTGCACCTGCTGCGCACGGCCAAGCCGACCTTCAAGTCCAGCCGTGGCAAGAAGGCCAATTGGCAGGACAAGGACTCGGTGCTCACCGAGCTGCGGTCGGTCGGCGCGGACCGAACGGCGCTTGCCACGGACGTCGCGGTAGCCTGCCTGCGGCGGATCGCCGTCGAGGTCGCCCGCTTCACCTCCGAGTCGGCCGCACAGCGGCGGGCCAGCGGGCGGTTGGAGTTCCACGATCTCCTGGTCGGTGCCCGCGAGTTGCTGCGGGGTCCACACGGCGTGGCGGTGCGCCAGCGGCTGCATGCGCGCTACCAGCGCCTGCTGCTCGACGAGTTTCAGGATACCGATCCGATCCAGATCGATCTGGCCGTCCTCATCGCATCCGAGGACCCCGAGGCTGCCGGCAAGTCCTGGGACCAGATTCCGGTCGAGGGGGGCCGGCTGTTCTTCGTCGGCGACCCGAAGCAGTCGATCTACCGGTTCCGCCGCGCCGATATCGACCTGTACCTGCGGGCTCGGCAGGTGTTCGGTGACCCGGTCGCGCTGACGACCAACTTTCGGACGACCCCTCCGGTCATTACCTGGGTCAATGCCGTCTTCAGCCGCCTCATCCAGCACGCCGACGGCTCACAGCC
The DNA here is from genome assembly GCA_013812395.1 of Euzebyaceae bacterium. Classification (GTDB taxonomy): domain Bacteria; phylum Actinomycetota; class Nitriliruptoria; order Euzebyales; family Egibacteraceae; genus JACCTL01. The sequence goes on from JACCTL010000022.1 coordinate 3,800, forward strand.
CGCCTATCAGGCGCTGGCCGCGGCACCGCAGCGGACCGCCCCACCAGGCGGCTGCGCGGTCTCGGTGCTGGGGCTGCAGCCGCACACCAACGAGCCGAGGGCGGATGACCTGCGCGACCGAGAGGCCGACGATGTCGGCGATGCCGTGCTGGCGGCGTCGGGATGGCAGGTCAGCGAGCGCGACTCCGATGACAGCGCAGATGACAGCGACAGCGGGGACGTGGGCGGCAGTGCGGACGGCGGCGACAGCGGGCACGGCGTCGGCAGCGGGGGCGGCGGGGGAGAGCGTTGGCGCGACGCGCGGCTCGGTGACATCGCCATCCTGCTGCCCGCCCGGACGTCGCTGGCGGCGCTGGAACGGGCGCTGGACGACCGCGACATCCCCTACCGCGCGGAGACCAGCTCGCTGGTGTACTCCACCCGCGAAGTGCGCGATCTCATGGCGGTCGCGCGCGCTCTCGCCGACTCGACCGACCAGCTGGCCCTGGTGACGGCGCTGCGTTCGCCGGCGTTCGGCTGCGGTGACGACGACTTGTTCGACTACAAGGTTGCCCACGGCGGTTCGTGGGACTTCACCAAGCCGGCGCCCGACGGCCAGGATTCCTCGCTGGTCGTGGTCGCGGGCATGCGCTACCTCAAGGCACTGCACCACGAGCTGCCGTGGCTGTCGCCGTCTGAGCTGCTCGGCCGTATCGCGCGGGATCGCCGGCTGTTCGAGCTCGGCTACGCCGAAGGTCGCCCCCATGATCTGTGGCGCCGGCTGCGGTTTGTCATCGACCAGGCGAGAGCCTGGAGCGAGAGCGAGGGCGGCACCCTGCGCGAGTACTTGGACTGGGCGCGGATGCAGGCGTCGGAGAGTGCCCGGGTGGCCGAGACGGTCCTGCCGGAGACCGACGACGACGCGGTGCGGATCCTGACCGTCCACGGCGCGAAGGGGCTGGAGTTCCCGATCACCATCCTGTCCGGCATGACGACGGCCTCGGTCGGCCGCCGGACCCGGGTGGAAGTGGCCTTCCCGCCAACGGGACCGGTGGCGCTAAAGGTCGGCAGCGGGCTGACAACGCCCGAGTTCGAGAACTTCAAGCCGATCGACGAGCAGATGGACTACCACGAGCGGTTGCGGCTGCTGTACGTGGCATGTACGCGGGCAAAGGACCATCTGATCGTGTCGCTGCACCGCAAGCAGCGTAAGAAGCCGCCGACAGAGGCACACAGAGATACCAGCGCCGAGTTGATCGCCGCAGCGTGTGACGACCTCGAACGGCTGGCAGCGCCGACCGCGGTCACGGGTCGGACGCCAGCGCCAGCAACGCCGGTCGGTGTGCCGGCGCCGCCGCCGTTGGAACGCTGGGAGGCCGAGCGGACGGTGAGGCTGGCCGCCAGCGCGCGCCGCCGCAGCCTCGGCGCGTCCGACGTCGCGTTGCTGACGCATGGACAGGCGCTGGATGCCGAAACCGTGGCGGGCGGCGAGAAGGACGCGCGCGACCTTGAGCTGCCGCCATGGCAGAAGGGCCGCTACGGGACGGCGATCGGTCGTGCGGTGCACGCGGTCCTGCAGACAATCGACTTGGTCACCGGTGCCGGCACGCATGAGGCCGCGGCCGCTCAGGCCGCTGCCGAGGGGATCATGGACCGCGAGCCCGACATCGCCCGGCTGGCCGGCGCAGCCCTTGCGGCCCCCAGCATCGTCGAGTCGCACGGCTGCCGGCGCTGGCGGGAGACCTACGTCGCCACGACCGTCGGCGACCGGACGCTCGAGGGGTACATCGACCTGCTGTACCGGACCAATGAGGGGCTTGTGGTCGTCGATTACAAGACTGCCTCGTCCACGCGCGACCTCGAGCGGCGCCTGGCGGCCTACCGCGCGCAGGGCGGCGCGTACGCCGTCGCCGTCGAGCAGGCGACCGGCGAGCGGGTCTGCCGCGTGGTGTTCGTGTTCCTCACACCGGACGGCGCGGTGGAACTCGATCTGGATGACCTCGAAGTGGCCAAGGCCGCTGTGCGCGCCGCGGTGGCCACCCCGGTGTGAGCCGGCTGTGAGCCCGCTGTCAGCCCGTGGTGAGCGGGCCGACTGTTGCATACTCCAAGGCCGATCACGGGAGAGCCGTGCTGCAAATCCACCGAGCCGAGCGGGCGGACCGCCTGGTCGACGCGCTCGCCGGCGTGATCGCCGATCCCCCCGACGTCCAGGGCGTCGAACGGGTCGTCGACCCAGCCGACCCCTTGGCTGCCGAGGTCGTCGCCGTTCCCACACGCGGCGTGGAGCGGTGGCTCGTCCAGCGCCTGTCGGCAAGCCTCGGTGCGAGCAGCGGCCGGCGTGACGGCGTCTGCGCCAACATCGACTTCCCGTTCCCCGGCCGGCTCGTCGGTGGTGCGGTCGCGGCTGCGGTCGGCATCGACACCGACGCCGACCCGTGGCTGCCCCAACGGTCGGTCTGGCCGCTGCTCGACGTCGTCAGCGACTGCCTCGACCAGCGCTGGCTCGCCGCGCTCGCCGCTCACCTCGGCGCGGACGGGGCCGGTGTAGACAACCACCGAAGGGCACGCCGGTTCAGCGCCATCCGACACCTCGCCGACCTGTACGACCGCTACGGGGTGCACCGCCCGGCGATGCTGCGGGCCTGGGCGGCCGGCGACGATGTCGACGGCGCCGGCACGCCGCTGCCACCCGACGTCGCCTGGCAGGCGCAGCTGTGGCGGTGCCTGCGCGACCGCATCGCCACCCCGAGTCCGGCCGAGCGCCTCGCGGACGCCTGCGCCAGCCTGCGCGACGATCCCACCCTCGTCGACTTACCCTCACGGCTGTCGCTGTTCGGCCTCACCCGCCTGCCCGCCAGCTATGTCGACGTCCTGCACGCACTGGCCGCGCATCGCGACGTCAGGCTGTTCTTGCTGCACCCCTCGCCGGTCCTGTGGGCCAACGTCGCCGCGGCCGCACGTGACCGCCGCCAGGGCCTGCCGCGGCGCAGCGACGATCTCACCGCTGAGCTGCCCGTCAACCCGCTGCTGGCCACCTGGGGGCACGACGCCCGCGAGATGCAGCTGGTCCTGGCCCCCGCCGACCGGGATGGTGTGAATCCGGTACCGATTCGGTGGCGGATGCCCACCACCCCGGGACAGGGGCGGCCGGCCGATCACCACCATCCCGTCGAGGAGGCGGCCGCCAACCTTCTGCAACGGCTTCAGGCCGACGTGCGCGCGGACCGCCGGCCACCCGGCGCGCCGCTGGCGGATGAACCGGACACGCGCGCCACCCTCGACCCTGGTGACCGCAGCGTGCAGGTCCACGCGTGTCACGGTCGCGCCAGGCAGGTCGAGGTCGTCCGCGACGCGATCCTGCACCTGTTGGCCGATAACGCGACGTTGGAACCGCGCGACATCATCGTCATGTGCCCCGACATCGAGACGTTCGCGCCGCTGATCCACGCCACCTTTGGCGCCGGCGATGCCACCGCCGACGCCACCGCCGACGCTGACCCCGCGGCTCATCAGGGCCCTGCCACCGGTGAGCGGACCGCCGGCGACCCGTCGCCGGACCTGCGAGTACGGCTCGCGGACCGTTCGCTGCGCCAGACCAACCCGATCCTCGGGGTCGTCTCCGAGCTCCTCGAGCTCGCCACCGCGCGACTCACCGCATCGCAGGTGCTCGACCTGGCCAGCCGCGAGCCGGTCCGCCGGCGCTTCCGCCTGGACGATGACGACCTCGCCCGCGTCGAGGAGTGGGTGGCGGCGACCGGCATCCGCTGGGGCCTGGACGCCGACCACCGCGCGCCATTCCAGCTGCAGCGGCTGGACGCCAACACCTGGAGATCCGGCCTCGACCGGGTGCTGCTCGGCGTGGCGCTGGCCACCGACTCCCAGCGCCTGCTCGGCGGCGTCCTGCCGCTGGACGATGTCGCCAGCGGCGACATCGACCTCGCCGGACGCTTCGCCGAGCTCGTCGACCGCCTGTCCGCCGCCCTTGCCGCCTTCACCGCCGTGCGGCCGATCACGGCGTGGGCCGAGGCCATCGCCACGGCCGCAGACGCGCTCACTGCCACCGCGCAGGCATGGCAGCGGGCCCAGCTCCAGCGCATCCTCGACGACGTCGTGGCCGAGTCCACCGCTGGCGGTGCGCCGAACCCGGCCGAACTCGTGTTGCCCGAGGTGCGTGAGCTGCTCGCCGACCGGCTGCGCGGGCGTCCCACTCGTGCGAGCTTCCGCACCGGCCACCTCACCATCTGCACGCTGGTACCGATGCGTTCGGTGCCGCACCGCGTCGTGTGCCTGCTCGGGATCGACGACGGGCTCTTCCCACGAAAGACCGCACCGGACGGCGACGACCTCGTCGAGCGCGATCCCTGCGTCGGGGACCGGGACCCTCGCAGCGAGGACCGCCAACTCCTGCTCGATGCACTGCTGGCCGCCACGGACAACCTCGTTATCACCTACAGCGGCCGCGACGAGCGCACCAACGCGCAGCGGCCGACCGCCGTGCCGGTGGGCGAACTGCTCGACGTCGTCGACCAGACCGTGCGGACCGGCGAGGTGGGCGACGACGGGCTGCCGGTGCCGACCCGCAAGCGAATCGTCGTCGAGCATCCACTGCAGCCGTTCGACGTACGCAACTTTGCGCCCGGAGCGTTGGCGGGCGACGGGGCGTGGAGCTTCGACACGATCGCGCTGGGCGGCGCGCGGGCCTTGGTCGCCGAGCGTGTCACCGCACTGCCGTTCCTCGACGGGCCCTTACCCCAAGCCTCGAGCGACTTGATCGAGGTCGACCAGCTGGTGCGCTTTGTGCAGCATCCGGTGCGAGCATTCCTGCGCCAACGGCTCGGAGTCGTCGTCAACGACCGGGCCGAGGACCCAACCGAGGCCCTGCCCGTCGAGTTGAACCCCCTGCAGCAGTGGGCCCTCGGGCAGGGCCTGGTGGAAGCGCGCCTGGCCGGGGCGGACCCCGTGGCCTGCGCCGCCGCGGAGATCGCTCGCGGTGCCCTCCCGCCGGGTGAACTCGGGCGTTCGGTGCTGCGGCGGATCGGGCCGATTGTCGACGGCATCGTCGCCGAGGCCGACGCCTTACTCGACGGCGGAGGCGACAGCGATGGCGCCGGTGCCGGCGACGACGAGGCGGACTCCGTGGACGTCGACCTGACGCTGCTCGGGGGGCGAGTGCTGGTCGGCACCGTGGCCGGCGTCAACGGCGATCTGTTGCGCGCGGTGAGCTACTCCAGGGTCGGCGCCCGCCACCGTCTCGCGGCGTGGGTGCGACTGCTGGCGCTGACCGCCACGAATCCGCGGCGTCCGTTCGGCGCAGCCACCATCGGGAGGGGCCGGCGGCCAGGGTGGGTGACCCTCGCCCGCATCGACCCCCTGGACGACGATCCCGACATCGCCCGGCGAGTCGCCCTCGAGCACCTCAAGGTGCTGGCTGACCTGTACACCCGCGGTATGCGCGAGCCGCTGCCCCTGTACTGCAACACCTCCGCGGCCTACGCGCAGGGGTCGCAGCCAAGGGAACGCGAGGCGGCGGCGCGCCGCGAATGGGAGTCGTCGTGGGACTTCGACAGGGAGGACAAGGACCCCGAGCAGGTGCTGGTGCTCGGCGGTGTACTGCCCTTCGACGAGGTGATGGCTGGCCAGCCAGGCGATGGTGAGCGCGGCGACCAGTGGGCGCCCGACGAGCCCAGCCGCTTCGGGCGCTACGCCCGTCGCCTGTGGGATCCACTGCTGTCCTGCGAGCGGTTGGAGCAGCGGTGAGCGGCTGGGACGACCTCCCGCCCTTCGACGCCTGCGGACCGTTGCCGACGGGGGTCACCGTGCTGGAGGCAAGCGCCGGCACGGGCAAGACGTTCACGATCGCCGCTCTGACCGCGCGGTTCGTGGCCGCCGGCATGCCGCTGCAGCAGCTGCTGCTGGTCACCTTCACCCGCATGGCGACCGGCGAGCTGCGCGAGCGGGTGCGCGAGCGCCTCGTCACCGCGGAACGGGGACTCGCGGCGGTAGCCGCCGGCGTCGCGGTACCCCCCGACGATCCTTTGCTGGTGCTGCTGAGCACCGGCAGCACCGACGAGGTGGGCAAGCGTCGCGAGAACCTCGCCAGGGCGCTGGCGGACTTCGACGCCGCCACCATCGCCACCACGCACAGCTTCTGCCAGCACATCCTGGGTGGGCTCGGGGTGGCAGGTGACGTCGAGCCCGACGCCACCGTCCTCGACGACGCCAGCGACCTCGTCGAGGAGGTGGTCGACGACCTGTACGTCCGCCGCTTCCTCGACACCCCACAAGGGCCGCCCTTCGACCGTGCCGAAGCGCTGCGCATCGGCCGCATCGCCGTGGAAAACCCGCTAGCGCCGATCGAACCGGCAGGGGCGCAGCCCGACTCCACCGAGGCCATGCGCCGCCGGCTTGCCCTGGCCGTCCGCGACGAGGTCGAGCGCCGCAAGCGCCGTTCGAACCTGCTGACCTATGACGACCTGCTCACCCGCCTCTACGCCATCCTGGCCGATCCGCTACGAGGGCCGGATGCCTGCCAGCGGCTCCGGCAGCGCTACCGGGTCGCGCTCGTCGACGAGTTCCAGGACACCGATCCCGTTCAGTGGGAGATCATGCGCCGCGCGTTCGGGCAGGGCGACACCACGCTGGTGCTCATTGGCGACCCCAAGCAGGCGATCTACGCCTTCCGTGGGGCGGACGTCTACGCCTACCTAGACGCGGCTGGGTCGGCGAGGACGCGGGCGACACTGCGGGTCAACTGGCGCAGCGACCAAGGGCTCATCGACGCCTACGACGCGCTGTTCCGGGGCGTCAAGCTCGGCCACGAGGGCATCGCCTATCGCACCGTACGCGCGGCCGACGCCAACATTGAGCGGCGTCTGACGGGTGCTCCATGTCCGGCTGCGCTGCGGTTGCGGGTCGTCCACCGCGACGACGGCCTCGTACGGCTCACGTCGTATGGGTTCGCGTCCCAGCCCTCGGCCCGCGAGCACATCGCCCGCGACCTCGCGGCCGACCTCGTCGGACTGCTGTCGGCCGACGCCGAGGTGGTCACGCGCCACCGGGACGGCTCGCAGGCCAGCCAGCAGCGCGTGCGGCCGGGCCACATCGCGGTGCTCGTTCGCACTCACCGCCAGGCGGCCGTGGTGCGCGACGCCCTCGACGCCGCCGGAATCCCCGCCGTCATCAACGGGGCGGGCAGCGTCTTCGGCACGCCGATCGCGCGCGCGTGGCTGCGCCTGCTCGAGGCGCTGGAACGCCCTGCCTCGTCGACCCGCGCGCACGCCGCCGCCTTGACGCCCTTCCTCGGGTGGAGTGCCCAGCAGGTCGCCACCGCCGACGAAGCGCACTGGGAGAGCGTCCATGCCCGCCTGCACCGCTGGGCCGGCGAGCTGCGCCGCCGGGGCGTGGCCTCCCTGTCGGAGTTGATCACCCATGCCGAGGGCATCCCCGCGCGCATCCTCTCGCGGGTCGACGGCGAGCGGGAGCTGACCGATCTACGCCACATCGGCCAGCTGTTGCACGCAGCCGCGACCTCCCAGCAGCTCGGCGCCACAGCGCTCACCGCCTGGCTGCGCCGGCGCATCGCCGAAGCCGGTACCGACACCGACACCGAGGAGCGCAGCCGGCGCCTGGAGTCCGACGCCGAGGCGGTGCAGGTCCTGACGATCCACCGCAGCAAGGGCGCCGAGTTTCCCATCGTGTACTACCCGTATCTGTGGGAGCCGAGTTACATCCCCGATAACGAGGCGGCGGTCTTCCACGACCCCGACGCTGGATACCGCAGGACGATCGACGTCGGCATGGAAGGGTCGGGCTTCGCCGAGCACTTGCGGCGCGCCGTGACCGAGCAGCGCAGCGAGGACCTGCGCCTGGCGTACGTGGCGCTGACTCGTGCCCGCCACCAGGCCGTCGTGTGGTGGGCCGGGTCGTACACCAGCGACGACTCGCCACTGGGCCGGCTGTTGTTCGCCCGCGATGCCCACGGGACCGTCGCCACCTCTGGCACGGCCGTCCCGGAAGACGACGAGGTTGTCGAGCGCTTCCGCGCGCTCGCCGGCGAGGCGCCCGAGCACATCAGCGTGGAGCGCAGCGACGGGAGCCGCGGCGGCGCCTGGGAGGGCGAGCCGGCCGAGGCCGCGGTCCTGTCGGTGAGCCGCTTTGGCCGTGAGCTCGACTCGCACTGGCGGCGGGCCTCCTACAGCGGGATTACCTCGGCGGCACACGAGGCGCGGGTTGGCAGCGAACCCGAGGATCCGGGTGTCACCGATGAGGCGCCGCCGGAGCTTCTCGGGGCTGCGCCGGCTGCCCCGGCACTCGCGGGGTCGACAGCGCCGAACCGGCTCGAGGAACAGCTGCGTGCCGTGTCCTGCGTGCTGGCGGCCATGCCTGGCGGGGTGGACGTCGGCAGCTTCGTTCACGCCGTGATCGAACGCAGCGACTTCGCCGCCAGCGACCTCGACGCGGAACTGGTTGCCGCAGTCCGGGGCCAGCGCGCCCGCTGGTACGTCGACATCGGCGACCCCGCGGTGGTCGTCGCGGGGCTGAGAGCGGCGATCGAAACCCCGCTAGGTCCGCTGGTAGGTGAGCTGCGGCTGCGCGACATTGGCCACGGTGATCGCCGCGACGAGCTCGACTTCGAGCTGCCGCTCGTTGGCGGCGACCGACCGACGGCAACGCTGGCGGTGGCGGCCATCGGCAATCTGCTGCGGGCGCACCTTCCGGCCGACGACGTGCTCGCCGGCTACGCCGAACGGCTCGACGACCCGGCGTTGCAACAGGGCCTGCGGGGTTATCTCACCGGCAGCATCGACTCGGTGGTGCGCATCCCCGACCAAGACGGGATGGCACCGCGCTTCGCCGTGATCGACTATAAGACGAACTGGCTTGGCGTCGACGGGGAGACCTTGAGCGCCTGGCATTACCGTTCCGCCGCGCTCGCCGCCGCGATGCAGCGCGCCCACTATCCGCTGCAGGCCCTGCTGTACAGCGTCGCGCTGCACCGCTACCTGCGCTGGCGCCTGCCGGGCTATTCGCCGGAGCGCAACCTCGGCGGCGTGCTGTACCTGTTCCTGCGCGGCATGGCCGGTGCCGAAACGCCGCGCGTGGAATCGCAGCCGTGCGGGGTCTTCGCGTGGCAACCGCCGGCCGCCCTCGTCGAGGCGTTGAGCGATCTGCTCGACCGGGGGGCAGTGGCATGACGACGGTTGACACAGATGCGACCCCTGACCCGTTCGACGTCCGCCTTGCGCTGAGTGCACCGGCGCTGCTGGCCGACTTCAACGTCGCGGGGGTGCTCGGCGCCGCCGACGTTCACGTGGCCCTGCGGCTGGGTCGGGTCGGCGGCGACAGCGACCCGCTGATGCTGCTGGCGGCGGCGTTGGCGGTGCGCGCGCCGCGTCTTGGCCACGTGTGCACCGACCTCGCGACGATCCGCCAGACCGTCGCCGTCGACGCCGAGGTGCCGTCGGACCCACAGGGGCTGGCGTGGCCGCAGGTGCAGTCCTGGATCGCTGGGCTCTCCCGCAGCCCGCTGGTCGCGATGGACTCCGACCCCGCGGTCGACCGCCCGCTGCGGCTGGTCGACACCCGGCTGTACCTGGACCGCTACTGGCGCCAGGAGCGACAGGTCGCCGCCGATCTGCTGGCCCGAGCCGCACAACCGGCAGGCAGCGTCGACATCGAAGTGCTGGCCTCCGGGCTCGCGCGCCTGTTCGACGGCGAGCAGCCCGATCAGCAGCGCTTGGCCGCCGGCTCGGCGGTGCTGCGGCGGTTCGCGGTGGTCGCCGGCGGGCCGGGCACCGGCAAGACGACGACGGTGGCCCGCATCCTCGCGCTACTCGACGAGCAGGCCTTGGCCGCCGATGACTCGCCACCCCGGGTTGCGCTAGCAGCCCCGACGGGCAAGGCCGCCGCGCGGCTGGAGGAGGCGGTCCACGACGAGGCCGGGCACCTCGACGTCAGCCAGGCGGTACGGGCGCGCCTGCTGGTGTTGCAGGCGTCGACCCTGCACCGGCTGCTGGGCTGGCGGCCGGGCAGTCGCAGCCGCTTCCGCCACCATCGGGGAAACCGCTTGCCCCACGACGTCGTGGTCGTCGATGAGGCCTCGATGGTGTCGCTGTCGCTGATGGCCAGCCTGGTCGAAGCGGTGCGGGTGGGCGCCCGCCTGGTCCTCGTGGGCGACGCCGAGCAGCTGGCATCGGTCGAGGCCGGGGCCGTGCTCGGCGACATCGTCGGTCCCTGCAGCCAGGGCCCGCTGCTGCGACCGGACGCGCGCGCGGCGCTGGCGGCGGCTGTTGGCCACGAGGTGGCGGCGTCCCAGCCGCCGGCGGGTGCAGCGATCGGAGACGGCATCGTTGTGCTGCGGCACGTGCACCGCTTCGGCGGTGGGATCGCCGCGCTCGCAGGGGCCATCCGGCAAGGCGACGCGGACGCGGCCGTCGAGACGCTGCGAGCCGGACGCGATGGCGTGCGCTGGATCGAGACCGACGTCGCCGAGGACGCCGGGCGCCAAGCGCTCGCGCCAGTCCGCGAGGCGGTGGTCGCCGCAGGTCGGCAGGTCGTCGAGGCGGCGCAAGCGGGCCAGGCCCGAGCCGCGCTCGAGGGCCTCAGCGCGATCCGGGTGCTGTGCGCGCACCGCCGGGGGCCCTACGGGGTCGCCGCCTGGAGAGCGCAGGTCGAGGCGTGGCTGGGCGCCGCGATCGACGGTTACGCGGCCGGCGGCGGGTGGTATGTCGGCCGTCCCCTCTTGGTCACCGCCAACGACTACGGGTTGCGCCTGTACAACGGCGACATCGGTGTCGTCGTTGCGACCCGTGACGGGCGCCGTCCCGCGGTGTTCGAGCGGCGCGGGGAACTGGTCGAGGTCAGCCCCACACGCCTTGCGGCGGTGGAGACGGTGCACGCCATGACGGTGCACAAGAGCCAGGGCTCGCAGTTCGAGTCGGTCGCCGTGCTGCTGCCTGATCCCACCTCGCCGATCCTCACCCGAGAGCTGCTGTACACCGCCGTCACCCGGGCCCGCCAGCGCCTCATCCTCATGGGCGGCGAGTCCAGCGTGCGCACCGCCGTCGAGCGCCCTATCGCCCGCGCCTCAGGCCTTCGCGAAGCGCTGTGGGGCCCTGACGTCGAGGAGCTTCTCGCCCATGCCTGACGCCTGCCGTCGTGCGCGAGCCCCATCGCCGCGCCTCAGCCTGCGCGAGGCGCTGTGGGGGGCATCACCCGTTGCCCTTGAGCGGATTCAGCCAGGTGATTTCCTCGAAGCGCGCGAAGTCGGTATCTGCTGAGCACAGCAACAGGCCGTGTTCGATCGCGAGCGCGGCGAGTTGAGCATCAGGGACAAGGTTGCCCCGAAGCTGATAGCTGGTGAGCAGGGAGCCGAACACCTCCGCATGTCGTGGCGTGGGCTGCGGAATCCACGCCGCCTCCGTGGACAGCCAGTCGGTTACCACGCTCCACGCCGTCTGAGGATCGAGTGGTTGGCGGGTCGCCCGCGGGTGGGTCGTGATGCGGACGAACGCGGACAGCGACTGCCAGGGCAGACCAACCCGACGAGGGCCGTTGAGTTGAGCAGTTAGCCAGCGCTTTGCGCGACCGTGAAAGGGGCTGTCGGCATCGACGGCGAACAGCAGCAGGTTCGCGTCGACGAGCATCAGTGGTGGTCTGGGCCGTCGAGCTCCTCCAGGGCCTCGGCTACGTTAGTCGCATCGACCCGCAAGCCGAGGCGGTGCGTGCGCTGCTGAAACGCTGCGCGTTCTGGCTTTGCTTGGAGGCCCGCCCTGACGAGTGTGTTGACCGCTTCGCTTAAGCCAAGGGCGCGCTGCCTTCGCAACGCTTCGACGGCTGCAGCCACATCATTATCGAGCACCACGGTTGTACGCATCCCTGCATACTACATCGCGATGATCAGGACGGTGCATCTCGATGCTTCGCGTCGCTCCTACAACGGCAGGGATCGTCGAATGCAGTCACCAGGGTGAACCGGCCACTGGAAAGCCATAGACCCATACTGCTGGTAGCAGTGATATGGTTGCCCATATGAAGACGACGATCGAGTTGCCGGACGCTCTCCTCGAGGAAGCCAAGCGGACGGCTCGAGGCGAGGGCGTCACGCTCCGTGCACTGCTCGAGGCCGGCCTCCGCCACGAACTCGCAAGGCGGCGAGCACCTGAGTCCTTCACGCTGCGCAAGGCTGACTTCGAAGGCAAGGGGATGCGCCCCGAGTTTGCCGAAGCCGGTTGGGATCGGATCCGCGACGCGATCTACGAAGGCCGTGGGGCTTGATCGCAGTCGACACGAACGTGCTCGTCTACGCTCATCGGGTCGATAGCACGTTTCACCGGTCGGCTACAGCGACCGTCGCGCGCCTTGCCCAGAGCCGTTCGGCATGGGCGATACCTTGGCCGTGCGCCCACGAGTTTCTCGCCGTGACGACGCACCCTCGGATTTTCGATCCGCCGACTCCCGTCGATTCCGCAGTCGATCAAGTGCAGGCGTGGCTCGAGTCACCATCGCTGCACTTGCTGCATGAAGCCCACGATCACTGGCGCCAGCTAGGCGGCGTTCTCCATGCCTCCGGCGTCACCGGCCCGCGGGTGTACGACGCACGTATCGCGGCGATCTGCCTCTCCCACGGCGTCACGGAACTGTTGAGCGTCGACCGCGACTTCACCCGCTTTCCAGCCCTGCGAGTCAAGAACCCGTTTGCTGCGGTGTCAGGGGCCGACTCGTAGCGACGAGAGCGTCTTCGCGCATCCCATTACGCGCATCCCATTATCCGGCCGCCTGCAAGGTCAGGAGTGTGGAGGCCGATCGAGGCGGTGCAGGTACACCCACATCAACCCGTGCGCGACGATCGCCGCCAGCATGATCGCCACGACCGGCCACAGCTGAAAGATCGCCGCGACGACGGCCGCGAGTACCGCGCCGGCGACGAGGACGGCGCGCATGGTATTGACCGACTCCACCGCTGCTCCGTTCGTGTCCGCAGGCGACCGCTGAGGCCGCCCAGCCTATGTCGACGTGTGCGCCAAGGCTGGCCGACCCCTGTGCCGCTGGCTTGGCGGGACGGGCAGACGGGGCACGTGGTGGACGGGGGTTGGTCAGTCGGCGTTGTGCATCGCGGTGAAGACCCCGCCTTGCGGGTCGCGCAGCTCCACGAGGCGGCCGTATGGCGAGTCGATGGCGGCGTGCGTCACCGCACCGCCAAGGCGCTCCGCCGTGGCGGCGGTGGCGTCGGCATCCTCGACCGCAAAGTACGGCATCCAGTGCGGCGGGACACCTTCGGGCCAGGCGTCGGTCATCTGGATCATCCCGCCAACGCCGCGGCCTTCCACGTTGACGATCTGGTACGGCAGGCCCTCGCCGGAGTCGACCGGTTCGTAGGTGTAGCCGAGGATCCGGTTGTAAAAGTCCTGGGCGGCTGTCATGTCGGAGGTGGCCAGCTCGTTCCAGGTGATCGAGCCGGGCTCGTTGACGATCGACGCCCCGATGTGCTCCAGCGGCTGCCACAGGCCGAACACCGCGCCGGGGGGGTCGGTGGCGATCAACATCCGGCCGTACTGCATCACCGTCATCGGCTCCATCAGAAGATTGCCGCCATTGGCGGAGATGCGCTCCGCCGCGGCGTCGATGTCGTCGCTGGCCATGTAGGTGGTCCAGGCAGTGGGCATTCCCTCGGGCGCTGGCTCACCGCCCATTCCAGCGGCGTTCATGCCGTTCTTCCGGCACATCGTGTAGTGGCCGGTCTCCTCGCTGCCGATATCGAACTCCCACCCGAACAGCTCGCCGTAGAAGGCTCGGGCACCCTCCGGGTCTTTGGTCATCAGGTCGGTCCACGACGGCACGCCTGGCTGATAACTCGTCACCTCTGGCACTGCCCGCATCTCCTCGCGTGATGTCCGCCGCCGGTGTCTTGAGTCCGCCCCGCCGCCGCTCGGCGCTGTATGCCCGCAGCGTCTCATCAGTCCGGTCCTGGCTGCAAGTGGGACAAATCGAGCCGTGCCAGGGCCGCCGGCGCCAGCACCATTCGGTGACCCAGCCGGTCGCAGCGCAGCGCCTGCTCGCGGATCTGACCCGCCTCGGCCCGCAGCCGCCGGCGGCCTTGCAAGGCGGCCGCCATGGCAGCGTTGATCCAGCCGGTCGGTCCATCGTGGTCCAGCCGCTGCCCCCATCCGACCTGCCCGGCGAGCAGGTCGAAGGCCAGCATCGTGCTGCTCGCACGGACCCGCCGTCCGACGGCGTCGGCCCGCTCGATGCACAGCACGCGCTGGCGCAGGTCGCCAACGCCTTCACACACCGGCGGCACCGGGTCCGACAGTGACGTTGCCCTGCCGCCGAAGGACGCCGCCAACCGGTTGGCGCCCAGGGGAACGGCCAGGGCCAGCAGCTCGGTCATGGGATCGGCGTAGGCACCCTTGGCGAAGGGCCGAAGCCAGGCGACCAGCAGCGGATGGAGCCCGGCGAAGGCCACCAGGCACGGATGCACCTCGCCGCCCGACCGCAGATCCTCGGCGGCGCGCTCGATGAGAAACGGCTCCGCCTCCTCCCAGCACCGCACACCGCACCCCCTGTCGGTCGTCGTGCTCGACAGCCTGCTCCCGCCCGGCAGCCCAGATGGCGGCAGCCGGTCCGAGCCTGTGGACGGTTTGCGGTCGACCCCCTTCAGGAACGGTGACGGGCAAGCCATCGATGAAAGGCAACGTCGGAAATGGAGCTGAACCTCAAGGATCTGGCGATCACCAGTCCGGCCTTCGGCCAACTCGAGCCCATCCCCACCGAGCACACCGGTGAGGGGACGAACATCTCGCCTGAGCTGCGCTGGAGCGGGGCACCGGAGGGCACCAGGCAGCTGGCGCTGATCTGCCATGACCCCGACGCGCCGCTGCCGCATGGCGTGACGCACTGGGTGGTTTACCGGATCCCGGCCGACGCGACCGGTATCGAGCAAGGCGGCGGCGCCAGCTTTGTCCAGGGCGTCAGTGACATGAGCGATGCGGGCTACAGCGGCCCCATGCCGCCGGAGGGACACGGCCAACATCACTACTACTTCTGGCTGTACGCGCTGGACACCGAGCTGGACGCCCAGCCGGGCTTCACCCGCTCACAGTTGCTGGACCAGATCTCCGACCACGTGATCGAGCAGGCTCGCCTCGTGGGGACCTACCAGCGCTGATAGGCGCTCAAGTCGCGACGTGGTAGCACCTGGAAGCGCTCAAGTAGCGAAGCGGCAGCCAGCTATATCGGCGCTGTCAGCCTAGCCACGCGCCGACCACCAGCAGCGACAGCACGACGTTGCCGGCGATCAGTCCTGCCATGCAGGCCCGGCCGAGTCGTTCCCAGTCGTGCGATTCGGCCGGCTCGAGTCCCCATGATCCCCCGTCGACCAGCATGACGGGCGCGTTGATGACACAACCCAGCACAGTCCCCCCGATCGGCCGCCGGCGCATGCCGGCCTTCCCCGGCGCACAGTCTCGGCTGCTGAGGCCGGCACCGCATCCCCAATATTGGGGAATCGGGCCGGGTAACGGGCTGGTCAGCGCGAGGCGGCGGGCCGTTGGCTAGCCGGGGGGTGCGGTTGACCCCGCCTGCTCCGGCGGCTGTACCAGGCCCGGTGGGCTCTTGGACATGGCGTTGCCGACATGTGCGCTGGTCCGCAGCGGGACCTCCTTGAGCAGCCAGGCCAGACCGAAGGCCACCAGGGCCAGCGGGACCGCGAGCAGGAAGACCCAGGCGATCGCGTCGGCCAGCGCGGTGCGCACCACCATGCGCACCGCCGGCGGCAGCCCGGCGATGGCCGCCGGGCTGGACAGCAGCGAGGTGGGATCGCTGCCGGCGGCTGCCCCGGGCGCGGCGGCGAGGTTGGCGGCAACGCGGGCGTTGAGCAGCGCCCCGAAGGCCGCCACTCCGACCGTCCCGCCGATCGAGCGGAAGAACTGCGCCGCCGACGTCGCGGTGCCAAGGTGTCGAGCCGGCACGGCGTTCTGGATGGCAAGGACGAGGACCTGCAGCACCAGCCCGATTCCCAGACCCATCACGAACATATATGCCGAAACCTGCCAGCGGGTCGTTTCGGTACCCATGGTCGACAGCAGGCCCATGCCCACCGCGACGAGCGCGGTGCCGATGATGGGGAAGACTCGGTAGCGGCCCCAGCGGGTGATGAGCCGACCGGAGGTGATGCTGCTGATGAGCAGACCGGTGATCAGTGGCAGCATCAGCAGACCGGAGTTCGTGGCGGAGACGCCGACCACCACCTGCAGGAAAAGTGGCAGGAAGATGATCGCCCCGAACATCGCTGTGCCGACGATGAAGCTGAGCACCGTGGCGACGCCGACAACCGGCTGGGTGAACAGCTGCAGCGGCAGGATCGGCTCGGCCGTGCGCCGCTCCACCACCAGGAATGCCGCGAGCGCCAGCAGCGACATCAGGCCAAGACCGAGGATCACCGCCGAGTCCCACGGATAGGTCTGGCCGCCCCACACCATGACCAGCAGCAAGCTGGAGATCCCGAAGGTGAGCAGTGCGGCGCCGAGGTAGTCGATGCGGTGCTCGCGGCGGACGAATGCCATCCGCAGGCTGCGTTGAGTCACGAACAGGGCGACGATGCCGAGCGGGATGTTGATGTAGAAGACCCAGCGCCAGTCCAGCTGGTCGACGAAGTAGCCGCCCAGCAGCGGGCCCGCCACGCTGGCCACACCGAAGACGGCGCCGATGTAGCCCATGTAGCGGCCGCGTTCTCGGGGGGCGACGACGTCACCGATGATCGTCTGCGCCAGGGCGATCAGGCCGCCGGCGCCGGCGCCTTGCACCGCGCGGAAGGCGATCAACTGGCCCATCGTCTGTGCCACCCCGCAGGCGGCTGACCCGACCACAAAGACGACGATGGCCACCTGGAACAGTGGCTTGCGCCCGTACAAATCAGAGATCTTGCCGTACAGCGGCACAGACACCGTCGAGGTCAACAGGTACGCCGTCACCACCCAGGACAGGTGCTCCAGGCCGCCGAGGTCGCCCACGATCGTGGGCAGCGCTGTCGACACGATCGTCTGGTCCAGCGCCGCCAACAGCATGGCGGTCATCAGTCCAGCGAAGACCGTGAGGATCTCGCGGTGGCTGAGCAGGGTGGGCGCCTCGGCGGGCGCGGTGGTGGTTTGGGTCACGGTTGCTGCTCCAAAGCCGAGATGCCCCCGGCCAGTCGTTCCAGCCCGGCGGCAAGGACAGCAACGTCGGCGTCCTGCCAACCGGCGGTCAGTGCGGCCATCAGCTCGGTCCGCGCGAGCGTCACGCGCTCCAGCAGGGCAAGACCCTTGCTGGTCAGCGTCAGCACGCAGCGGCGCCGGTCGACACTGGAGACACTGCGCTCGACCAGCCCGTCGGCCACCGCCTGATCGACGAAGCGACTAGCTGTCGAGTTGTCGATGTGCAGCGCCTCGGCGACGTCGCGGACACCAGGGTCGGGCGCCGTCGAGCGTTGTACGGCGGCCAGGGTTCGGATGACGCTGAGCTCGACGCGCCGCCCGAGCAGCTCGGTGAAGCGCCGCCGGATCTGCGGGCTCTCCCACAGGCGCCGGACCTCGGTGATGGCGGCCACGAGATCGACGAGGGGATCACGCGTCGCGGTATGCATGGTTGCACCATACATGTATTCGGACTCAGGCGCCGTGGTGGTGCGGCCGGCGCCGTGCCTACACTCCCGGGATGGGAGAGGCGACCGCTGTCGCCGCAGTGCTCGACCGGGCCGGGATCGCCGCCGCCTGGCTGTTCGGCTCGCGCGCCGCCGGCACCAACACCGACGACAGCGACGCGGACATCGCAGTGCTGGCTGGTCGCGAGCTCGGCCTCCTGCAACAGCGACGGCTGGCGGACCGCTTGGCCTCGGCGCTGGACGTCCGCGAGGTCGATCTGGTCGTCCTTGACGACGCCACGCTGGAGTTGCGGGGGCGCGTCATCCAAGAAGGCCGGCTGCTGTTCTCCGCTGATGAGCCGCACGCGTCGCCTTCGAGGTCCGCACTCGTTCTGAGTTCTTCGACTACCTGCCCACCTTGCGGGTGCACACCCGGCGCTTCCTGCGACAGGTCGCCGAGAGGGGCTTGTAATGGTCGACCCGGATCGCGTGCGGCGGCTGCTGCAAGCGCTGCGGACCTACCGTGATGCCCTCGCCGTGCGCGGAGCCATGCACATCGACGACTACGTTGGCGCCGAGGCCTTCGCCGGTCGTTACCTGGTGCAGGCGGCGGCACAGGTGCGCATCGACATCGCCAACCACCTGGTCGCGTCCGAGGGTTGGCGTGTCCTCGCAGACAGACTTCGACGCCTTCGCCAGGTCAGTCGCAAGATTGCTCAACGACGACGCCTCAACCGCCTGAAGGCACCGTCACGACAAGGGCGCGCGGCTAGCCGGCGCCGCGGAGAATCTGCTGGCCGGCGGTCGTGCTCGTGGCGGTCCGGACTAGGTGGGTTCAGCGGTCGGCCGCGCGGGCTTGCGCGACGGCGTCGGCCGGAGTGCCGCTCCAGGGCTCACCGTGACCGGGCAGCACCAGGTCGGCCTCCAAGGGCTCCAGTCGCTGCAAGGACGCCCGCGCTCCAGCAGGGTCGCTGGTCAAGGCGTCGGGCAGGAGACGGGGCCCCTTCTCCCGGCTCAGCACATCGAGCGTGACCAGGGCGTCACCGCTGAGTAGCACACCTCGATCGGGAAGGTGGAACGCGGTGTGGCCTTCGGTGTGCCCGGGCGTGAGCACGGCCCGGGGCTTGCCGGGCACGGCCAGTTCCTCCCCGTCGTCGAAGGGCGACACCTCGCGCACCCAGGTCGGGGTCATGAAGCCGTTGCGGGTGGCGTGAAGCACGAAGGCGGTGGCCGACGGCCGCCACAAGTGCGGCAGCAGGCCGGGGACCAGCGCGAACGGGGATGCACCCTTTGCCTTGCCGCGCACGCGCTCGACCTCGTCGCGGTGGGCTCGCACGGGTACGCGGCAGCGCTGCCGAGCCTTCTCGGCGACGCCCAGGTGGTCGGGGTGCCCGTGGGTAAGCACCACCGCGCGTAGGTCGTTCAGCGACCGTCCGATCGCCGCGATCGCTTGCTCCACCCGAGACCAGCTACGTGGCCAGCCGGTGTCGATGATCGTCAGGCCATCGTCGTCGGTGACGAGATAGGAGTTGACCAGCCCGTCCGGACGGCGGTACACGCCGGGGCCGACCTGTTCCACGGCTGCGGACATACACGGACTCCAATGGACAAGCGTTGCTGGGCATTGGTCTAGCGGCGGTCGAGCCATTCGTAGGCAAGGCTGGTGACCGTCGCGTAGACGGCGTGATGCCCGACGTCGGTTGCCAGTGCCTGCCCGCCGTACTGCCAGGTCGGCTTGGCGACGCCGAGGGACGGCAGCGTCACCTGCTGCGTCGCCCACACGGCGGCGAAGTGCGTCGCCCCCGCCGCCGGCCCGCTGAGCCCGGCGGCTCCCAGCAGCCCTCGGACGGCACCCCACGCGGTGCCATAGCCCCAGTGGGCCAGCGTGTTGAGTCGCTGCTCGGCCGCGTCATCCTGGGGCTGGATGTCGAAGGTCTCCTCGACCGCATCGGCGGGAGTGGTGCTGGCGCCGCGGCCGCTGGCCTTGGCCTCCAGGGTGCTGGAGAGCGTCATCGCCGCCGTGCCCACGAGACCGGCAAGGATCCCCTTGCCGACCGCGGACGCCAGTGTCGACACCGCCATGTCAGCCCACGTCCACGATGCCGAGCTGCTTGAGCAGGCCCAACTCGTCCGAGCTGCCCCAGCGCTCCACGACCACGCCGTCTTCGAAGCGCGCGATCTGCAGCGCCGCGATGGAGAACCGGCGGCCGGTGGGGGCGGCGCCCATGAACTCGCCCTCGTGGATTCCCTCGATCTGGTAGCGCATCACGACCTTGTCGTCGGTCGCCAGCGTCAGCTCGGGGGTGAGGCGCAGGTCCGGGAACGCCGTGCCCATGGTCGTGAAGAACTGCTTGAAACCCTCGCGTCCCGGACCCTGGTCCGGCGCGGGGTCGTGGTCGACCACGTTCTCGGCCATGATCTCGTCGAGGACGTCGAGGCTGCCCTGGTTGACGACTTCCTCGACCCAGCGCTCGTTGGCTCGCAGATTCTGTTCGGCAGTCACCGGTGCTCCCTGATCGTTGTCCGGGCGAGATAAGGCTCCCCCGCCGCTTGGTCTGTCCCTACCCCATCAGCGCCGGTCGGACGCGTATGCAGTTCTTCACTTGGTCAGGCGCACCGGCCCTGCGTCGATGGGGGTGCGGAACAGCAGTAGGGGTAGGGGCGCAGGTCCTTACCGCCCTGGTACTTGTCCTGGCGGTGCAGCTGGTTGACGGTGACGTACAGGTGGCCGTCGGCGGCGACGGACATGGTGTCGGGCCACAGCGGCCGCGGGTCGTGCACCAGCGTCTCGACGGTGCCGTCGGGCAGCCGGCGCAGGATGGAGTTGTGCTCGAAGGCGGTGATGTAGATCCGTCCGGCGTCATCGGTCTCCAGGCCGTCGGAGCCGGTGCCCTTGTTGCCTCGTCCACCACGGTGGCGGCCACGGCCTCGTCATCCAGCGAGCGGTCGAGCAGGGCGTCGACCGACACGCTGTACCGCGACCGCGACATCAGCGGCGCGTAGTACAAGCGGCTGCCGTCGGCGGCGATGGCGAGGCTGTCGGCGCCCATCAGCACGGGTTGGGGATCGCCGTCCGGTGGGCGTTCCATGAACGGGCGGCCCTCGACCACGGGCAGGTACTCGGGCGGCTGCCCGGCCTTGGTGCTTGGGTGGTCGTGCAGGCGACGCCAGGCCTCGCCGGTCGCCAGGTCCACCACGATGAGGCCGTTGGCTCCCGAGTCCGACGAGTCGGTGATGAAGGCACGGAGACAAAGGCCCCGGCATCGTCGTCGCCGGAAGGCGGGTTCCAGGCCTGGTCGGGATACGGGACCGCCTGGCCGTCGCGGATCTCGGTGACGGTGGCGGCCACGTCGTCGCCCCACTTCGGATAGCAGACGAAGATGCGGCCGGAGGCCGAGACGCTGATCCCGGTGGGCATCGGGCCGCTGGAGAACGCGTGGACCAGCTCCAAGTCACCCTGGGGTTGGTCGCGTTGCAGTTCGACGTCGCTCATATCACGCCACCTCGGGGTGTAGGAGGACCTTGGTGTAGCCGTCGACGCGATTGTCGAACTTGTCGTAGGCGTCCACGGCCTCGGACAGCGGCAGCTCGTGGGACACCAGGAACGACGGCGTGGCCCGGCCGGCGATGATGAGGTCGCGCAGCTGGCGGTTGTACCGCTTCACCCGGGGCCTGGCCAGTGCCGATGCTGTGCCCCTTCTGGAACAGCGCGCCGAAGTTGAAGCCGATGCGTCCTTCCTTGGCCGGCTCGGTGGCAGCTCCCGGGTCCTGCGGCGCGTAGACGCCCACCACACCGATGCCACCTCTGGCCTGCACGGCCTGCACCAGGTTGTCCATCACCAGCTCTGGGTGCTCGTCGCCGGTGGCGTCGTGGGCCCGGTAGCCGACGCCCTCGACGCCGCGCTCGACGCCCTCGCCGTCAGTGGCGTCCAGCAGCTGCTCGACCGGATCGGCTGTGCTGAAGTCGATCGGCGTGCCGATCTTTTCGGCCAGCGCCAGGCGGTCGGCTTCCTTGTCGACGACGAACACCTGAGCGGCGCCGACCAGCATCGCGCTGTGGGCGGCCAGCAGCCCCACGGGACCGGCGCCGAAGACCCGCGACCCGGTCACCGGTGCGGACACCGGCGAGCTCGGCGCCGTGATAGCCGGTCGGGAAGATGTCGCTGAGCATGGTGAAGTCGCGCTCGAAGTCGTCTCCCGGTGGCAGCTCGAGCAGGTTGAAGTCGGCGTAGGGGACCCGCAGGTACTCCGCCTGGCCGCCGGGATAGGGGCACATCTGGGCATAGCCGTAGGCGGCGCCGTCGACCCCTTCGTTGGGGTTGGTCCGCAGGCAGAACGAGCTCCATCCCTCCAGACAGTTCTTGCAGGTGCCGCAGCCGATGTTGAACGGCACCGACACCCGGTCACCGACCTTGATGCGGTCGACGCCGGCGCCGACCTCCTGTACGACGCCCATGTTCTCGTGGCCGAGGACCTTGTCCTGCTCGACATTGGTGCGGTCCTCGTACATGTGCAGGTCTGACCCGCAGATGTTGGTGGTGGTGATCCGGATGATGGCATCCGCGGGCTGCTCGATGCGGGGGTCGGGCACGTCCTCGACGGCGACGGAGAACGGACCCTTGTAACGCAGTGCCTTCACGGTAGAGCTCCTCGTTGGTGGACTGCCTCCCTTCCCAGCCCCCGCTGGGGAACCTCTGGCGGCAAGGGGAGACGTTTGAGAAAGGGCCTGGTTCCGGCGGGCCCAGCGCTCTAGGCTCCCGCCGTAACCGGGGGCGTCAGGTACGCGGTCCTGCCTTTGGAGACCGTATGGCCGCACGTCCCCCCACCCGTATCCGGCGCTGGGTGATCCTCACCGCCGTCCTGTCACTGCTCGCCTTAGCCGGTGCGCAACCCGCCACGGCGGGACCGGTGCGCCTTGACCGCTTCCAGGCACACGCCGACGCCTTCGACGGCAACCGAGCCGCGGGTACCGGCGGGTACGACCTGTCGGCGCGGTACGTCCGCAACAAGATGCGCAAGGCCGGCTACGACGTCCGCTACCAGACCTTCCCCTTCACGTTCTTCTCAGTGGAGGAGGAGAGGGGCCCGCGAGGTTAGCCCCACCGAGCGTCGCCTCAGGCCCATCACGATGACCTTCTCGCCGTCCACTCCGGAGGGTGGGTTACCGCCGAGGTCGAGGTGGTGCCCGTCGACGCGGACACCTCCACCGGCTGCGAGGTCACCGACTTCGAAGGCGGTGACTACGACGGACGGATCGCGCTGATCCAGCATGGCTTCTGCACCTTCGCTCAGAAAGCCGCCAACGCCGCCACCGCCGGTGCGGTCGCCGCGCTGATCTACAACAACATCCCGGGTCGTTGAACGCCACGCTCGGCGACCCCGCTCTGGCCACGATCCCGACCGCCGGGATCACCGACGAAGCGGGCGCCGCGGTCGCGGCCCACGCGGCCGACGGACCGACGACGGTGTTCGTCAACATCCAGGCGATCAGCGAGGAGCGCGTCACCCGCAACGTCATCGCCGAGTCGCCGCAGGGCCGCTACGACAACGTGGTCATGGCCGGCGCGCACCTCGACAGCGTGGAAGAGGGACCGGGCATCAACGACAACGGCAGTGGCTCCGGGGCGTTGCTGCAGGTGCTACCACCAGGCGTGTGACACCCGCGATCACGTCAGCAGACGGTCGTTGAACCAGATGTCGGACGCGATGGCCCACGCGATCGTGACCTTCGCCCACGACACCTCCGCGGTGAACGGCGTAACCGGCTCCATGGGCCAGCGCGCCGCGGCCAAGGTCAAGGCTGCTGCGCCGAGGCCGTCGGGGGACACGCTCAGCCGCAAGGCATACGCCGTTACGGCCCGGTAGCACCGATCAGCCCGGAGCGGTGGCATACAGCACCGCCTGCGCGTGGTCGCGGACCCCGGTCTTGGCGCAGATGTGGCTCACGTGCGTCTTGGTCGTCACCTCGGCGACGGCCAACGCTGGTAGGCCCCTCTGAAGCCGACCCACGCCTGCGCCCACGGTGCTTGACGACGGCGGCGCCTGCCGCGAGGCTGGCCGCCGCGAAGGGAGGTCCATCATGCCGGTCCGCGTCTCGGTGATCCTGCAGCGCAAGGGCACGCAGGTCGTCACCATCTCCCCGAACGCAACACTGTCGTCAGCGGCACAGGTGATGGCTGAGCACAACATCGGCGCGCTGCTGGTCTCCGCCGACGGGCGTGGCCTCGAAGGCATCATCTCCGAGCGTGACCTCGTGTGCCAGTTGGGACGCCAAGGCGTCGCCTGCCTCGAGCGTCCCGTGGCCGAGACGATGACCGCCGAAGTCGCCACCTGTAGTCCCGAGACCACCGTGGACGAGTTGATGGCCACGATGACCGACCGCCACATCCGGCACCTGCCCGTACTGGCCGACGGCGCCGTGGCCGGCATCGTGTCGATCGGCGACGTCGTCAAGTCGCGGCTGGATGAACTCGAAGTGCGGGCGCAAACAATGGAGCAGTACGTCACGGGCTCGTCCTCCTGACGCCGGCCACCATCCGACCGCGCGAAGACCAGATCGGGACCGAGCGCGGCGACCATGACAGGCCGTGAACCCGTGGCGCTGTCGTGGAGCGGCGGCAAGGACAGCGCGATGGCGCTGCTCGCGCTGCGCGAAGCCGGCACCCATGACGTGGTGGGACTGCTGACGACGGTGACCGAGGGCTACGAACGCATCGCCATGCACGGCGTTCGTGCCGAGCTGCTGGAACGACAGGCGACGGCGATCGGCCTGCGGGTGCGGCAGGTGCGCCTGCCACAGTCGCCCAGCAACGACGTCTACGAGGCGGTGATGGGCGAGGCGCTGCGCGAGCTGCGGGACCAGGGCGTCTCCCATGTCGCCTTCGGCGACCTGTTCCTGGCCGACATCCGCGCCTACCGGGAAGCGCAAATGGCCGTGGCCGGTATACAACCGCTGTTCCCGGTGTGGCACCGCGACACCAGCCGCTTCGTCCGCGAGCTGCTCGACCTCGGGTTCCGTGCTGTACTCGTCTGTGTCGACACCACGCTGCTCGACTCCTCCTTCGCCGGCCGCATGCTGGACGAGGCGCTGCTCGACGAACTGCCCGACGGGGTGGACCCGTGCGGCGAGAACGGCGAGTTCCACACGTTCGTGTTCGACGGTCCCTACTTCTCCACGCCGATCGGCTTCGTGCTCGGCGAGCGCGTCACCCGCGACGGCATCTGCTACCAGGACCTGGTTCCCGAGTCTCAGCACGCTTGACGTTCGCAGCCGCTGTGGCGCGGGCGAAGTAGTAGAAGGGTTGGTCACGATAACGTGACCAACCCTTCTACTTGGAGTGCTCGGGTGGGTGAAGCTGCCCCGACATCGACCGGGAGACCGACAAGCATGTGGCGCGAACTCGCCGAGTACGCCCGCTGGGCGCCCTCTCCGCACAACACCCAGCCCAGCCGGCTGCGGATCGTCGATGACGAGCGGGCCGAAGTCCTGTTCGTGCTTGAGCGCGGTCTGCCGGTGGGTGACCCGCTCGGCAAGTTCACCCAGCTGACATTCGGGATCTTCGTCGAAGCCCTGCGCATCGCCGCCCATGCGCGCGGTCATGAACTCGAAGTCACCTACGCCGGTGAGCCGCTGTACGCCGTCAGGCGGCCGCTGCAGAAGGTCGCCGAGCTGCGGCTCATTCCGCGCGGCGAACCGATCAGCGACTTCGACCCCCAGCTCCTCCTGCGCCGGCGCACCGACCGTCACCCCTACAACGACCGCCCGCTGCCAGTGGATGTGATCAGCGAGCTGGAAGACGAGACCCGGCGCTACGGCCACAGCTTCCACGTGTCCACCGACGCCACGGCGATCCAGTCGGTCAAGGAACTCAACCGTGACTCGCTGTACCACGATCTGGCCCATGCCGCCTACCGCCGGGAACTCGGCTCCTGGCTGCGCTACTCCGAGGAGGAGGCCCGCCGGACGCGTGACGGGCTGTCGGCTCGGGCGCTGGTCCTGCCGGGCCCGCTGCTGAAGGGCGTCTTGCGCAGCCACTGGCTGCTGGAGGCGCCGGCCATCGAACAGCTCACGCAATGGCTTTACCTGCGAACCATGACCGGGATCTCGACCGTTGCCTGGCTCAAGGGTGACTTCGTGGACGCCGAGGACTGGACCAAGGGCGGTGACCTGATGCTGCGCCTGTGGCTGATCCTGACGCTGCACGGCGTCGATTGGCAGCCGTACGGTTCGATCATCACCAACGACGAGTCCCGGAGGTCCATGGTGGGAAAGTTCGGGATGGCGGAGGGCGGC
>JACCTL010000027.1 GCA_013812395.1 Euzebyaceae bacterium
ATCGTCGCCGGCCCCTGAGGTCCGACGCCAACCAGCCTGACTGTGCCGGCGCGGGCACCGCCAGCAGGTGATCTGCGCGGTTGTAGCTGACCACGACGCTGGTCGCGCCCAGTGACAATTCGGTCAGTGAGCAGTTGTCGACCGGGGCAAGGAGACGCTCGCCGAGTGGCGGCAGGCCGAGGGCTTCGGCGACCGCCACTCGGATGGGGCCGCCGTGGGTGAACACCAGCACGGTGCCGGTGGCCACGGCCAGCTCGCTGACGACCGCCCACACCCGCGAGCGCAGCTCGGCGAAGGTCTCCCCGCCCCCTCTGCGGACGTCCCGGCCACCATGCCAGGCGGCCAGCGTCGCGGCATCGGTGGCCTCAACCTCGGGCCAGGTCAGACCCGCCCAGGTGCCGACGTCGATCTCGCGCAGCCGTGGATCGACCTGCGCCCGGATGCCAAAGGCGGCCTCGGCCGGTGTGGCGGTTTCCGTCACCCGGGGCAGGTCGCTGCGCACGATGCGGTCGACGGACCCGAGCGTGGTGGTCAGGTGGGCGGCGGTGGTCTCGGCCTGCACTCGGCCGGCGGCGCTGAGGCCCGGTCCCGCATGGCCCTGCATGCGACCGGCGAGGTTCCACTCGGACTGGCCGTGGCGCACCAGCACCAAGCACGCCGACACGCTACTCGGCCTGGCTGGGTCCGCTCCCGCCGGCCG
This sequence comes from Euzebyaceae bacterium, assembly GCA_013812395.1. Taxonomy (GTDB): domain Bacteria; phylum Actinomycetota; class Nitriliruptoria; order Euzebyales; family Egibacteraceae; genus JACCTL01. Next base: position 701 of record JACCTL010000027.1, read on the forward strand.
ACGGCGCGGTGGAGGCCGCCGCCGCGGCTCGCGCGTCGAACGGGACCTTCGGCGCGTCGGACCACAGCCGCTCAAGGCTGTAGTACGCGCGCTGCTCCTCGGTGAACGCGTGGACCACGATGTCCCCGTAGTCCAGCAGCATCCAACCGGTGTCGTTGGTGCCTTCCCGGCGGCGCGGCTTGCGGCCAATCTCGGCCAACCGGCGCTCGATCTCCTCAGTCACGGTGCGCAGCTGCCGCTCGTTGGCCGCCGAGGCCAACACGAAAAAGTCGGTGATGCCGAGCAGCTCTCCGAGATCCAGGATGCGAATGTCCGTCGCCTTCTTCTCGACGGCGGCGCTGGCGGCGGCCAGGGCCAGGGCGCGAGACTCGGTGGTGTCGACGGTGGACTCGGAGTTGCTCAGGGTCTGCTCCTGATCGACGGCTGAGTGGATCGTAGCGACCTCCAGCCGTCATGGCAGCGATCCCGCCACCAACCCATGGTGGGCGGCGTTGTACAAACCGTGCTTGCGGGCGTACTCCTCGACTTCCCGAGGGATGAGGTACCGCACGGGACGCCCAGCGGCGAAGCGTTGGCGGACGTCGCTGGAGCTGATGGCCAATGCCGGCACGTCCAGGACGGTGACCCGGTCCATCAGGCCGGCGGCGGCCAGGTCCCCGACGTCGTGGCCGGGGCGGGAGGCAGCGATGAATGACGCCAGCGCCAAGCACTCCTCGGCATCCTTCCAGGTGAGGATGTTGAGGATCGCGTCGGCGCCGGTGATGAAGAACAGCTCGTCGTCTGGCAGCGCCGCGCGCACCCGGCGCAGGGTGTCCACGGTGTAGGTGGGGCCTGGCGTCTCGACCTCCAGGCGGGACACTGTGAACGACGGGTTACCAGCGGTGGCCAGGGCGGTCATGAGGTAGCGGTGGCCTGGCGAGGTTACGGCCCGCGACTTCTGCCAGGGCGCACCGGCCGGAAGGAACACGACCTCGTCGAGCCGCAGGTCGAACAGCGCCTGCTCGGCGGTCACCAGGTGTCCCAGATGGATGGGGTCGAAGGTGCCGCCCATGAGGCCGACCCGCCGTGCGTTGGACATGACGCCGGAGTGTAGGGCCCGGTTCGCAGCGACTGTCAGGGCGCGTTGCGCCCGAACGTGTTCCTCGCCAACGACATCGGTGCCGACGACGGGCGAGGATCGACACACGTCGCCGTCCCGCTGTCGGTGAACGTCTGACCGGCGATCGGGACGAACCGCCAGTCGTAGCGGTCGGAGCGCAGCGTCAGCTTGAGCACGCCCCAGGTGCTGTCATCTCGCACCACGTCCACGCCGGCGGCGTACAGCGCGTCCCAGAGCGGCCGCACGCTCGACCCGCCGCCGCCGGCGCCGGAGCTGAACAGCGGGTGGTGCCAGTAGGCGACTGTGCAGTTCGCCGGATTCGCGACCAGGTCAGCCCGCAGCCAGCGCTCCTGCGCCGAACCTTTGGTCACCGAGATGTTGCTGTTGAGTGCCACCACGTGCCAGGAACCAAGGTTGTAGCTGTAGTAGCCCTTGCCGGCGGCTCCCGCGCGGTGGCCGAAGTAGTCGAAATATGCAGTCGCGCCAGCCGAATAGTAGTCGTGGTTCCCGGGCGTCGGTCGAGTCCTGACCCGGTGCCTGCTCCAGGTCGGCTCATAGCATTTGGCGAACTCCTCGGCGGTGCCGTTGTCATAAGCATGGTCGCCGGTGGTGAACACGGTGCCCGCAATGCCGTCGAGCAGGTCGGCCGTCGCGCTGTCCTTGGTGCCCGTGCATGTCGCGATGTCGCCCGCCCCAACCAGCACGGGAGCCCTCGGGTCGGCGGATGATGGCGGACCGGCACCCATCAAGGTCACCGCTATGACAGCGGCGACCAGAGGCGACCAGACCTGACCACCTGTCACGCTGCCGCCCGGGCCCCACGGTTTCCCCTCCCCAGCCTCGCCTGGCACGGTAGTGCCGCGGTCCACGGCTGTCGAGCCCGATGTGTGCGGCGCCCGAGGCCGCGCCGGTCGCCCTGCGCGACAATAGCGGGAGCCCAGCCGTGCAACGACTTCTTCTTGAGGAACGGAACATGATGAGTGACTTCGAGTCGGCCCTGCAGGCCAAACTGGAGCGCAACGCCGAGCTCTCGCAGCAGCGGGAGGCGGCCGAACGCGAGATGGACCGCGCCAAGGCCGCGCGCGAGGAAGCCGACCGGCGCCACGCCGCCGAGCAGGCCGACGCCCGCAAGACCCGGCACGCCGAGTTGGTCGCCCATCTCGAACGGCTTACCGGCCAGCTCAAGCAGGCCTCCCCCGAGCAGTTCGTCCTGCGCGCCGGCTGGACTCAGTCGGGTGAGGAGTTCATCAGCAAGATCAGCACCCGGGGGCTGAACCCCGCCCGCACGCTGTTCGTCGAGCTGGATCGCGACGACGACGAGGTGCTCGCCCGCTGGACCAGCGACGTGGGCAACAGCCTGGAGCTGTGGCGACTGCTGGAGGTGGGACCCGACGACCTTACCCAGCTGCTGCTGCAGGTCGCCGACCAGGACGTGTGGCGCAACGCCGCTTCCCCGCCGCCGTTCCCGGGCGCCTGCGAGTGAGCGCGGCCGGCGAGCCGCCGTCACCGCGGACACAAGTCCGCCGGCTGCCGCAGAAGGCCCGCTACGACTCCGCGACGATCCCTACCCCTCGGTGGTGGTGCTGGGCACACCTCGCGCCGCCACCGACGCCGAGGAGCGGCAGCTGGCCCTACGTGCGCTGATCGACCATGTCGTGGCCGGGCGCTCGGCGCAGGTGCGAATGCCCAACCGCAAGGAGGACGCCGCCACGGCCGTAGTGGCGCTGTCGCTGGGCGAAGCCTCGGCCAAGGTGTCCACCGGGCCGCCCACCCACGAGCCCGCAGACCTTGCGATGGAGGTGTGGGCCGGCGTGGTACCCCTGGCGCTGACCGCCGGGCCACCCCAACCCGACCCGCTGTAGGCCAGCGGGATTCCCGTGCCCGAGGCGGTAGCCGGCTACCGGCGACGCAGGGCAGCTGACGGCCGGCGGGCTCAGCTACGGCCCGCTGCGCCGGCTGCGGCTGCGCGACGTCGCGAGCCCCGCCGAGGCGAGGACGATCAGCAGCACCAAGCCGCCCAGCATCCACGGGTCGGGGGTCTGGGCTGGTGGCGCAGGGTCGACAGGGGCCCGCGTCAGCGCCGGGCTGGTCGCGTCGGGACGCTCCGAGGCCGGCGCCGCGGCTGGCGCCGGTGTCACGACCCTCAGGCGCTGGGGCTGCGCAAGGCGCTGCTCGCGCTCGCCCGGCGGGGCCGTCCTGCGCGGGATCGACCGGCCCGGGACCGAGCCGCTGGGGTCCGGCCCGCCTGCGTCCGGCCCGCCTGGGACCGACTCGCCTGGGACCGACTCGCCTGGGACCGGCCCGCCCGGGACTGGCGACAATTTGGCAGCCGCAGCCTGTTGGCGGCGCGGAGATCCTGGGGTCCTGGGACGCCGTGCGCTATTTCGCGGCGGCGGCGCCACACCCACCGCGGCGGCAAGGTCGACCTGTCCGAGACCTGCTCCGACGGGCTGGGCGGTGGCGACGAGTCGTCGTGCCGCGTCCGCGCCTCGCAGTCCCTGCTGCCGCAGCAGCGCACCCCCGGCCGACACGATCGGGGCCGCGAAGGAGGTCCCGTCGGCCAACGCATAGCTGCCGTTGCGGTAGGTGGACAGGATCTGGATGCCCGGTGCGAAGAGGGTGAGCGGGTCGCGGTTCGACCGCCGCCACACCTTGCCCGCGGGGGTGGTCGCCCCGACCACCAGCACCGGCACGTTCTCGGCATAGTCGCTGCGCCGGCGACCCTCATTGCCCGCCGCGGCGACCACCAGGGTTCCGGCGGCGACCGCTTCGCGGATGGCGGTCGCGACGTCCTGGTCGGCCAGCGGGGATCCGCGGCGGCTGCTGGGCAGGTCGGCGAGACTGAGGTTAACGACGTCGGCTCCGTGGCGCACCGCCCAGCGGATGCCAAGGGCGACCGTTGCCGAACTACCACGCCCCCTGCGGTCCAGGACCCGCACCGGCATGATGGTGGCTTGCGGCGCGACACCGCTGCCGCCGAGGTCGTTGCCAGCGATGGCGGCGATAATCCCGGCGACGAGTGTCCCGTGCCCGTTGGGGTCGTCGGGCGGCGTGCCACGCTGCACCAGGTCGATGCCCGTGGCGACGCGCCCGTGCAGGTCCGGGTGCTGCGCGTCGACGCCGGTGTCAACCACGGCCACCACGCTGCCGTGGCCGCGGCCGGCTCCCCACGCCTGGTAGCTGTGGACGGCGCTCAGGTGGTGCTGGCGTTCGGCGAACGGATCGGGTGTCGGCGCCGCGCCGACGACCCCCAGGGCGGCAATGACGAGGGCGACTGACAGCCGGTGCATCTGCCCAGCATGGCAGACGGTCACCGGCTCGTCACGGGTTGCGGTCCTCGCCAGCGGCGCGACGAGTCGACATCGTCGTCCGGCCGCGACTTCAAGCCTCGACGTTGTCGCCACCGCCGGCGACCTCGCCGGGTGCGGGCTCAAAGTCGAAGACGGCACCGGCGATCTGCACCGGGTTACCACGGCGGGCGCCGGCCTTGAGCAGCTCGCGCTCCACACCGCCCCGAAGCATCCGGCCTTGTAGGTAGGCGACGGCATCGGGGTTGTTCAGGTCGGTCATGATCACCCAACGCTCGACGCGGTCGGACCGCACGTGCCAGCCGTCACCGCGGCGCTCCACGCGAATGTCGTCGCTCCCGCGACCGGCGGGTCGCAGGACCGGCCGCATGACCGCCTCGGTGCCCTCGTTGCTACGCTGCTGGCGGGCCAGCACCACGAGGTCGGCCATCCGCTGGCGCAACCGGTCGAGGCCGGCGCCCGTGACGGCACTGCCTTCCAGGACCTCGAAGCCCTGAGCCGCGATGTCGTCGCGCACGATCTCGGCGGTGTCGGCCCCAGCGTCGATCTTGTTCAGGAATACCAGCGACGGGCGCTCAAGCAACTCCGGCAGGTCCGCCGCGTCCGCGTAGGCACCGAGCTCGGTCAGTACCGTGCGCAGGTCGTCGCGGGGATCGCGTTGCTCGTACGTCGCGCAGTCCAAGACGTGCACGAGCGCCCCCGCCCGCTCGACGTGCCGCAGAAAGGACAGCCCGAGGCCTCGGCCCTGGCTTGCCCCCTCAATCAGGCCGGGCACGTCGGCCACTACAAAGTCCACCTCGTCGGTACGCACGACGCCGAGGGTGGGAACCAGAGTCGTGAACGGATAGTCGGCGATCTTGGGTCTGGCCGCCGACAGGCGGGCGACCAGGGAGGACTTGCCGGCGTTGGGAAAACCGACCAGGGCCACGTCGGCCACCAGCTTCAGTTCCAGGACGACCCATCGCTCCTGCGGTGGCTCGCCCAGCTCGTGGAACCGGGGTGCGCGCCGGTGGGACGTCCGGAAGGCGGCGTTGCCACGACCGCCCCGGCCGCCGGCCGCTCCCACGACCTCGGCGCCGTCGGTCACCAAGTCGGCGAGGACCTCGCCATCGGCGTCTTTGACCACCGTGCCCACCGGCACCAGCAGCACCGTGTCGTCGCCGTCGCTGCCGCGGCGCAGGTCGCCCTCGCCGTGCCTGCCGCGGCCGGCCGTGCGGTGCGGGCGGTGGTGGTAGTCCACCAACGTGGCCACCGACTCGCTGGCGCGCACCACGACGCTGCCGCCCGAGCCGCCGTCGCCACCGTCGGGCCTGCCTTTGGGCTCGAACGGCTGGCGCGCGAACGAGGTCACGCCGTTGCCGCCCCGACCGCCCTTGAGGCTGACCTTGACCTCGTCGACGAACACCGGCGACCGCGTCATTCCAGGCACCACGCTTCCAGGTCGCTGTTCTCATGCGGCGCAGCGGTAGGACACAAGATGGCCTCGGCGAAGGCGGCTGCCCAGTCGGCGTAGCCGACGGCGTTGGGGTGGAACATGTCGTTGGCGTACTTGCCTTGCCACGGCGGTCCGGTGTGGGCCCATAGATCGGCGACGCGCAACCCCGCCGGCGGCGCCTCGGCACGGATGACAGCGTTGACGTGACGCGCTCGCCGGTTGGCCAAACCCTGCGGCAGCGTGGCTAGCACCGCCCCCGCCGGCAGCGCACTGATGATCTCGCGGAACGTCGGGACAAGGTGGCGCAGCGGTGTGCGCAGCAGGTCGTTGCCGCCGATAGCGCACGTCACCAGCTGCGGCGTGACCGGCAGCGCTGCCAGGGCCGGCAGCTGGGTCGCCACGACATCGGCCGCACGAGCTCCCGAGCGCGACAGGTTGGTCAGCCACCAGGGGTGGCCGCTGCGTTCCTCGATGTGGTGGCGCAGCTGGCCGACGTAGCCCGCGTCGTGGGCGTCGGCTCCGATCCCCTGCGCCGCCGAGTCACCGAGGACCGCCCACAGCGGTCCGTCCGTCTGGTCGGCGATGCGGCCAGCCTCCTGCCATGCCAGGGCGTAGGGCTCGACCTGCGCGCTGGTGGCGACGGCGCCGACACGAAACCGCCGGTACAGCGCGCCGACGGCAAGGAAGCCGACCTGCGCCAGCAAGCAGCGCAGCAACGCCAGTCGCTGGACTCGCTGGACCGCCATGGGTGCTCGCTGGACCGCCATGCCGACAGGCTACGGTCCCACAGGCATCGTCTCTTCGCTCGGTAGCGCAAGAGCGCTGTAGTGGGGCTAACTCGCGCGGTGGCGACGATTCAGATCCGGGATCTACCCGAGGACACCTACGAAACCATCCGTCGTCGTGCCCGCAGCGAGGGCCGGTCGCTTCAGGCCCACATGCGCGATCGCGTCGTTGAGTTTGCTAGTCCAGGGCCTGCAGCAGGTCGGCGACGAGGTCGGTGGGGTCTTCGATCCCGACCGACAGCCGAATCAGGTCGCCGGGCACCTCCAGCGGTGAGCCGGCGACCGACATGTGGGTCATCCGTCCCGGATGCTCCACCAGTGACTCGACGCCGCCGAGCGACTCCGCCAAGGTGAACAGCCGGAAGCGGGAGCAGGCGGCCAGCGCCGCGTCCTCGTCAGCCATGCGGAAGCTGACCATGCCGCCGAAGTCACGCATCTGCTTGGCGGCGATCTCGTGGCCGGGGTGGGTGGGCAGCCCGGGGTACAGCACCTGGCGCACCGCCGTCGACTCCGCCAGGCAGGCGACCACGGCACGGGCGTTGTCGCAGTGGGCCCGCATCCGCACCGCGAGCGTCTTGACCCCCCGCAGCGTCAGCCACGTGTCCCACGGACCGGGGACCGCGCCGACGGCGTTCTGCAGGAAACCGATGCGCTCAGCCAGCGCGTCGTCATTGGTCAGGGCCGCGCCGCCCACGACATCGGAGTGGCCGCCGAGGTACTTGGTCGTGGAGTGGACGACCACGTCGGCGCCCAGCTGCAATGGCTGCTGCAGGTAGGGCGTGGCGAAGGTGTTGTCGACGACGACGACCGCACCCCGCTCGTGGGCCAGCTCGCTGAGCCCGGCGATGTCGAACACGGTCATCAAGGGGTTGGTGGGCGTCTCGATCCACAGCAGCCGAGTCTGCGGACGCCAGGCCGCCGCGACCGACTCGAGGTCGGACAGGTCGACCGGGTCGAAGGCCAGCCCCCACGGCTGGTGCACCTTGGCGAACTGCCGGTAGGTGCCGCCGTACACGTCGTTGGCCATCACCACATGGTCGCCGGGGCTGCAGGTCCGCAGCACCGCGTCGCCGGCGGCCAGGCCCGAGGAGAACGCAAAGCCGTGGCGGGCTTCCTCCAGCGACGCCAGCGCGGCTTCCAGCGCGTCGCGGGTGGGGTTGCCGCTGCGCGCGTAGTCCCAGCCGCGATGCTCGCCGACCGCGGTCTGCGCAAAGGTCGACGTCTGGTAGACGGGCACGATGACCGCACCGGTCTGCGGGTCGGGGTCCTGCCCCGCGTGGATAGCGCGGCTGGCGAAGCCGAGCCCGTCCGCAGCGGTCACCGACGGTCCTTGCGCATGAGGAACTCGAGGATGTCGGCGCGGGTGAGGACGCCCTTGGGCACGGGCCCGTCGCAGACGAGGACCGCCGCCGCTTGTCCGGTGAGCACCGACATCGCGCCCTCGACGGTGTCGCGAGCGTCGATCACCGGCAGTGGGTCGTCCATCAGCTCGCCGACCGTCATGTCCAGCGTCGCCGGGTCGCGGAAGACCCGTTCGAGCAGCCCGCGCTCGCGGATGCTGCCGAGCACGTCGTCACGCGACTCGGCGTCGTCGCGCTTGACCACCGGCATCTGACTGACGGCGTAGGTGTGCAGGGTGGCGATGGCTTGGCGCACCGGCTCGTCGGGGTGGACGTGGACGATGGCGGGTAGTTCGCCACCCTTGACCGCCAGGACCTCACGCACCTTGGCCGCCGCGCCCGAGCGGTCCAAGAAGCCGTTGGAGGCCATCCAGTCGTCGTTGTAGATCTTCGACAGGTAGCCGCGGCCGGAGTCGGGCAGCAGGACCACGATGATCGCGTCGGCGGGATACTCGGCGGCAATCTGCAGCGCCGCATAGGCCGCGGTCCCGCAGGAGCCACCGACGAGGATCCCCTCCTCCCGCGTGATGCGTCGGGCGGTCAGAAAGGAGTCGCGGTCGCTGACCCGCACGTACCGGTCGACCATGGCGGGGTCAAAGGTGCCGGGCAAGAAGTCCTCGCCGACGCCCTCGACGAGGTAGGGGCGGACGTCGTCGCCGGAGTACAGCGACCCTTCGGGGTCGGCACCCACGACGAGCACGTCGGCGTTGCGCTCCTTGAGGTAGCGCCCGGTGCCGCTGATGGTCCCGCCGGTGCCGACGCCGGCGACGAACACGTCGATGCGCCCGTCGGTCTGCTCCCAGATCTCCGGGCCGGTGGAACGGTAGTGCGCCTCGGGGTTGGCGTCGTTGTAGTACTGGTTGGGCTGGAACGCCCCAGGGATCTCCTCGCTGAGCCGGTCGGCTGTCCGGTAGTAGCTGCGGGGGTCGCCGGGTTCGACGGCGGTGGGGCAGACCACCACCTCGGCCCCGAAGGCGCGCAGCAGGTCGATCTTTTCCTTGCTCATCTTGTCTGGCATCACGAACACGCAGCGGTAGCCGCGCTGCGCCGCGACGATGGCCAGCCCGGCGCCGGTGTTGCCACTGGTCGGCTCGACGATCGTCCCGCCGGGGCGCAGCAGGCCGGCCTGTTCGGCGGCGGTGACCATCGCCAGGCCGATGCGGTCCTTCACGCTGCCGCCCGGGTTGAGGTACTCCACCTTGGCCAGGATGGTGGGGGCGACGCCGGCACTGAAGCGGTTCATCCGCACCAGCGGCGTGTTGCCTACGAGCTCGACGAGTGAGTCGACGACCTGCATGACAGCCTCCCGGACCGGCGCCGGTGCCGGATCCCTCGGTGCTCGCGACTGCCGGCGCGGTGACCCATGGCCGGTAATCACGTCGAGCCTAGCCCGCGCAACCGTCAGTTACTGCCTACAAGGCGTCGCAGCGCGTCGGCCCAGGAACGAAGGTGGCGGCGTTGACGCCGCTCGGGGAGTGCGGCGGTGACCAGCCGAGGTCCCCATGACGTGCGGCCGGCCAGGTGCGTCACGATGAACGACGCCACCTCGGCGCTGTCTGCAGGAGCCAAGGGCGCGCTGGCCACGCACTCCTGGTCACGCCAGAGGCTGACGATGAACCGATCCCGATCGCTGTGCCAGCTGAGCCGCAGGTCCGAGCGGGGAGTCAGGAACAGCAGACGAGGGGCACGCGGAGACGACCACGGCATGCCGCTTGGTTGCACGGTCCTGTGTCCTACCGCTTCGCTACCTGAGGACATGCCGACATCTTCGTGCCGGCCGCCCCACGGCGTCAACGTCCGGTCGGGCACCGTGTCGCGTTTAGCCGACGCTACGGGTGAACCTCGGCGTACTTGCGCTTACCGGAGCTGCGGAAGGAGACCTTGCCGTCCGACAGCGCAAACAGCGTGTCGTCGCCACCCCGACCGACGTTCTCGCCGGGATGGATCTTGGTGCCCCGCTGGCGGACGATGATGGTCCCCGCGGTGACGGCCTGCCCGCCGTAGCGCTTCACCCCGAGCATCTTGGGGTTGGAGTCGCGCCCGTTGCTGGACGAGCCTCCGCCCTTCTTGTGCGCCATGCCGGTCCCTCCTGATCTGGTTTGCTTCGTTCGCCGCTGAGGCGGGCGCTACTGCTTGTTGATGCCGTCGACGCGGATCCGCGTCAGCGGCTGACGGTGACCGTTGCGATTGCGGTAGCCCGTCTTGTTCTTGTACTTGAAGACGGTCAGCTTGGGGCCCTTGACCTGATCGAGGACCACGGCCTTCACCGAGGCCGAGGCCAGATCGTCCTTGCCCGAGGTGACCGACCCGTCGTCGTCGACCAGCAGCAGCGGCCGCAGGGCGACCGAGCCATCATCGTCGGCGACGAGCTTCTCCACGTCGAGGGTGTCGCCGACCTGGACGCGGTACTGCTTCCCGCCGGTGGCGATGACGGCGTACACGATGGGTTCTCCTGAAGTGGCAGAAAGAAGGCGCGCCGCAGCGCACCGGACCGCCAGTGTAGGATCGCGCGCTTTGCCCGTCAAAGGAGTACTGGCATGCAACCCCGGCTGACCGATCAGGCGCTCGTCGCCGTCAGCCTGGCGCGTGCCGCTGCGCTGGCCTCGGACCGCCACGCCACCGTGGCGGATCTGCTGGCGGCGCTGGCCGTGGAGAGCGAGGGGGAGGCCGGCCGGCGGTTGCGCAACCGCTCCTCGGCGGCCGCCGCCTTGACCGAGCGCGCCGTGTCGGTGCCAGCACCGCTGCTGGACACCGCCGTGCGCACCGCTGTCGCGCACTCGGCCGGGCGCGCCGCGACGACCGTCGACCTGCTGGAGGCCGCCCTGGTGGTTGGCTCCGACGACGTCGCCGATCTGCTTGCGGGCGCCGGCTACGACCGCGACCTCGATGGCTTTCTGGTCGACGACGTGTTCGGTGAGCCCCCCGGCATGGGTGAGACCTATGGGCTGTCGCCCGCCGGTGTCCCCGACCTCAGCGAGCCGGCGGCGCGCGTCGTGGCCCAGGTCCGAGCGATCGCCGGCGGTGCCGTGGCCCTCTTGCTGGCCGTGGCCGCCGCACCCGACGCCGACGGGGCGGCGTTGCTGCCCGACCCCGAGGCGCTGGCGCTGGCACGGTCGGATCTGGAGCGTCGCGGCCGTGGCGACCAACCCGGCTGGGACGCCGGGCTCGACGTCGTGGTCGATGCCGCCGCGCAGCTGCGCGAAGGCGATCAGACCACCACCCGCGACCTGGTGCGAGCCTGCCTGGTCGCCGGCGGCGAGGGCCCCAAGGCTGTGGTCGAGGAGACGGATCACACGTGACCGCTGTCGAGTTCGACGGCCTGACGATGCGCCCCATCACCGCCGAGGAGTTCATCGCCTGGGGACGCGCCACGGAGACGACGTTCTTCGAAGAGCCCAGCGACGAGGCGTTGGAACGCTGGCGCGAGATCACGGAGCTGGACCGCACGCTGGCCGTCTTCGACGGCGACGACATCGTGGGCACCGCGGGCACCCTCAGCTACCGGCTCACCGTGCCCGGCGGTGAGCTGCGCATGGGTGGACTGACGGCCGTGGGCGTGCTGCCGACGCACCGCCGTCGAGGGATCCTGCGAGCGATGATGGCTCGCCAGCTCGCCGATGTCGCCAAGGCGGGAGAACCACTGGCCGGCTTGTTCGCCGCGGAGGCGCCCATCTACGGCCGCTACGGCTACGGGATGGCCGCGCCCGTCGTGTACTCCAAGCTCGCGGCGACGCACACCCGGTTCCGGGACGGGGTCGCGTTCGAGCGGGGCCTACGGTTCGTCGACATCGAGGAAGCCCTGGCCACGTTCCCGGCGATCCACGACGCCGTGCGCGACACACGCCCGGGCATGCCCACCCGCAGCCCGCAGGAGTGGCGGGCGTGGCTGGCCCACGATCCCGAAGGCGAGCGCGATGGCTACAGCCGTCGCCAGCTTGCCCGGCTGGGCGAGCGCGGGTACGTGATCTACCGGGGCAAGGGAAACTTCGAGCAGGGGCTGCCCGGCGGCACGCTGATGGTGATCGAACACATGGCCGTCGATGCCGTGGCGGCCGCCTCACTGTGGCGGTTCCTGTTCGACGTAGACCTGGTCGGCGAGCTCGAAATCAACGCGCGCCCGACCGACGATGAGCTGCCCCTGCTGCTGGCGGACCCCCGGCGCCTGCGGTCGTGGACCTTCGACGGGTTGTGGCTGCGGCTGGTGCACCTCGACACCGCCCTGGCAGGCCGCGCCTACGAGCGCGAGGGCGAAGTGGTCCTGGACGTCATCGACGATCTGTGCCCATGGAACGCGGGCAGCTGGCGCTTGGAGGTGGGTCCCGACGGGGCGTCCTGTTCTGCGACCGGCACCGCCGCCGACGTGCGCGTCACCACCGCTGGCCTGGCGGCCGCGTTCCTTGGCACGGTGCCCCTGTCGCGCCAGGTGCGCGCGGGCGCCGCCGAGGAGTGCACGCCGGGCGGTGCTCGACGCGCCGACCTGCTGTTCGCCACCGACCCGGCGCCATGGTGTCCCCAGGAGTTCTGATGGCAGGCCAGCTGCCTTCAGGCCTCGAGCTGCGCACGATCCCGGCGACGAGTACACGGCGTGGCCGCACGCGGTCGGCCGGCAGTTCGGCGTGGAGGTCAACGACGAGGACCTGGACGCGTACCGCAGCCTCACCGACCTGGACCGGACCTACGGCGTGTTCGACGGCGATCAGGTCGTCGGCACCACCGCCGCCTATCCGTTCTCGATGACAGTTCCGGGCGGTGGTCAGCTGGGCTGCGCCGGTATCACGGCGGTGGGCGTGCGCACCGGCCATCGCCGTTCGGGGCTGCTCGCGGCGATGATGCGTCGCCAGCTCGACGACCTGGCCGCCGGCGGCGCTCCGCTGGCCGCGCTGCTGGCGTCCGAAAGCGGCATCTACGGACGCTTCGGGTACGGACCCGCCATTCCAACGGTGTCCCTGTCGATCGACCGGCAGGCGGCGCGGTTCGCCTCCGGCAGGCCGCCGCGTGAGCGCATCGACATGCTCACCGGCGACGCCGCGGTGCAGCGGCTGCCCGACGCAGGGCCGCAACGACGACGTGCCCCACGGGCTCTTGCGGGTGATTGAGCTGGTTGCCGCGGACGTCGAGGCTTACCGCGCGCTGTGGCAGTTCGTCTTCGACGTCGACCTGGTCGGCGTGATCGAGGCGGACCTGCGCCCGGCCGACGAGCTCCTGAGCGTGCTGCTGGCCGAGCCGCTGCGCCTGCGCCTGCGCGGCGGTGAGCCGTTCTACCTGCGACTGACCCAGCTCGACGTCAGCCTCGGCGTACGCCGCTATGCGGCCGAGGGCAGCCTTGTGCTGCAGGTGCTCGACCCGGTGTGTGACTGGAACGCCGGTCGCTGGCGGCTGGAGGCGTCCGGGGACGGCGCCTCGTGCACCCGTACCGACGACAAACCAGACTTGACCCTCGACACCCGCGAGCTGGCCACGGCCTATCTGGGAGCGGTCAGCTTCCGGCGCCTGGCCTTGGCTGGGCTGGTCGCCGAGCACACGCCCGGAGCGGTCAGCCGCGCCGACGCGCTGTTTCGCACCGACGCGATGCCGTGGACCCCGTTCGACTTCTGACGCACGCGTGTGCCACCACGTGGTCGGCACCGGACGCACACGCCGGGCTGCGGACCAAGCAACTAGAAGGGTTGGTCACATTATCGTGACCAACCCTTCTAGTTGGGGTGCTGCGGATCTCTCCGCGACGCACCGAGGGGGTCGATGGCAGGCCGTCGGCGAGCGCCGACTCCCACGCTTCACGGTCGTCACTGCCGGCCCACTCATCCCACGCGCGTGCGTAGTCGGGATAGGCAGCGGGAGGTGATCTGGTCGACGGTGTACTCATCCCACGCGCGTGGGTAGTCGGGACCAAGTTGGCTGGCACGCAGCAGGCGAACGGGCCAGTCCACTAGACGATCGACTCGACGATGCGTGCGCCACGCCCCTCGCAGACGTCACAGCGCGTGGTGAAGCTCTCTTGCAGACCCTGACTGACGTTCTTGCGCGTCATCTGCACCAGACCGAGCTTGGAGATCTCCATCACACGTGACTTGGTCTTGTCGCGCGCCAGCTCACGGCGGAAGCGCTTGAGCACCTCGTCGCGGTTGGCAGGCACCAGCATGTCGACGAAGTCGATGACGATGATCCCGCCCATGTCGCGTAACCGCAGCTGGCGGGCGATCTCGGTGGCCGCTTCGATGTTGTTGCGCAGCACTGTCTCTTCGAGGTTGCGCTCACCAACGAACTTGCCGGTGTTGACATCGATGACCCACATCGCCTCGGTCTTCTCGACAATGAGGTAGCCCCCCGACTTGAGCCAGACCTTGCGCTCCAGCGCCCGGCGGATCTGATTGGTGATCTCGTAGGCGTCAAAGATGTTGTCCTCGCCGGTGTGCACCGAGACCTTGTCGACGAACTCGGGGCTGACATCGCCGAGGTAGGTCCGGACCTGGCTGGCCAACTCCTCGGAGTCCACCGTCAGCTGCGAATACTCCGAACCGAACACGTCGCGGATCACGCGGATGACAAGGCCCGGCTCCTCGTAGACCGCCTCCAGTGGCTTGGCTTGCTCGGCGCGAGCGCTGACCTGATCCCAGATCCGGCCCAGCCGGGCGACGTCGGCCTCGAGTTGCTCACGGGTGGCGCCCTCGGCGGCGGTGCGCACGATCAGCCCGTAGCCCTCGGACTTGAGGCCCTTGAGGATCTTGCGCAGCCGCTCTCGCTCGTCGTCGGTCAGCTTGCGGCTGATGCCCAGCATGTCCTCGCCGGGGGCAAGGACGCAGTAGCGCCCGGCGATCGACAGGTGCTGGGTGAGCCGGGCACCCTTGGTGCCCATCGGGTCCTTGGTCACCTGGACGAGCACCGACTGGCCCGGCTTGAGCGTCTGCTCGATGCGCGGCAGCTCGCCTTCCAGATCGGCCTCGTCGTAGTTGACCTCGCCGGCGTACAGGACACCGTTGCGCCCCTTGCCGATGTCGATGAAGGCCGCCTCCATGCCGGGCAGGACGTTCTGCACCCGGCCGAGATAGATGTTGCCGACGTAGGACACGTCCTCCCGGCGAGTGACGTAGTGCTCGACGAGGATGCGCTCCTCCAACACGGCGATCTGCGTGCGCTCCTCGCCGACCGTCACCATCATGCGGCGGGGCGGGCCTTCGGTGATCGCGCGGCGCGTCTCCTCGCTGACGCCGCCGAGCGGACGGCGGGTGGTCCGCACAGCGTCCGTCGCGCGGCCGCGCGTGGAGCGCGTGGCGCTGCGCCCGCGCGAGCTGCGGGTGCGTGCTTGCAGCCGGGTCGAAGACGAGGCGGTCTCCTCGGCCGTCTCCGCGTCGGCAGGCGCGGCATCGGCGGGCGCGGCATGAACG
>JACCTL010000046.1 GCA_013812395.1 Euzebyaceae bacterium
ACGACGTGGTCATCACCACGTTGGTCGACAACAGTTATGACGGGCTGATGAGGGACATGGGTCCCGCCCGGCGCACCCCGATGGGGCGAACACCTCGGGTATCGGCGCCGCAGTTCGTGGAGGGCGACCCGAGCTGCTGGCCTTGCCTGGCGTGGGCGCGGCCACCGCGGCAGTCGTGCGGTGCGTGTAGTCCTACCCCCACCAGATGGCCGCCCGTCGAGACCTCCTCACCGGAACTCTCCGAGATCACGCCCCCACCGCGCATCTGGAAGCCGTACCCCAGGGATGGCTGAACCTCTGGGTGCGGCTGCCGGACACCACCGACCTGGCACGGCTAGTCCGGGACTGCGAAGCCGCCGGCGTCATCACCGCCCCAGGCAACGAGTGGTTCCCCGCCGAACCCACCGGCTCCCTCAGGCTCAACTACTCCGGCCCGAACACCGGGCCTTCCGCGACGGGGCACGCATGATCGGACAGGCACTCGCACGTAACAACTGCACGACGCCGACGTTGAGCGCGTCCTCAACCGGCAGAGCAACGTGTGGATGAGGGACGAGTTGGATCTCAGCGCCCCCGACCTGCGGGGCGGATGGTTCTTCGTGACGGCGTCGTTCGAGTTCGACACACGAAGTGGCCAGCTGCGTACGTTGATCGCTGCTCACATCGAGCGCTGGGTGACCGGGTCCCGGAACATGATCGAAGCTGGTCAAGCTAACGACGAGTTCACCGACGAGGTCGACGCTCACGCCAAGGCGTTGACGTCCTTCGCTCTCGGGGTCACGAGCAACTCGTTGATCCAACCCGGAGCGATCGATGCCGCATTGGTTGGCGGGGGCCGGTGCCGTGGGCGAGGCGCGGGAGTCTATGACGTCGGCGAAGGTAAGGGCGCGAGCATCCGTTCGCCACGAGGCCGCGATGGGCAGGTGCAGGGTACGGCGGGCGGTCGAAGACCAGCAGCTCCTCACGTGCGTGGGTGATGACCTGCTCGAAGCGGGCCGCGATGGCCGCCCGGCCGACCACCACCTCACGATCTCCTCGGGACGGTGTCGTTCCTCGGCCGGCATCTCGGCGAGCAGGTCGCGGGCGGCGAGCTGGGTCTGGGCGAGCTCTTCCTGCCGGCGGGAGACCAGTGCCTTGATCGCGACGTCCGGCCTGGCCGCCCGCATCCGGGTGGGGCTCCCGGCGAGTCGGCTGACCATGCCGAGCTTTTCCAGCCGACCGAGCGACGTCTCGACGGCAGCCTCGTCGTGGTCGAGCGCGTCGGCGAGGTCGTCGATGCGTGCGTGGTCTGCACCGCTGACCTCAGGCTCCATATGTGTTTGCCCCATGACTCGTCTGCGGGCATGACACCGATGGACTCCAACATCCCCCGGAACCTCCCGGGTCCGCACCGGCCCGAACGTCACGAACCGCTGGGACCTCGGTAGGGCAGAGGCTGGCTGTAGACGACGTTCGTCGTCGTGCTGCCCAGTGGTGTCAACTCGTCGATGAGCCGCTCGAGGTGGGTCATCGACGTCGCGGCGACCTTCAGCGTGTAGCAGTCTTCGCCGGTTGTTCGCAGGCACTCGAGGATCTCGGAGCGTTCCTTGATCAGCTGGTGAAGGGGGTCGTGGCGGTTCCCGGGGTACTTGAGCCGGACTACCGCTAGCACGGTGAAGCCCACCTTCGCCAGGTCGACGTCCGCTCGGTAACCCTTGATGATGCCCGCTGATTCCAGGCGCCTGACTCGTTCCGTCGTCGCTGAAGCACTCAGGTTGACCCGCCGGGCGAGTTCGGTGAGCGGCACACGGCCATCGCGTTGCAACTCGGCCAGGATGGCCCAGTCGGTCGCATCGAGAGTCTCGGTCATTCGGCCACAATACCGGGACAACCGTGGAGCAGGCGCGCAAACACCGGGTGATTGCGGTGTACGCCGGCCACCTACCGGCATAGTCTGAGTCAGTGCTGCTAGGTGTCAACGTGCCGAACTTCGGCCCCGGGACCGACCCCGACGTGCTGCTGCAGTGGGCGCAGACGGTGGAGGGGCTGGGCTACGACCTACTGATGGTCTCCGACCACATCGCGGTGACTCCAGACGTCGCCGTGCGGTACCCCGCCCCGTTCTACGAACCCTTCACCACCCTCGCGTGGCTGGCCGGCGTGACCAGTCGAGTGCGGCTCGGCACGACTGTGTTGGTCACGCCCTACCGGCACCCACTGCTGGTGGCGCGCATGGCCGCCAACCTCAACCAGATCGCCAAGCTGGGCCTGATCCTCGGTGTCGGCGTCGGTGGGAAGCGCGAGGAGTTCGCCGCACTCGGCATCCCGTTCGAGCGCCGCGGCAGACTGACCGACGAACACCTCGAGGCCATTCGTACGGCCTGGACGGACGAGCGGGACTACGGCGCCGGTCGCATTCCGCTATGGATCGGCGGCAACAGTGACGCGGCGCTGCGCCGGGCGGCCCGCCTGGGTGACGCGTGGCACCCGATGAAGTTCACCGTCGGCTGGCTCGACGAGGCGTCGATCCGCCTCACCGACGCCGCCGACGATCTGCACCGGCCGGTGCCGGCCCTGGCCCCCAGGATCGCGCTTCGGCTCACCCGCCGGCCGTTGGCCGACGATGAGAGGCTCGTGGGCGAGGGCACGATCGAACAGGTGAGCGCGGACCTCGAGCACCTGCGGAACCTGGGCGCCCACGCCGTCCTGCTCGACCCCTACCACGGCGACCCGGAGGAGACGCGCCACCCGGAACAGGCTTGGGGGGCGCTCGAGACCGTGGCCGACGTCCTGCACCGCACCGCGCCACCCATGGAAACGGAGAAACGATGACACCCGATGACGAAGTCTTCCTGCGTCGAGCCATCCAGCTGGCTTCGGCCGGCCGAGCGGGAGGGGACGCGCCGTTCGGGTCCCTGTTGGTCGGACCGGACGGCGCGGTGCTCGTCGAGGAGCACAACACCGTCCTGTCCGACGATGACATCAGCGCTCACCCCGAGCTGAAGCTCGCTCGGTGGGCGGCCCGCGAGCTCGACGCCACCAGCGCGGGGGGGACGACCATGTACACCAGCTGCCAACCCTGCGGCATGTGCGCGGCGGCGATCGACAGGGCCGGTCTCGGCCGGGTCGTGTTCGCGTTGTCCAACGAACAATTGGTCGCCCTGAAGCCCTCTGGCGGATTCCCGCCGGTGCCCCAGGACGGACCGGCGCTCTTCGACGAGGCGCGTGCCGCCGTCAATGGTTACTACCACTGACATGGGCTCTCTGGACCTGTCCCGGTTCGCGCTCGTGGTCGTCGATGCCCAACGCGCCTTCGATGACGGTGAGTACTGGGGGAAGCGGAACAATCCCGACCGCGATGCCAACATCGCCTCCCTGATCGGGCACTGGGCCGAGCGAGGATGGCCACTGGTGTACGTGCGGCACGACTCGGTGGCGACTGGGTCGCCGCTGCATCCCTCGTCACCGGGGCACCAGTTCAAGGACTACCTGAAGGCCGAACCGGACTTGTTGGTGGTGAAGTCGGTGAACTCTGCCTTTCACGGGAACCCTGACCTCGATGCCTGGCTTCGGGAACGCAGATTGAACGGAATCGTGGTCTGCGGCATCACCACGAACCACTGTTGCGAAACCACCGCACGGGTTGGTGACAACCTCGGCCACCGGGTCCACTTCGCCCTCGACGCAACCCACACCTTCGATCGAGAAGGGCTCGATGGCGAGACCATCACCGCGGACGACCTCGGTCGAGTCACCGCCGCCAACCTGAACGGAGAGTTCGCCCTGGTCGTCAGCACGGCAGCTCTGCGCTCCGGAGATCTCGAGGTCCGACGGTGAGCCGCACGCGCCCCCGTCCGCCTGGAACCTGCGGGACCAGCAGGTCCTCGACGAGCAGGCACGGTAGGGATGCAGTGAATCACGGCCCGTTGACCGGAATCCGAGCGCGTTCCGCGCGGCGGCCCGGCGAGAATGGCCCGATCGCCGTGTGGAGCGGACGAGGAGGGGTGGACGGTGACCGCGTACTGGATCAACACGTTCCGGTCGATCAGTGACCAGGCGAAGCTCGAGGCCTACATCGCCCCTGGCAGCACCCCTGGGAAGCCATGTTCCACGCCGCCGTCCTGGCCTCCTCCTGATGACCCCTTCTGTCCCTACCAGGAACGACCCCACGTGGAAAAGCCGGGCACACCGGCGGCCACCGCACGCCCGCACTCCGAACGGCCCCACTCAACCCCGGTCAACCACCCCGCGAATGCAGGCCGGCGGATCCAGGTTCAGGCATCGACTGCTCGAGCTCGTCACGCCGTTGGCGACCACCGAGGTAGGTGCCCACCTCGGGCGAGGAGAACAGCTCGATGACGGCCGTACGGTCCCGGGCCTCGGGCTTACGCAGCACGAGCCGCTCGGTCCTGATCGGGCCGGGTGGCCATGGGACGGGCGCCATATCAGTCACGGCGGGCAGCCTATTTGCACGTCCGCCGAGCACGGGGTCACTTGCCGGTGTGGATT
>JACCTL010000050.1 GCA_013812395.1 Euzebyaceae bacterium
AGCGCGGCGGCCGCTTGCGGATAATCCCGCTCAAGAATGTCCCAGACCTGCTGTCGCAGTCTGGGCGCATCTTGAGTCGCCGCGTCCCATACCCGTTCCCAGGTGACCACGTCATAGCCGTGGATGACAAAGTTGCGGAAGTCGACGGCCTCTCGCCACGGGACGGACGGGTACTGCTTCCAGAACTGGCGAGGCAGACGATGGATGGCCTCCCCGATCACGGCCAGCTGGTACGTCGCCGCACTGTGCAGCACGGTGTCATCGACGAAGCTGTCCCTGTCAGAATCGGCGAGCATTTCAATGACGAGGTCCGCGTGCTCGACGATGTTGATCAGTGGCAGCTCCTCACGCCGCATAGAGAACCTGCGCCTCCGCCAGGACATCGTCACGGATGTACCAGTGCAGGCCGGGCTTCTCCACGAGATCGACGTCGCGCCCGATGAGGTCAGACAGCTCGTGCTTGAGACGGACGATGTCGAAGAGGCTGACGGCCGCGCCGTGCTCGAACTCCACGAGGACGTCCACGTCGCTGTCCTCTCGGAAATCCGCTCGTAGCACGGATCCGAAGAGTGCCAGCTCGGTTGCGTGGTAGCGCCGCGCGATCGCAACCATGTCGTCGACCGGCAGTTCGACGGCTGTCTTCATGTGCGCACCGCACTCCTGCCCAGCGCCTCGCGGATCTGGCGCTTGGCATCGTACGGGTCATCGACCTCGACGAAGGCCCAGCGCCCGAAGCCGCCGTGGGCGTTGACGGCGGGCACCCACAGCGCCCGCGCGGTGGCCACCTTGGCTTCCTTGTCGCGGCGCTGGACTCCGCTGACCTCGACGATGAGGTTGAGCGGATCGCCAGGCCCTCGGCCGTCGTCGAGACGCACGAGGAAGTCGGGAAGGTAGTCGTGCTGCTCGGCGTCGATCGTGTAAGGGATGGCGAAGCCGAGGTGGTCGTTCTTGACGTAGGCGGCGACCTCGTCCATGGACTCAAGGGTGGACGCCAGGTGCTGTTCCCAGGCGCTGTCGGCGACCACGTGGGAGACCTGCGACTTCGCCGGATGAGTGACCCACACGTCCCTGCTGGTGTCGAAGTCGACCCAGCGCGTCGAGCCCAGCGGGTCGTATGGCGCGAGGATGGGGCGGACCTGCTGGTCGCCGTCGTTGCCGGCGACGATCGCGCGGTAAATGCGGTCGACGGCGTCGTCGCGGCGTTCGTGCAGCGCCAGCAGCCCGAGGAAGGTGCCGTCCTTGAGCTGGACGCACTCGGTCATCCAGCGCTGCGCGATGCGCAGGAGCTGGGGGAACAGCCACGGTTCGGAGCCGTTGACGTCGCCGGTGCGGTAGTAGCGCTCCAGCACCTGTCGAGCGAGGTCGTAGGCGATGGTCTGCGGCCGCACGCGACGCAGCCCGTCGAGGTCGTGCACACCCGGCAAGCCGATGATCGGCGACATCTCAGTGCGCGTGGGAGTCTCACGGGCTGAGAGGACCAGGTGGGCGTCCTCGCCGAACGTCGCGGACAGCCGCCGTCCCGTCAGCTCGTAGCGGTAGCCGGCGACCTTGGGGAAGGTGATCTCGACGGCCGCCCGTTCGGGCAGGGCACGGACGCGGGTGACGGTGCGTCCGGGCCGCGGCTCGGCGGGCTTGGCGGAGGTCGGGATGAACGTGAACGGGACGCCGTAGACCTCGGCGTACTCCGGCTCGAAGCGGCCATCGTCGTTCACCGCGTAGCTGCGCCGGCGCAGTCCGCGACCGACGACCTGCTCGCAGAGCAACTGAGTCCCGAACGCGCGCACACCGAGGATGTGGGTCACGGTGTTGGCGTCCCAGCCTTCGGTCAGCATCGACACCGACACGACGCAGGTGATCCCGGCGCCGAGCTTGCCCGGCTTGCCGACCGTGTTGAGCACTTCGCGCAACAGGTCCTCGTCATCGATCTCGTCGACGTCGCGGCCAGGGAAGCGCTCGCGCATCTCGGCCTTGAGCTCCTCGATCTGGCGGCCGGCGAGCCGCTTGAAATCCGCGCTCATCGCCTCGCCGGACTCCAGCTGCTGGCTGTCGACCAGGATGGTGTTCGGCTGCGACGACCATGTCCCGTCAACGACGTTGCTGAACAGGCTCAACGCGCCGGGCACGGCGACGGTCGAGCCGTCGGGCAGTGTCCGCTGCCAGCCGGCGACGTAGTCGAACACCAGCTTGGACACGTTGGTGTTGCTGCACACGACGATGAACACCGGCGGTGGCGACCCGGAAGCCTGTGCGGCCGCGTCGCCGCGCCACAGGCGGTGGCTGGCCTCGTAGTCACCGTAGAGGCTGTGCAGGGCGCCCTGGAGCTCGGCGGGCAGTTTCGGCTCACCGCTGACGGCGGCGGTCCCACGACCCTTCTTGGGTAGGTCGTCGCGGATGCGGGTCCACAGGTTGCGGTAGGTCGGCAGCTCGCCGGCGCCGGCATCGTCGGCGACCGGCACCCTCGGGATTTTGACGATGCCGCTTTCGATCGCGTCGATCAGCGAGAAGTCCGAGACGACCCAGGGGAACAGCCGTCCCTCCGGGTAGCCCGAGCCACGCAGGAAGAACGGGGTGGCCGACAGGTCGTAGACAGTGCGGATGCCCAGCTTGGCGGCGACGGCCTCCAGTCCTGAGGCCCAGACCCTCGCCTCGGCGGCGTAACGGCTGGCTTCCTTGCGTTCCTCGGCGCTGACCTTGGCCGGGAGCTGAGGCTGGAGTTGCGGTGCTGGCCGGTAGCAGTGGTGCGCCTCGTCGTTGAGGACCACGATGTTGCGCCGCCCCCCGAAGTCACGGCAGACGCGGCGGACCATCTGCTCGGGGGTTTCGGTGAACGGGCTGGGCTCGCCGCGGCCGAGCACCTGCTTGGTCAGCTTGGCCACCGCCTGCGTCTCGCGGGGTATGAACGCGTGGAAGTTCGTGATCGCGATCCGGGCCTGGCCGAGAGCGACGATCTGCTCGGTAGGCAGCAGGTCGCGCTCACGGTAGTAGTTGTCCGGCGAGGTCGGCAGCAGCACCCGCAGGCGGTCGCGGATGGTGATCCCCGGTGTAACGACGAGGAAGGTGTCGGTGAAGCGGCGGTCGCGCGGGTTGGCAAAGCGGTTGAGCGCCTGCCAGGCGATGAGCATGGCCATGACCACCGTCTTGCCGCTGCCCGTCGCCATCTTGTGGGCAACGCGGTACAGGCCGGCGTTGGTGTCGGTGGCATGACCGCGTAGCTCGCTGTCGATCCAGGTGTCGCCGTAAGCGGTGGCAGCCTCGGCCAGGTAGATGGCCGTCTCGACGGCCTCTCGCTGGCAGAAGAACACGGGACTGTCGCGTTCGGGGCGGACCCAGTAGCGCAGCAACCACCGCGTGGTCGGCGTGACGTGCGGCCAGCCTCGGTCGCGCCACAGGGCCACCCGGCCGCGGATCTGATTGACGAAGTCGTTGGGTTCCTCGCGGTCGGCGGTCTGCTGGTCGATCGCCAGTTGAGCGCCGCGTCGGCGTGAGGTGGCGATGGGGACGAAGTAGCCGCTGTCGCGCCGCGAGTCGACGACCTCGCTGGTGATCCCGTCGTCGTCGAAGCGGAAATGGCGGGTGGGCGGGTCGTACGGGCCGTTGATGATGGGGTTGTCGATCAGCTCCGGCACCCGCGCCGCCTTCCCGTGGCCGTTGCCTCAGCGTATTCGAGCCTTGCGTCAACTATCGCAGGACCGTGCTCCTCGGGCCGCTGCGCGAGGTCGACGGTCCCGGTCGCGCGAGTGAAACAAGAATGGCTTGACCGCCCTTGCATGACCAACTACTCTGCATCACAAAGTAGTTGGTGAACATCTGACGACGGAGGACGACATGGCGAGGACCGAGCATCGCGACGCGGACGATCCCGCGCTCACGCCAGCGGAGTCGCTGGCGCTCATCGAGGCGACGCAACACGACACTCGCCGGGCGCTGGGCTTCTCGGACTGGCCGTTCTACCTGATCTGGGGCTTGGCCTGGGCGGTGGCGTTTACCGTCACGCACCTGGTCACTGCGGTCGACAGCCTCCCGCTGGCACGGATACCCGAGGCCGTTGTCGGGTTCGTGTGGCTGGTTTGCGTCGGCGGGGCGGTCGTGGCCACCGGCGTGGTAATCGCGCGCTTCTCGCGGGGCGTGGCAGGCACCAGTGCCCGCATCGGCAAGCGTCTGGCCGTGTGTTGGTCGGCGGCCTTCATGGCGGCGGGCCAGCTTGGCGCGCTGCTGGGGCTCGAGGGTTACCAGTTCGGCGCGCTGTTCGTGTTCGTCGTGGCGCTGCTGTATCTCGGACAAGGCGCCGCGTTCCTCGACGATCTCCAACTTGGCGTCGGCGTCTGGTTGCTCGTGGTGGACACGGTCGCGCTCGCGCTGGGCCCGAACTGGTTCAACCTGGTGCTCGCCGTCTTCGGGGCCGGCGCCTTCCTGGTTGTGGCCGCGTTCGGGCGCCGCAGCGAGCAGCGAGCAGGGCAGCGGGCTGGGCAATGACTGACGCCGACGTGACGGTGCCGGCGGCGCTGCCTGAACTGGATCCAGTGATTCACGCGCAGGCGCGGCTGCGGGTGATGACGACGCTGTCGACGGTGGCAGAGGGCGACAGGCTGGCGTTCCCCCGACTGCAGGAGCTGCTCGACATGACTGCCGGCAACCTGTCCACCCACCTACGCAAACTCGAGGACGCCGGCTACGTCGGCGTCGACAAGGCCTATCGCGGGCGTACGCCGGTGTCGTGGGTGACGATCACACGCCGCGGCCGGCTGGCGTTCGAGGGCTACCACGAGGCGCTGCGCGCCTATCTCGGCGGAAGGAACGACTGATGTTGGCCGCTCGGGCGATCGACGTGGAGAAGCTCTACGGCCGTGGCGACACCGCGGTCCGCGCCCTCGACGGCGTTAGCATCGACTTTGCCGTGGGGCAGTGCACGGCGGTGATGGGCCCGTCGGGGTCAGGCAAGTCGACGCTGATGCACTGCCTCGCTGCATTGGATACCCCGACCGCCGGCAGGGTCCTCGTCGGCGACACCGACGTGACGACGATGTCGGACAAGCAGCTGACGATCTTGCGCCGCGACCGCATCGGCTTTGTGTTCCAGGCCTTCAACCTGCTCCCGCAGCTCACTGCGGCGGAGAACATCGAGCTGCCACAGCGGCTCGCCGGCCACCGCGCCGAGCCCGAATGGCTCGCCACCGTGGTCACCGCCACCGGCCTCGCCGACAGGCTGAACCACCGTCCCGCGGAGCTGTCCGGCGGGCAGCAGCAGCGAGTCGCCATCGCGCGGGCGCTGGCGGGCAAGCCGGACATCGTCTTCGCTGACGAGCCCACCGGCAACCTCGACTCGCAGTCGGGGGCAGAGGTCCTCGGCTTCATCCGCCAGTCGGTCGACGAGCTCGGCCAGTCCGTCGTCATGGTCACCCACGACCCCAACGCCGCCGCCTACGCCGACCGGGTGGTATTCCTGGCCGACGGCCGCGTCGTCGACGAGCTGGCCGACCCCACCGCCGAGACGGTCCTGGACCGCATGAAGGGGTTGTAGGCGATGCTGCGCGCCACCCTGCGCGGCATCGCCGCGCACAAGCTTCGCCTCGGGCTCACGGCGGTCGCGATCATCCTCGGCAGCGCCTTCGTCGCCGGCACCTTGGTCCTCACCGACACCATGCGGGCCAGCTTCGACGCGATCTTTGCGCAGACCACCAGCGGTGTTGACGTCGGAGTCCGCGGCACCCAGGCCTTCACCAGCGCCTTCGGGGAACGCGGGCGGGTGCCCGTTGAGGTCGCCGATCTGCTTGCCGAGGTCGACGGGGTCGCGGTCGTGGGCCCCGAGGTCGAGGGATCGGCCCAGCTACTCGACGCCGACGGACGGCCGGTCGGCGGGCAGGGTCCGCCGGCGCTGGCCTTCAACACCCCGGTCGACGAAGAGGTCGCAGGCATCGAGTTGCGCGACGGTCGCTACCCCCGACAGGCAGGCGAGATCGCAGTGGACGCGTTCACCGCCGAGCGGCTCGACCTGGCGCTCGGTGACCGCGTGCAGGTGGTCGCCGGCGGGCCGGTCCGCAGCGAGACCGTCGTCGGCACCATCGGCTTCGGCGAGTTGGACAACCTCGGGGGCAGCACCATCACGATCTTCGACAACGCGACCGCGCTGGAACTGTTCGGCGCCGAGGGCTACACGCTCGTGAGCCTGGCAGCCGAGGAAGACGTGAGTGCCGGCGTGCTGCTGGAGCGCGTCGAGGCGGCACTGGCCGAGGCGGGCTACGGCTTGGCCGACCCCGACCCCACTGCCGGCGCCACTGCTGACCCCGGCGCCGGCGCCGATGCTGCCGGTGGCGGCGAGAACGCCAGCGGCGCTCTGGAGGTCCTCACCGGCGCCGAGCTGGCCGACGCCAGCACCGCGGAAGTCGGCCAGTTCCTCGGCTTCTTCACCACCGCGCTGCTCATCTTCGCCGGGGTGGCGCTGCTCGTCGGAGCGTTCCTCATCGCCAACACGTTCTCGATCATCGTCGCGCAGCGGACCCGCGAACTGGCGCTCCTGCGAGCCGTGGGCGCGAGCCGCCGCCAGGTGCTGGTAAGCGTCCTGTCCGAGGCGGCGCTGGTCGCCCTGGCCGGCTCCCTGCTGGGGCTGGTGCTCGGCACCGCCCTCGCCTCTGGCCTGCGCGCGCTGCTCGACGCGTTCGGCATCGCCCTGCCCGCCAGCGATCTCGTGCTCGCCGTGCGCACGGTCATCGTCACCCTCACCGTGGGGGTCGTGGTGACGCTCGTCGCTGCCTTGGCTCCGGCGCTGAAGTCGCTGCGCGTCCCGCCCGTCGCTGCCTTGCAGGCCGTCGCCGCACCGCCGCCGCCGCGCTTCGGTCGCGGTCGCTACGTCGCCGCCGGGCTGGTCCTCGTCGCCGGCGTCGCCTCCCTCGCCGCCGGGCTCTTCGGCGATGCGGGGATCAGCGCCGTCGCGGCCGGAGCCGCCATCACCCTGATCGGAGCGGCGTTGCTGGCACCGCTCGTCACACGCCCGCTCGTCCGGGCGCTCGGCGCGCCGGTCGCGGGTATCGCAGGGGTACGTGGGCAACTCGCCCGCGAGAACGCCCTGCGCAGTCCCCGCCGCACCGCCGCGACCGCCTCCGCGCTGATGATCGGGCTCGCACTCGTGAGTTTCGTGCTGATCTTCGGCGCGTCGATCAGTGCCTCGGCCGCGGCGGCGATCGAGGAGTCCTTCCTCGCCGAGTACGTGGTCTCCGGGCCAGGTCAGGGTGACCCGAGCGCCGCCGGTTTGCCACAGTCCGCGGTCGACGACCTGCGCCAGCTGGACGAGGTCGCGGTCGCCTCGCCGCAGCGTGTCGCGCAGCTGCGTTACGGCACCTCAACGCCGTTCGTCGTCGCCGGCGATCCCGACACCATCACCGAGGTGCTCGCGATCGACGTGGTCTCCGGATCGCTCGACGACTTCGCCTTGGGCGGTGTCCTCGTCGCCGACGACCTGGCCGAACGCGACAACCTGGCGGCGGGTGACGTGATCGACGTTGAGTTCGCGACCACCGGGACCGCCGAGCTTGCCGTCCGGGCGATCATCGACGGCGAGGGGCTCGACAGCGACATCCTCCTCGACAGCGAGACGCTCCTGGCCAACGTGCCACGCGCGCCGATTACCGCGATCAGCGTCCGGCTGGCCCAGGGGACCGAGGTCGCCGAGGCCCGCCCCGCCCTGGAAGGGGTGTTGGAGCCCTACCCGACCGCGCGGCTGCTCGACCGCGACGAGATCCGCGAGGACATCCAAAGCCAAGTCAACCAGCTCCTCGGCTTGCTTTCGGCGCTGCTGGCGATGTCGGTGATCATCGCGCTGTTCGGCATCGTCAACACGCTGTCGCTGTCGGTCTTCGAGCGCGTCCGCGAGCTGGGGTTGCTCCGCGCCGTCGGCGCGACGCGTGCGCAGGTCCGGTCGATGATCCGCTGGGAGGCCGTGCTCATCGCTGTACTCGGCGCGACCTTCGGCTTGGCCATTGGCGTCCTGTTCGGATGGCTCGTGGTCACCGCCCTGGCCGGCCAGGGGATCACCGAGCTCGGGCTGCCGGCAGGCCAACTGATCGCCTCGGTGATCCTCGCCGCGCTTGCCGGCGTGGTGGCGGCGATCCTCCCGGCCCGCCGCGCCGCGCGCACCGAGATCCTGCGGGCGATCGCCGCCGAATGATCCGCTCCTCGATCCCTCAGTGGGACAGCTCGGCGGTGCTGTCGAGCAGCCGGCGGGCTCCGGGCCCTTCGCGGCTGAGGACGTCCCCGGGGTTCGTCAGGTGACAGGTGCGCAGGGACAGGCAGCCGCAGGCGATGCACTCGGTGAGCTGGTCGCGCAGCGCCTGTAGTTGGGCGATGCGGGCGTCAAGTTCGCTGCGCCAGGTGCCCGACAGCCGTGCCCAGTCTTCGCGGGTGGGCGTGCGTTCGTGCGGAAGTTGGTCAAGCGCGTGACGGATCTGCGCCAAGGGGATGCCGACGCGCTGGGAGGCGCGGATAAAGGCGACGCGGCGAAGGACGTCGCGGGCGTAGCGCCGCTGGTTGCCCGCCGTCCGGCTGCTGCTGATCAGTCCGCTGCGCTCGTAGAAGTGCAGGGCCGAGACGGCGACGCCGCTGCGGTTGGCGAGTTGTCCGACGGTCAGCTCGTGGAAGGCCGTTCCCGGGGGCGGCATGACCGCAGTCTAGTGCTTGACCTGAACCATGGTTGTGGTCGCAGAATCGCGGCATGACACTCACTGCGCAGGAACGCGACTACCTCGCCACCCAGCCACTCGGGCGCCTGGCCACCCGCCGCCCGGACGGATCGCTACAGAACAGCCCCGTCGGGTTCTCCTACGACGAGCGGGCCGGGACCATCGACATCTACGGCCGAGCGCTGGGCACCACGCGGAAGTTCCACAACGTGGCCGACAACGGCGCGGTGGCTCTGGTCGTCGACGACCTCGTCTCCCGCAACCCCTGGACTGTTCGGGGCGTGGAGATCCGCGGGCAAGCCGAGGCGCTGGTCGACCAGGAGCCGGCGTCGTCCTACACCAGCCGAGAGATCATCCGGATCCACCCGCGTCGGGTGATCAGCTGGGGTATCGGTCCCGACGCGGGGATGCACAGCCGCGACGTCGACGGCGCGGCCGGCGCCGAGGGTGCCGTGTGAGGCACCGAGCCGC
This sequence comes from Euzebyaceae bacterium, assembly GCA_013812395.1. Classification (GTDB taxonomy): domain Bacteria; phylum Actinomycetota; class Nitriliruptoria; order Euzebyales; family Egibacteraceae; genus JACCTL01. Next base: position 9,141 of record JACCTL010000050.1, read on the forward strand.
GGTTCCTACCTGAGCTAACCGCGGCCGCGGCGGTGGCACCCATGGGCGACGTCACGCGTCCGCCGGTTCCAGGACGAGGTTGCGGACCAGCGGCTCGCCTTCGGGCACCACCACCGACAGCGTGACGGGCTGCTGGCGATGCGCGCTGATAGTGACTTCTGCCGGTCCGGGCGGCAGCGGCAAGAAGTAGCGGCCGTCGGCGTCGGTGACGTTGGCGTCCATCCGCGCGGGAGCGGTCGCTTCCTCCCCGCGCGCGACCATGATCGTCGCCAGCTCAATGGGCTCGCCGGAGCTGTCCGTGACCCGGCCGCGGACGCCGTGCCCTCGGCCAGCCCTGGGGGCTGTGTCTGCGCGGGGCTGGCCGTGACCCCGCCCGAAGTCGGCTCGGAACCCGCTCCCACCGCTTGCTCCCCGCCGGCGCAACCTGCGCTGGCCACCAGTCCCAACGTAAGCAAGCCGATCACCGACCTGCGTAACCGAAGCCCGGGCCTGGGGCCCCGGGCCTCGGCCCGCGGGTCGGACAGTCAGCCCAGTCCCACCGTGAAGTTGAACAAGTCCAGGGCCTCGTTGTCGAAGTACGGCCCGTACATGTGGTTCGCGTTGGCCTTCGGCCCGCTCACGTACTTGTACGAGTTGACGCTGTTGACGAACCCAAGTCCACCGGACTCGGCGATGAGCCAGCCGCCACCGCTGGAGCCTCCGGTCATGTTGCAAGAGATGCGCATCGTCTGCGGCCCGGGCCGGCTGCCCGGGGTGTCATTGGCCAGCCGCTTCGACGGGCACACGTACTGGTTGAAGCCGTTGAAGGGTGAGGCCTGCGGATAACCGTAGGCTCGGAACTGCTGGTCGCGAGAGACGTTGAAGCGGCTGCCCTGGCCCCCCAGCCGGTTGACGATGCGCTGGCCGTTGCGGTCGTTGACGATGATGTAGCCGACGTCCTGCTTGAAGTTCGAGAACGAGTGCCACTCGGTGAGGGTGGTCAGCTCGCGTGCCGTCCAGCGGCCGTACGGCGCGTCGCCACAGCCGTCGCAGCGCGACGAGTAGCCAGGCACAACCACCACGTTGCGGTGGAAGGCGCCGGCTCCGTTGCTGACACAGTGGCCCGCGGTGCTGACCATTCGCTTCGTGGTGCTGTTGGCGATGGTCCCCGAGCAGACAAAGTTGCCGCCGCTGGCCTGGCTGAAGAAGATCTTGACGTTGAGCCGGTCGGGCAGATTCGTGTAGGGCCGTGCGAGCGCCGCCGCCGCCTGAGCGACCGCTCCATTGCCGCCGAGTGCACCCGTTGCCGGCGCCACGCTGACCCGCGGGCCCGTGGACGCTGCCGTGGCCGCCGTGGTGCTGCTTCCTGCGGTGGGGGCGCGCAACTTGACCGGCTTGGCGTTGGCCATGCGCTCCCGCGTCCAGTACGACGCGGCATTGCTGGCTGCCGCCTTCTCGATCGTGGTGCTGGCGATCCTGCTGCCGGTAGCTGCCGGGGTTGCCGTACTCGCCCCGCTGGTCGCCATGACTTCGGAAGCCGAAAGCGCCACCGTGCACATCACAAGCAGAATGAAACGAATGCGCGACTTGACCATGACAAAATCTCCTACCCGTCTACAACAGTTCCCGCAACTGTCGCTGACTGCACGCGAAGAAGTAAGAGCGGCGCGCAAGGTCACAAGCGGGGTGGTATTTGCCGTGGCCCACGATGACTAGTAACCAGCGTCAGTCGCCCAGCAGCAGCGCCGCCCACGTGCGGGCCAGCCAGCGCTCGTAGCGGGTGAGCGACCAGCCTCGCTGACGGACCAGCAGGTCGAAGACCTGCGCCGAGTTGGTGGTCCACAGCACGTCGCGCGCCTCATTGGCGCTGACCCCGGTCGCCAGCGCACCTTGGTCGGCCAACTTGGCGGCGAGCAGCCCCATTCCGTGCAGTCGTTGCTGGGCCACGTCGGCCGCAAGGGCGGCAATCGCGGGGTCACCGCCAGCCGCTGACTCGATCAGGAGTTGGATCGGCGCCAGCCTGGGGTTCACCTCTGCAACGAACGCGGCGTAGCGCTGAAGGGCCACGCTGGCGTCGGGCTCGTCGCGGATGTCCTGGATCACCTTCCGGTCGGGCAACGCCACCGGCTCGTCGTCGCCGACCACCGTGACGTCGAACAGCGCCTTGAGCACCGCCGCTTTGGAGCCGAAGGTCGCGTAGACGGTCTCCGCCGAGACGCCCGCCCCCGCAGCCAGTGCCGCCACGGTTGTCTCGGCGTACCCGCGCTGCACGAACAGCCCGCGCGCGGCCCGCAGCACCTGTTCGCGGGTACGCCGGGCACCCGCCCGCCGCCGGCTGGCGTCATAGCGGCGCTTGACGGCGTCTGACATCGGCAGGACACTCCATTTCGATACAGCACAGCTGTATCCAATATAACCCAGGAGCGAGGTGGGAGAGATGAACACAGCCTGGAAGGTCATGTACCGGTTGGGATTCGTGCCCTGGGACCGGGGCGTGATCCCGCCCGAGCTGACCGCGCTGGTCGAGGGGCCCGACGCGCTGGCCACCGGGCGGGCGCTGGACGTCGGCTGCGGGACCGGCACCCAGGCCGTGTACCTGGCGCAGCGGGGCTGGCGGGTCACGGGTGTGGACGCCGTCGAGCGCGCCATCCAGGCCGCCCGGGACAAGGCGGCGGCCGCCGGGGTCACGGTCGACCTGCGCCTAGGCGACGTGACCGACCTGACCGGCCTCGGCCTGCAGCCGGGCTACACGTTGCTGTACGACATCGGCTGCTTCCACGGCCTGCCCGCCCAGCACCGGGACGCCTGTGCGCGCGGGCTGACCACGCTCGCGGCCGCCGGCGCCACCTTGCTGCTGATGGGCTTCCAGCCCGGACGCCGGGGACCGGCTCCCAGCGGCGTGAGTCGAGCGGAGCTGGAGTCACGCTTCAGCGGCTGGCAGATCGTCTCGGAACAGCCTGACAGCGGCCCGCCGCCGCCAGGGCCGCTGCGCAACGCCAAGCCGACCTGGTACCGGCTCGTCAAGCGCTGACGCCGGCAGCGGCTGGACGCCGCGCCAGGGTAGGTCCCGCGACTGTGTCGCCGCCACGTTGACCAAGTCGCGGGACCCCGGGTGGCGGCCCCGGCTCGCGGGGCGCTGCGGCATCTGCCACTCTTTCCGGTAAGACATTCCCGGCATCCCGCACCGACGCTCCGGAGCAATCCGTGATCAAGGCCCTTCGCACCTTCCGAGTGCATCCGCGGCTGCCCGCGGAGCTGCAGCCGCTGACCGACCTCGCAGCCAACCTGCGCTGGGCCTGGGACCAGCCCACCGAGGAGCTGTTCCGCTGGGCCGACCCCGACGCCTGGGAGGAGGTCGGGCGCAACCCCGTCGCCCTGCTCGGGGGGCTGTCGCCGGAGCGCGCCGAGACCCTGGTCGACGACGCTGCCTTCCTGTCGCAACTGGCCGAGGTGCACGCCGACCTCAAGCGCTATCTCAGCCGGCCGCGCTGGGCGCAGTCGCACAAGCCGCAGCCCCCGCGGATCGCCTACTTCTCACCCGAGTTCGGCATCAGCCACGCGATGCAGACCTATTCGGGTGGCCTCGGGGTGCTGGCCGGCGACCACCTCAAGGCCGCCAGCGACCTCGGCCTCGACCTCGTCGGCGTCGGGCTGCTGTACCGGCACGGCTACTTCCGCCAGCACCTGGACGCCGACGGTTGGCAGCAGGAGCGCTACCCCGACCTCAACCCGTTCAGCTTGCCGCTGCAGCTGCTGGAACGCGACGGCGCGCCGGTCCTCATCGAGGTGCGGCTGGCCGAGCGCAGCGTCGCCTGCCAGCTGTGGAAGGCCGAGGTCGGCCGCATCCCGCTGCTGCTGCTTGACACCGACCTGCCCTACAACGCGCCCGAGGACCGGGTCGTCACCGACAAGCTGTACGGCGGCGACGTGGAGCACCGGCTGCGCCAGGAGATCGTGCTGGGCGTCGGCGGCGCGCGCGCGCTCGACCGAGCGGCGCAGTTGGGCGAGCTCGGCCCCGACTGGCAGGACGGCGGCGCGGAGATCTTCCACTCCAACGAGGGCCACGCCGGCTTCTTGCAGCTGGAGCGCATCCGCCGCCTCGTCGCCTCCGGCGGTCTGGGCTTCGACGAGGCCGTCGAGAGCGCCCGGTCCGCGGTGCTGTTCACCACCCACACCCCGGTGCCGGCCGGGATCGACGTCTTCGCCGGCCACATGATGCAGCGCTACTTCAGCGACTTCGCGGTCGAGTGCGGCGTCACGCTGGATCACCTGATGACCGTTGGCCAGATCACCGGCGAGGGGCTGAGTGGCAGCTTCAACATGGCCGTGATGGGCCTGCGCCTGTCCGCGGCCGCCAACGGGGTGTCCGAGCTGCACGGGCGGGTGTCGCGGCGGATGTTCGCCGCGCTGTGGCCGGGCGTCACGGTCGACGAGGTGCCCGTCACATCGGTCACCAACGGCGTGCACGCCGCCACCTGGACCGGCCCGGAGATGACCGCCGTCTACGACCGCCACCTCGCGCCTGACTGGGCCCACAACCCGTCGGCGTGGAAGCGGGTCGGCGACATCGGTGACGACGTGCTGTGGCGCGCGCGCGGGCGCGCTCGGGAGCGACTGGTGCAGCGGGTGCGCACCTGGGTCCGTACCGCCCGGGAGCGCCGCGGCGAGAGCTCGGGGAGTCTGGCCTGGACCGACGAGATCTTCGATCCCGACGCGCTCACGATCGGCTTCGCGCGCCGCTTCGCGGAGTACAAGCGCGGCACACTGCTGCTGCGGCAGCCCGAGCGCCTCAACGCGCTGCTCAACGCCACCGACCGTCCGGTGCAGTTCGTCTTCGCCGGCAAGGCCCACCCGCGCGACGACATCGGCAAGGACATCATCCGCCAGCTGGTGCACTACTCGTCGGATCCCCAGATCCGCACCCGCATGGTCGTGGTCTCCGACTACGACATGGAGCTGGCCAGCGTGCTGTACCAGGGCGTCGACGTGTGGCTGAACAACCCCCGCCGCCCGCACGAGGCCTGCGGCACCTCGGGGGAGAAGGCGGTGCTCAACGGCGCGCTGCACTGCTCGACGTTGGACGGCTGGTGGGACGAGATGTTCGACGGCGACAACGGCTTTGCCATCGGCGCCGCCGAGGACAACCCCGACACCGCCCAGCAGGACACCGCCGACGCGCAGTCGCTGTTCGAGCTGCTCGAGCGCACGGTCGTGCCGACCTTCTACGAACGCACCGAGGGCCCCCTGCCCCGCCGCTGGCTGGCGCGGGTGCGCCACTCGTTGGAAACGCTCGGGCCGCGCGTGCTTGCCACGCGGATGGTCCGCGAGTACGTCGATCAGCTCTACGTCCCGCTGGCCGAGCGGTCACGCCGGCTGACCGCCGACGACCACGCGCGAGCAAGGGCCTTGGCCACCTGGCGGGCGCGGACCCGCGACGCCTGGCCCGACGTGCGCGTCCACGCCGTCAGTGGCGACCTGGGGATGGCTCAGATCGGCGAGCAGCGCGACGTGACCGTGGATGTGGCGCTGGGCAAGCTCGACCCGGCCGCGGTCTGCGTCGAGCTGCTGCACGGGCCGGTGCGCGCCGACGGGTCGTTGTCCCGGCAGCGGGTGCAGTCGCTGGAGCCCGCGGGCGCGACCCAGCAGGGGCGGGCCTACCGGGGGACCTTCACCTGCTCGGACTCCGGCGAGTACGGCTTCGCCGTCCGCGTTGTCCCGGCAAACGACGACCTGCTGTCGTGGACCGACATCGGGCTGGTGTCATGGGCGAGTGAGGACGTCGCCGACGCCGTCGACGGCTTCTGAGATGGGGGCGCCTACCGAGCTGCCCTGGTGGACCGACAAGGTTGGCTACGAGGTGTACATCCGCTCCTTCGCCGACAGCGACGGGGACGGCGTCGGCGACCTGCGAGGGCTGCACCACCACCTCGACTACCTGGCATGGCTGGGCATCGGCATCGTGTGGATCACGCCGTTCTACCCGTCGCCGATGCGCGACCACGGCTACGACGTCGCCGACTACCGCGGCGTTGACGCCTCGTTCGGGTCGATGGCCGACCTGGAGGCCGTCTTCGCCAAGGCTCACGACCTCGGCATGAAGGTGCTCGTCGACCTGGTGCCCAACCACTCGTCGTCGGAGCACCCCTGGTTCATCTCGGCGCGGTCCTCGAAAGACAGTCCCTACCGCGACTACTACATCTGGCGCGACCCGGCGCCGGGGGGCCGACCGCCCAACAACTGGACCAGCCACTTCGGCGGCTCGGCGTGGACGCTGGACGCGACCACCGGCCAGTACTGGTGTCACCTGTTCCTGTCCGAGCAGCCGGACCTCAACTGGGCCAACCCCGCCGTCGCCGACGAGTTCGACGAGATCCTGCGCTTCTGGTTGACCCGTGGCGCCGACGGCTTCCGCATCGACGTGGCGCACGCCCTGGTCAAGCATCCCGAGTTCCTCGACAACCCGCCCGCGGCGGAGTTCGTGCGCAGCGACACGTCAGCCGACGAGTGGGGAGCGCTGGAGCACCTGTATGACGCCAACCAGCCCGGTGTACTCGATGTCTACCGCCGCTGGCGCAAGGTCGTGGCGCCCCACGACGGCTTGCTGCTCGGCGAGGTCTACGTGCTCGACGCCGAGAAGGTGGCCGAGTACGTGCGTGGTGAGGACGGGTTGCACCTGGGCTTCTGGTTCAAGCCGCTGCATCTGGCGTGGGAGCCCGGGGCCATCCGCGAGGTCCTGGTCGCTGGCGCTCAGGCAGCGCCTGGCCTGCTGGCCTGGGTGTCGGGCAGCCACGACCGCGGTCGCGCGGCCAGCCGCTTCGGTGGCGGCAACGTCGGCCGCGCCCGCGCGCTGGCACTGTCGACGCTGCTGCTGGGCCTGCCCGGCACGCCGTTCCTGTTCCAGGGCGAGGAGCTGGGACTGGAGAACGGCGCCGTCCCACGCGAGCAGGCACAGGATCCGGTGGCGCGCCGCACCGAGGCGGTCGGCCGCGACGGCTCTCGCACGCCACTGCCCTGGGCGCCAGGGCCGGGATGGGGCTTCACCGACGGTCCACGAACCTGGCTGCCGATGGACGGGCGCACCGAGGCCGACACGGTCGCTGTGCAGCGAGCTGACCCCTCGTCAATGCTGCACCGCTACCGGGCGCTGATCGACCTGCGCGACGCGCAGCCGGACCTGCGCCGGCAGCCCGTCGAATGGGTCGGCGAGGACGGGCCGGTCGTCGCCTACCGGCGCGGCGCCGTGATCGTTGCCGCCAACTGTGGCGACCAGCCGTCCTCGTTCACGCCGCCCGAGGGCGCCTGGGTGGTGGCCTTCTCCAGCAACCGCGACGGTGAGCAGCAGCCGGCGGGGGGCGACGTGGTCCTGGCTCCCCACCAGGCCGTGGTGCTCACGCGCTGACGTGGCGGTACGCCACCTGACGCGGCGGTACGCCACCTGACGCGGCGACCGATCGCCACGTCAGCGCCGGTCAGCTTCGGTCAGCGTCGGTCAGCGTCGGTACAGCGGGCGAAGGCGCAGCGCGCTGACCACGGCGCGGTGGTCGCTGCCCCACGGCCGCACGCGGATGTGCGCGTTGCGGTAGTTCTCCCCGACGACGCGGCTGGATAGCGTCCGCACCGGGCCGTGGACGTAGATCAGGTCGATCCGGTCGAAGACCTCGTCGTCGGCCAGGTTCGCCGGCTGGTCGCCGATGGGCGGCGGGTAGCCAGGGGTCCAGGTGTAGCCCGGTGTCCTGACCGCGTTGGGGTGAGCGGTGCGGAAGGAGTCACGGAAGCCCGCTTCGGCCAGCGACATCGACAGGGGCCAGGGGAAGGGGCGCACGAAGTCCTCGCCGTCGGCTTGGCGCGCTGCCGCCGTTGCCGAGGTCCAGTCCAGATGGCTGGGCACGTTGAAGTCGCCCATCAGCACCACGGGGACCTCCGCCTCGGCCAGTGCGGACAGCGCTTCCAGGCGCGACGCTATCTCCTCGAGGTGGTGTCGCTCGTTGAACAGCACGTAGTCGGTGGATGCCCCGTCTCGCAGGTCATAGGGGCCGTAGGGATACGGGGTCAGGTGGACACTGCTGACCGCGACCCGCCCACCGCCGGGAAGCCGCAGCCAGGCGTATTCGTCGCTGCGCTTGGGAGCCGACAGCGGGTACTTGCTGATGAGGTTGGTGTAGCCGTCGTCGGACGTGAACGTGTGCTTCCAACCCAGCCTGCTGGCCAACCGTTCGAGGTTGTCGCCAGGTTCCTGGACCCCGACCACCTGGGCGCGTGCCTTGCGCACCGCCCTGACGATCGAGCCGAACGTGACCTGGGTACCGCCCACCCAGATGTTGAAGGTCATCGCCCGCAGCCGGCGAGTCAGCGTGGGATCGCCGGGGTTGGCCGGCCATTCCTCCTCGGGAGGTGGTGGGGGGCCGTCGATGTCGCCGGTGACCCGGATGGTGGTCGAGGCGACCACCTCATAGCCGTCGTCGACCAGCAGGTAGATGGTGTAGTCACCGGGCGGCAGGGGCCAGTTGTCGCGCTGCCCCGGCCGTTGCGCGCTCCAGGTCAGGGTTGCATCGGGGGTAACGGTCTCGCCGTCGGCTTGATCCAGGTAGTCCCATAGCGTCGCACCGGAGCTGCCACCTGGCGGACCGGAGAAGGTCGGGTACAGCCCGACCCAGTCCTTGGGATTTCCGGGAGCGTCAGACCAGGACACGGTGATCGGCTCGCCGGACTCGTAGACGGTCTTGCCGGTGGTGACGGTCGGGGAGCTCTCGGCGGCGACCGTCGAGACGGGCAGTAGCGGCAGCAGCAGAGTTGACAGTGCGAGGCAGGCCACGAGGGCTCCTCGCCGGAGCGGTTGGGGCATCGCACTCTCCGAATCGTTCGCCGGAACGGCGGTGGGGGGTTGGCAACGACAGGCTTGCAACCGTGCGTGAGCGGCAGATGCCATCGAGGTTTCCAGCGGGTGAAGACTCGGCAGGGTGTTGCTGACATCTCACGGGAGCTCCGAGCCGATGCCCGATCGCTTGCACGTGCTGCCTGACGAGCCGGTGGCGTCCTTGGCCGACTACGTCGCCGGCGGCGGCGGCCTGGGCCTTGCCGAGGCGCTGCGAGTCGAAGCGGCCGACGTGATCGCCGAGGTCGAGCGTTCCGGCCTGCGCGGCCGCGGTGGCGCGGGGTTCCCCACCGGGCGCAAGTGGCGGTCCGTACTGGAGGCGGCGGGCGCCAGCGGGACTCCGGCGGTGGTGTGCAACGCCGCCGAGGGTGAGCCGGGGACCTACAAGGACCGCGCGCTGATGGCCCGCAACCCGTGGGCGGTGGTCGAGGGGTTGTGCATCGCGATGCGCGCCGTCGGCGCCCCGCGCGGGGTGATCGCTACCAAGCAGCGCTACCCGTTGCAGGCGCAGCGGCTGACCGAGGCCCGTGACGCCATGGCCGCCGAGGGCTTCGCCGGCGCCGCCGGGGTGGAGGTCCTGCTAGGCCCGGACGAGTACCTGTACGGCGAGGAGAGCGGCCTGCTCGAGGTCGTCGAGGGCAAGCTGCCGCTGCCCCGGATCCTGCCGCCGTACATGTACGGGCTGTACGCGACGATGCAGCAGCCCAACCCGACGGTGGTCAACAATGTCGAGACGCTGGCCCACGTGCCTGGGATCCTGCGCGAGGGCGCGGACCGATTCAGGGAGCAGGGGACCGTCGAGGCCCCCGGGACCATGGTCTTCACCGTCGTCGGTGACGTTGCCAGCGCTGGTGTCTACGAGTTGCCCCTCGGCACCCCGCTGCGGACGCTGCTGGTCGACATCGCCGGCGCCCGCGACGTCAAGGCCGTCTACAGCGGCACCTCCAACACCGTCATCGTCCCTGGATTGCTGGACCTGCCGCTGGACTTCGACTCCTTCGCCGAGGCGGGCACCGGTCTTGGCAGCGGCGGCTTCGTGGTCTACGGCGCCGACCGCTGCATCGTGGCGGTCACCGCGGCGCTGTCACGCTTCCTCGCCGTGGAGTCGTGCGGCCAGTGCCCGCCCTGCAAGCTGCACGGCGTCGAGCTGTTCGAGCGGTTGCAGCGGTTGTGCCGTGAGGGCGGTCAGGCGGCCGACCTGCAGGAGATCCGCAAGCGCTGCACGCTGGTGACCGACTCCAACCGCTGCTACCTGCCGGTCGGTCACGCGCTGCTGGTGCAGTCGACCCTGGACGCCTACGCCGACGAGTTCACCGCCCGCCTCGCGGGGCCTTGCGACCATCCCGACGTCGACGTGCCCAAGATCGTCGAGCTCGACGACGACACCGGCGAGGTCGTATTCGACCCCGACTATGCTCGCAAGCGCATGGACTGGTCGTACGCCGAGGCCGAGGACGCCTGACTGATGGACATCCCCGTTGCTTGCACCCTGAACCAGGACGAGATGGCGGACCGGCGCGCGCTTTGGCAGCGCATCGATGCCGACGTTGTCGAGCGCCGGCGCCTCGACGGCCGCTTTGAGGTGGTGTACGCCCCGACCCCCGAGGTCGAGCGCCTGCTGCCCTTGCTGGTCGATGCCGAGTCCGTATGTTGCGCCTTCGCGCGCTGGCAGCTCATACGGAACCTAGAGGGGGTGGTCCTGGCCGTGTCCGGACCGTCCGACGGTGTGGCTGCCCTTGGCCGAGAGTTCAGCATCGAGTAACTGGCGACCAGTTATGAACCTGGACCAGGAGGCCTACCGCCGCATTCCGCTGGAGGTCGAGGCGGCCGGAGCTCACGGCTGGCCACCAGCACCGGCACGAGCGTCATGGCAGCGGCGGCTGCCACCACCGCGAGGGCGACGTTCAGCGTGCCGACGTCCCGCACGAGGTGCTCGTTGAGGGGCCCGTCGACGGCAACCCATTGATGGCCGCCACCCGGGAAGTCGTCGTAGAAGGAGCGGGGCGCCACGCCAGCCCAGAAGCCGACGACGGCGCTCGCTGCGGCGAGGACGGCGAGGGCGAGGCGGACGGTGCGTTCACGCATCGGCAACCGCCGCCCAGCCGTCGACCGATGACCGCACCGCCGGCGTCCAGCCGGTAGCTTCCTGAAAGCTGTGGTTCGACACTCGCAGGGAGCGACGGAGCATGACGGCAAGCGGGCCGCCCAGTCGCTGTAGTGGTGCCGGGACCTGGCGGAGCCGGGCCCGTCCGACGGCTCGAGCCAAGGCATCGGCCTGGGCGGCGCGAGTGGCCGGCCCGTCCTCGGCCACGTTCCACGTGCCGGGCGCCACGCCGAGGGCGGCCACCACGGCTGCGGCCGCGTCGTCGGCGTCGACCCACGTCGAGTAACCGGACGGATCGCCAAGAAATGGTGAGATGCCCCGCCGAGCGGTGCCTACGGCGGCGAGGGTGTGGGTCGAGTCGGCCGCCACGAACTGAGCGAAGCGCAACACCACGCCGGTCCCGCCCGCCTCGGTGAAGCGTCGGGCCGCGGCCTCGGCGTCGGCGGTCGTGGCCGCAAAGGCCGGGCGGTCGACCGGCGCCTCCTCACCGAGCCAGCGATCGCCACCGTCCGCGTACGTCATGGCGATCGACTCCTGCAGGTACCGGCTTGCGTCGGCGGCCAGGGCGGCGTCGACGAGGGCGGCCGAGCCCTCCTGGCGGATCCGGTCGTTCTCCCGCTACGCGCCCCGCAGTGCGGCCCGGCTGGGCGGCGGGATCGATGTGGCCACGTTGACAACCGCCTCGCAGCCGGCCATCGCGGGGGCAAGCGTCCCGGCGTCGAACAGGGATGCCCGGACCGCCCTGGCGCCGAGGCGCTCGACCAGTGTTGCCTTCTGGTGGGTTCGGGCCAGGGCCACGACCTCGTGCCCGTTGGCCGACCAGCCGGGGCAGCCGCAGGCTAACGGTAGCTTGTGAGCACCACGAACGTGGTGGTGCGGACGGTCTGCGGCCAGGCGTTGATGGCGTCGAGGATCTCGTCGAGGCGTTCGGCGTCGGCGGCGGCAAGGCGCACGAGCAGGTCGTACTCGCCGGCCACGCTCTCGGCTTCCTGTAGCTCGGGAATGGCGCGCAGCCGGCGCACGTAGGCGGCGACGTCCGGGGTGTTAACGACGATGGCGACGCGGGCGGCATGGCCACCGGCCGCCGGCTTCGCGCTGATCTCGGCGTGGTAGCCGCGGATGGCCCCGCCGTCCTCCAGGCGGCGCACCCGCGCCAGCGTGGCCGTCCTCGACAACCCGACGCGGCGGCCGAGGTCGGCCATCGACAGGCGCGCGTTGTCGCGCAGCAGCGCCAGCAGTTGCTCGTCGAGCCCGTCCACGGCGGCTTGCCCTCCTCCTCGGCTCCTTGGCACGACGGTTCGTCGGCACACTCGCACGCTGCGTCGGTGCTGGCAACGACGCCTGACGCTTCGCGTAGTGACCCGCCTGCCGCCAGCCTCCACACTGGCACCAGGTCATCGACGTTCGGAGCTCACCATGCCCGCCACCCATCCGGTTGCCCCCGCGGCCGTGCTGGCCACCCTTGCCGACCACCTGCTCGTCGATGGTCACGACTTCGTGCTGGACACCAAGGCGTCGCGCGGGTCGTGGCTGGTCGACGCTCGCGACGGCACCCGCTACCTCGACGTGTTCACCTTCTACGCGTCGTCCCCGCTGGGCATGAACCACCCAGGGCTGGTCGACGACGCCGAGTTCATGGCGGAACTAGCCACCGTGGCCGTCAACAAGCCGGCGAACTCCGACATCTACACCACGCACCAGGCCGAGTTCGTCGCCACCTTCGAGCGGGTGCTGGGCGACCCCGCGCTGCCGCACCGGTTCTTCATCGATGGCGGCACCCTCGCCGTGGAGAACGGGCTCAAGGCCGCGTTCGACTGGAAGCGCCGCCACAACGCAGCCAACGGTCGCAATCCCGACCGGGGCACGCGGGTGCTGCACCTGACCAAGGCCTTCCACGGCCGCAGCGGCTACACGCTGTCGCTGACCAACACCGAGCCGGTCAAGGTGGCGCTGTTCCCCCAGTTCGACTGGCCACGGATCGACGTTCCCGCGGTGCGGTTCCCGCTGGAGCAGCATCTGGCCGAGGTGGAGGCCGCCGAGACGCGTGCGCTGGAGCAGGCCCGAGCGGCGTTCGCCGCGCATTCCGACGACATCGCCTGCTTCCTCGCCGAGCCCATCCAGGGTGAGGGAGGCGACAACCACCTGCGCGCCGAGTTCCTGCAGGCGATGCAGGTGCTGTGCCGGGAGCACGATGCGCTGTTCGTCCTCGACGAGGTGCAGACCGGCTTGGGGCTGACCGGAACGCCGTGGGCTTACCAGCAGCTCGGCCTTGAGCCCGACATCGTCGCCTTCGGCAAGAAGACCCAGGTCTGCGGGATCATGGCCGGGGGGCGCCTGGACGAGGTTGCCGACAACGTCTTCGCGGTGTCGTCGCGGATCAACTCCACCTGGGGCGGCAACCTCACCGACATGGTCCGCGCCCGGCGGATCCTGGAGGTCGTGGAGGCCGACGACCTCATCGCATCCGCGGCACGGCTGGGCAAAGAGCTGCTGGGCCGCTTGGACGCCCTCGCCGACAGCCATCCGCAGCTGGTCGACAACGTCCGCGGGCGCGGCCTGATGTGCGCGCTGGACCTGCGTACCACCGAGTTGCGCGACGACGTCACCACCCGTATGCGCGTTGACGAGCGCGTGCTGATGCTGACCTGCGGCCCGCGCAGCATTCGCTTCCGCCCTTCGCTGGCCGTCCGCGAGGACGAGTTGACGGCCGTCTGCGACGCCCTCGACCGCGTGCTGCGCCGCCTCGGCTAGCGACCGTTGACGCCGAGGCGGTCGCGGCGAGAATTCCACGGCCCGTTACGCTGACCCCCCGACGACAGGACCCGTGATGCCCCGCACCGTCGCTTCCATCATCGCCGGCAAGGCGCGCCCCGACGGGCCGGGCGGTAGGTCGGTATCTACCAACCCGGCGAAGCTGGACGACGTGGTCGCCGATGTCCGCCTGGCCGACGCGGCGGTGTTCGTCGACGCCTGCCGGGCCGCGCGGGAGGCGCAGCAGGGATGGGCGCGCACGCCCGCGCCGATCCGCGGCCGCGCGATCCAGCAGATCGGGCGGCTGGTGGAGGACAACAAGGAAGCGCTGGCGCGGCTGGTCACCAGGGAGATCGGCAAGCCCTACGCCGAGTCCCTCGGCGAGGTGCAGGAGATCATCGACACCGCCAACTTCTTCCTCGGCGAGGGACGCCGGCTGTACGGGCAGACCG
>JACCTL010000073.1 GCA_013812395.1 Euzebyaceae bacterium
ACCCGCGAGGCGGCGCCTGTCGGGCCGCTCCGGCGTTGACCTCACCAGCGACCACCTCGACCTCGTATGGGGTCATCCCGGTCGGCGCGGGCCCAAAGGTGTAGCGCCCGTGCTCGTCGAAGGCCGAGCCGTGCTGCACGTCGATGAAGGCCCGCCCGTCCTCGCACCACGCCAGCAGCTTGTTGCCGAGGTGCGGGCTGTGCGCGTCGAGCACCGAGACGCCGCCGCCGGCGTGGTGGACCAGGAAGACTGGCCGCGAGCCGTCGAGGAACGCGGCGGTGACCGACCCACGAGGCGGCACCTGCAGTCCGTCGTCGCGCAGACGGGTAGGAGCCGAGGACGCCCGAGGACCGTTGACGGTCAGCGACCCGGCGAGGGCGCACAGCACGACCGCGACCAAGCCGGCGGCAACACGGAGGCTGCGCCGCCCTGCCAGCTGCGGTCGTCGCTGCGCGGCCACGGGCTCCTGCCGGGATGGTTGTACCGGTTGTTGTACCGGTTCCAGAAGACGATCAGGCGTCCTCGCCGCGTTGGCAAGCCCCATCGCCCTGATCGCTAAGGTGCGGGGCGTGCGGTCGTTGTCGTGGGAGCAGGTGATCGGCTGGCGCCTGCGACGTAGCCATCTCGTCGCGCCGGTCGCCGACGAGACGGGAGAGGCAAACGTCGTCGGTCGCGTCGTCGGCGACATCGCCGGCGTGCAGGCGCAGATCATGTCGGCCGCCGGGCTCGCCATTGGCATCAGAGTCGCTGGCGTGACGCAAGTCGACGTGCGCGCCGAGGTGTGGCAACACCGCAGTCTGGTCAAGACCTACGGCCCGCGCGGCACACTGCATCTGCTGCCGGCTGCCGAGCTGCCGCTGTGGATGGCGGCCATGCGGGCCTGCTCCTCGCCGTCGCAGGCTCGCGTCTACACCTACCACGGCATTGAACCGCCACAGCTGGCAGCGGTCACGGACGCCATCGGCGACGCACTCGACGGGCGCTGCCTGACCCGTCAGGAGCTCGCCGACGAGGTGGTGCAGCGCGTGGGGGAGTGGGCGCGGGAGCGGCTGCTGTCGGCATGGGGGGACCTGCTACGACCTGCGGCGACCACCGGCCTGCTGTGCTTCGGGCCGAGCCAGGGCGCCAAGATCACTTTCGTGCGCGCCGATCAGTGGCTGCAAGGCTGGCGGGACGTCGATCCCGACGAGGCCATTGCCGAGGTGGCCAAACGCTACCTGGCCGCTTACGGTCCCGCGACCAAGCAGGACTTTGCCGGCTGGTTCGGGATCGAGCCTGACGCCGCCGCGGGACTGTTCGCTGCGTCGGACCTCGTCGAGGTCGACGTCGAGGGCGCCCGACGCTGGCTGCTCGCGGAACACGCTGACGGTCCCTGGGAGCCACCACGTGGCAGCCTGCGCCTGCTCGGCCAGTACGAGTGCTACCTGCTGGGATCCTATCCCCGCGCCCGGGTCGTGCCGATGGAGTCGCGGGCGCGGATAACCACCTACGGGCGGGGGCGTTTCGAGGGAGCGGTCGCGTTGAGCGTGCTTCTCGTTGACGGCGTGGTGAGGGGCATCTGGCGACGTCAGCGGCGCGGCAACCGCATCGATCTGCGCGTTGAGCCATTCATCGAGCTGTCTGCCGACCAGAGCGACCAACTGGCGTCTGAGGCCGCCCGCGTCGGCGAGTTCCTCGGCACCGACGTGGCCTTGTCGGTCGGCGCCCTCGACTGAGCGCCGCATGTCGACCGGTCCTGACCCGGGGTGCCGCGACTTTTGTCAACGTGGGGCGTTGACAAAGTCGCGGGACCGTTGTCGTCAGGCGCGGTGGGTGGGAAGGACCGTGCCACTGACGGCCCCGAAGCCGACACGGGGAAAACCGGGCGCGGCGCACGCCGCGCTGATCTCGACGGTGTCGCCGTCCTCCAAGAACGTGCGGGTGCTCCCGTCGGGCAGGGCCAGGGGTACGCGGCCCCGATCGGCCAGCTCGATGAGGCTGCCGAGAGTGTCAGGCGCGGTCCCGGAGACGGTGCCGGAGGCGAACAGGTCGCCGGTGCGCAGGCTGGCGCCGTTGATGGTGGCGTGGGCCAACATCTGCGGGATCGTCCAGTACAGGCCGGCGAACGGCGGGCGCGACAGCACCACCGGCCGACTCCCGCGCCGGCCCATCGCCGCGCTGGTAAGGCGTACCTCAAGGTCCAGCGCCAATCCCCAATCGCCGGTGGTGCGCAGGTACTCCAGCACCGGCGGATCCTGCACCGGCGACGGGACACGGAAAGGCTCCAGCGCGGCCAGGGCAACCACCCACGGTGACACCGACGTGGCGAACGACTTGCCCAGGAACGGGCCCAGCGGCTGGTACTCCCAGGCCTGGATGTCCCTGGCGCTCCAGTCGTTGACCAGCACCAGGCCGAAGACGTGCTCGGCCACGTCGTCCGTGGCGACCGTCGAGCCAAGCCGGCTGCCCGACCCCACCACGAACCCGACCTCGGCCTCGAAGTCGAGCATGCGGCTGGGACAGAAGGTTGGCGCCTCGGTGTCGCCGAGCTTGCGCTGGCCGTTGGGCCGGACGATCGGCGTGCCGCTGACCACCACGGTTCCCGCGCGCCCGTGGTAACCGACGGGCAGGTGCCGCCAGTTCGGCAGCAGTGGCTCGCCGCCCGGTCGGAACATCCTGCCCAGGTTGGTCGCATGCTCGATCGAGGCGTAGAAGTCGACGTAGTCGGCGACCTCGAACGGCAGCTGCAGTTCGACCTGCGTGGCCGGGACCAGCGCCCGCTCGGCAAGTCCGTCGATGTCGCGCAGCCGGTGGTCGGTGGCGTCGAGCAGCTCGGTCAGGCGTGTGCGGACGGCGTCCCACGTGCGCCGGCCCCGCGCCATGAACGGGTTGAGCCGGTCGGCGCGGAACAGCGTCTCGCCGCCGTCGACCACGTCGTCGAACAACCCGGCGCGAGCGACCTCCGCGAGATCGAGCACCTGTTCGCCGATGGCGACGCCGACCTTTGGCGGCTGACGGCTGCGGCGGAAGACCCCGTAGGGCAGGTTGGCCAGCGAGAAGTCCGAGCCACCCGGCACCCAAACCCAGGACCGCCGTTGCGGCGATGCGGGCTGGCGTGCCGCGGCCGTTGACATCGCGGGCAAGTCTAGGTGTCATGCTGCGCCAGCGATCCAGGAGAAAGGGAGGCCATGGCCTACTACCGCCAGGTCGGCGAGATCCCGCACAAGCGCCACACGCAGTTCCGCCGGCCCGACGGCGGGTTGTACGCCGAGGAGCTGATGGGCGTCGAGGGCTTCAGCTCCGACGCGTCGCTGCTGTACCACCGCCACCTGCCGACGGCCATCACCGCCGCCGAGCCGGTGCAACGCGAGCCGGATCCGCTGGTGCCCAACCATCCCCTCAAGCCGCGGCACCTGCGGACCCACCAGCTCAAGGGGGGCGGGGACATGGTCGACGCCCGGC
Organism: Euzebyaceae bacterium; assembly: GCA_013812395.1. GTDB lineage: Bacteria > Actinomycetota > Nitriliruptoria > Euzebyales > Egibacteraceae > JACCTL01. Next base: position 3,442 of record JACCTL010000073.1, read on the forward strand.
AGCTGCTGATGGCCAACGACGACGTACGCCTGTCCTACGTGGTCGCCGACGCCAGCAGCCCGCTGTACCGCAACGCCATCGGCGACGAGGTCGTCTACGTCGAATCGGGCGAAGCCATCTTCGAGTCGGTCTACGGCGCCATCGCCGTCGGGCAGGGCGACTACCTGGTGATCCCGACCTCGACCACCCACCGGTGGACGATCGGGGGTGAGGGCGGCCGCTCCGCGGCCGCCGGCGGGCGGGGATCTGAGGCGAACGGCGTGACCCTGCGAGCGCTGGTCATCGAGGCCTCCGGGCACGTGGCGCCACCGAAGCGCTACCTGTCCTCGCGCGGCCAGTTCTTGGAGCACAGCCCCTACTGCGAACGCGACCTGCGCGGCCCCACCGAACCGCTCATCGCCGAGGCTGACTCAGCCGAGGTGCTCGTACGCCACCGACACGGGATGACCCGCTACACCTACGGCCATCACCCGTTCGACGTGGTGGGCTGGGACGGTTGCCTGTACCCCTACGCCTTCAACGTCGCCGACTTCGAGCCGATCACCGGCCGCATCCACCAGCCGCCGCCGGTACACCAGACCTTCGAAGGGCCCAACTTCGTCATCTGCAGCTTCGTGCCGCGCAAGTTCGACTACCACCCCGAGGGCATCCCGGCGCCGTACAACCACGCCAACGTCGACAGCGACGAGATGTTGTTCTACGTGGGCGGTGACTTCATGAGCCGCAAGGGGGCAGGCATCGAGCTCGGGTCGATCAGTCTGCACCCGTCAGGCTTCACCCACGGACCGCAGCCGGGTTCGGTCGAGGCCTCGATCGGCAAGGACGCCACAGACGAGCTGGCGGTCATGGTCGACACCTTCCGGCCGCTGCACTTCGGGCCGGCGGCGCTGTCGTGCGAGGATCCCGGCTACGCCTGGACCTGGGCGGGCGGCGTCGAGACGGAGGCCTTCGGCTCGCACTAGAGGCGTCGCGGTCGGTTCCAGAACTAGGTTCCCGTGGCGATCACTGCTCTCTAGGTCAGCGATCGCCACGGGAACGGAAGAATCAGCGGTTATCCGCCCGTCGCCAGTTGCCGCAGCAGCTCGGCGATCTGGTCGAGCAACTCGTCCTGGCCGGCGATGCCGTGGCGGCGGGCGAGGTAATGCGGGTCGTTGTAGCTGACCTTGATCTCGCTGCCGTCGCGCCACACCAGCAGCTTCTGCGGCAGGTCGATGCCGATCGTGCGGGCGTCCTGCAGCAGCGGGGTACCGGCGGCGGGGTTGCCGAAGATCAGCAGCCTGGTCGGCGGCAGCGACAAGCCGGCCTCGCCAGCGCCGCGGGCGTGCTTGACGACCTCGATCAGGGTCAGGTCGGGATTGCGGTTGATGTCGCGGCGGATACGCCGCACAGTCGGCAGGAAGCGCTGGTCGCTGGTCACCGTCACCAACCCCGCGACCTCGTCGCTGTCCTCGCCGCCGATCGCGCCGCAGGCTGCCCGGTCGCCGGCGTCACCGGTGGCCAGGGTCTCCTCGTCGGGACCGGTCTCGCCGGACAAGCTGGAGGTGTAGCGGTCAGGGATGTTGGCGAAGTTGTCGCGGCCGGCGTGGACCATCACGGCCGAGCCGTCGGCGTCGCGCAACTCGTCGAGGGTGTAGGCGTCGGTGTGGAAGGCCAGCTTGGCGGTGCCGTTGTCGGCGACATACAGCGACGGCATGTCCCCGGCGTGGTCGCCGTGGGCTCCACCACCGCCGACGTAATGGCCGCCGGCGCTGGTGAACGGTCCTTCGGCGGCGTCGGGGTCGCAGATGCCGGTCGTGTGGACGTGGAAGCCGTGGAAACCAGGCGTCAGTCCCCGCAGCCGGGCGTGCACCATGACCCCGCGGGCGTGTTCCCGTAGCCGGACCACGCCAACCCGTGCGCCGTCGACGTCGCGCAGCATCACCCGCTCGCGCCGGTCAGCGCCGCGCCGATCAGCGCCTTGATGGCCTGCTGAACGCTGCGGTTGTTGCAGTGCTGCGGCGCCGGTGGCGGCAATCAGCAGCAGCGACAGGGCAAGGAGCATGATCCGGCGCATGACAGAAACTCCGCAGCGGTAGACGTCTGATGTCGCTTACCCGGATGGAGGCGCACGGAATCGTCAGGCGGCAGGCCCCGAGGCGGCCTGTCGGGCGCTATCCCCTCGCGCCGTGGAAGTCCACCGCGTCGGCCGTCACCCTGACGATGACCCGCTCCTCCCCAGGCTGGGAGAACGGGTAGCGCTCCTTGCCGATGTACTTGCGCGCCATCTTGTCGATGTGGTCGTCGGCGCCCTCGTCGACAAGCTCGGCGCGGCCGCGGACCTGCAGGTAGGAGTACGGGTTGTCGGCGGCGCAGACGCTGATGGCGATCCGCGGGTCGCGGACCAGGTTGCGGTGCTTGGCCCTGCCCTTGGCGGTGTTGAACACGACGACATCGCCGTCGCGGTCGATCCACACCGGCGTGGTCTGCGGCATCCCGTCGGGCATCAGTGTGACGATGT
>JACCTL010000089.1 GCA_013812395.1 Euzebyaceae bacterium
CGGCGCGCGGGCCATGGCCGTCCTGCGCGGCGTCGTCATCGTCGGTTGGGTCGCCCCCCATGGCGCACCTCCTCGGTGTCGTCGGGCTGCGACCGACATACCCCACCGCGTTGCCGCCGACACCGCCCAGGCACTACACTGGCGACGCTCTTGTGAATCACTTCACAAATGTCCACTGCTAGTCTCGGTTGTCGCCAGCAGGCTCCAGGTGCGGCGACCGCAGCACCACTTCAGGAGGCGCCGTGCGCACCACCGAGGAGGCCGTCACCCGCGCCGACGCCGTGGTGATCGGTGCCGGCCCTGCCGGTTCGGCCGCGGCTGCCTTCCTCGCCCAGGCTGGCCATGACGTCGTGCTGATGGAAAAGGAGTCGTTCCCACGCGACAAGGTCTGCGGGGACGGGCTGACCCCTCGCGCGGTCAAGGCGTTGCGACTGCTGGGACTTGACGCCGAGGCGGAGGGCGACGTCCCCGGCTGGGACCGGCAGTCCGGGCTGCGGATGTACGGCGGCGGCGTAGTGCTCGACTTTCCCTGGCCTAGCTTGCGGGACTGGCCCAACCACTCGGTGACCGCAACTCGCTCCTTGTTCGACCACACGCTGGCCAACAACGCCGTCAAGCAAGGCGCCCAGCTGTGGGAGCAGACCGAGGTGACCGCCCCGGTGTATCTGACGTCGTCGCAGCGGCGTCTCGCCGGGGTGACGTACCGCTGCACCGACGGCGCGCACGGCACGGTGCGAGCGCCACTGGTGCTGGTGTGCGACGGCGGCAGCTCCCGCTTCGCAGTGCAACTCGGTCTGCACCGCGACACCTCGCGCCCCATGGGGGTCGCGGTCCGCGCCTACTACCGCAGCCCGCGGTCGACGATGGACATGATGGAGGGGTTCCTCGAGCTGCGCCGCGGCGGCGGCGGTGTGGCGGGGCGAGCCGGAGAGCTGCTGCCGGGCTACGGCTGGATCTTCCCGCTCGACGGCGGTCTGGTGAACGTCGGTTGGGGTCTGATCAACACCTCTGAGCACTTCCGTTCCACCAACTACCGCCAGACGCTGGATGACTGGGTGGCCGGTTTCCCTGCCGAGTGGGAGATCCGCAAGGACACCATGGTCGGCCGCCCGCGCAGCGCGGGCCTGCCCATGGGCCATAACCGCAGGCCACCGGTCTACCGGGGAGCGCTGCTCGTCGGTGACGCGGCCGGCATGGTCAACCCGTTCAACGGCGAGGGGATCAGCTACGCCATTGAGGCGGCGGCCTTTGCGGCCGAGGCCGCCGACGAGGCGTTGCGGACCCGCTCCGACGCCGCGCTCGCCGGCTACCAGCGTCAACTGGCGCGGGAATGGGGCGGCTACTACACGCTTGGCAGCGCGTTCCTGCGCATCATCGCCCACCCTGCGGTGATGCGCTTCTGCACCGAGTTCGGCATGCCACGCCGCAGGCTGATGCAAGTCGTGTTCCGAGTGATGGCCCACCTGACCGACCGTCGCAGCCATGACGCGATCGACGTGCTGGTCAACGTCCTGTCCCGCGCGGTGCCGGCAGCGTGAGCGCAGCCAGCATGCCCTGCGTAACCGCGACGGTCGGCTTTTGTCGCCTTCGGACCGCACCCCTAGGCTGGCCCGGCACGCTGCTGGTGTTCACACATGGACCTGGCCCGCGCCAGCCGACGAGGACGCCCGAGGGGGTGTGTCGTGCTCGCTGACTATTTGCCACTGGTGGTCTTGTTTGTCATCGCCACCGCCTTCGTGGGCCTATCCCTGCTGGTGTCGGCCCGCCTCGGCCCCAGCCGGCCCAACCCCACCAAGCGCGCCGCCTATGAGTCCGGCATCATCCCCGAGCCGGAGACCGACATCCGCGGCACCCGCTTTCCGGTGAAGTTCTACCTGGTGGCGATGCTGTTCATCATCTTCGACGTCGAGGCGGTTTTCCTCTACCCGTGGGCGGTGACCCTGCGCTCGCTCGGCTGGTACGGCATGGCGGTGATGGGTGTGTTCATCGCCCTGCTGTTCGAGACCTACTACTACGTGCTGCGCAAGGGAGGCCTGGATTGGGACTAGAAACCAAGGTTCCCAGCGGCATCCTGCTGACCAGCGTCGAGAAGTTCGTCGGCTGGTCGCGCGCGGGCTCGCTGTGGCCCGCCACCTTCGGGCTGGCCTGCTGCGCCATCGAGATGATGTCGACCGGCGCCGCGCATTACGACCTGTCGCGATTCGGGATGGAGGTCTTCCGCGGCTCGCCGCGCCAAGCCGACCTGATGATCGTGGCCGGCCGTGTCAGCCAGAAGATGGCGCCCGTGATCCGCAACCTGTACGACCAGATGGCCGATCCCAAGTGGGTCATCGCCATGGGCGTCTGCGCGTCAACAGGTGGCATGTTCAACAACTACGCCATCGTGCAGGGCGTCGACCATGTCATCCCCGTCGACATGTACGTGCCCGGCTGCCCTCCCCGCCCTGAGATGTTGATGGACGGCATCCTCAAGCTGCACGAGAAGATCAAGGCCGGCCAGCTGGTCGAGCGTCCGCGCAAGCACGAGTCCATGCAGGACTTTCGCCGCCGCACCGGCTGGATCGACCCGGTCGACGAACCATCAGCGGATCAGCGCACGCACCTGCCCCAGGTCCCGGCCTGAAAGCGATGTCCTCAGACCCGACCAGCACGCGGCGCGTTGGCCAGTCCGGCCAGGACTCGCGTCCCACTGGCGCCGGCCCAGGCCGGTCCACCAGCGACATGCACGGTGGCGAGCAGGCCGCCGACATCGCCGGGCGGGAGCTGGACGTCGCCCTGCCCCCGCACCTGCGAGCGCTCGCCACCCGGCTGACCGCCGCCTTCGAGATGTTGCAGGTCAGCGGCTTCCGCCACGAGCTGACGGTGCTCGCCCCCGCCGGCCGCATCGTCGAGCTGCTGACGTTCTGCCGCGACGAGCCCGACCTGCGTTGCGAGCTGCTGGCAGACCTTTCCGGCGTCCACTGGCCCGGCGGCAAGCGCACCGAAAGCGCGCAGGAGACCACCGGCTGGCCCAGCTACGAGTTCGCCGACGAGGCCGGCCGTATCGAGGTCGACTATGTGCTGTACTCGCTGACCCACGGCCACCGGTTCCGCGTGCGCGTCGAACTGCCCGACGACGATCCGGTGATGCCCACCGCGACCGGCGTGTACGGCGCGGCCAACTTCATGGAGCGCGAGGTCTACGACTTCTTCGGGGTGCGATTCGACGGCCATCCCAACCTCGTACGCATCCTGATGCCCGACGACTGGGACGGCTTCCCGCTACGCAAGGACTATCCCCTCGGCGGCGTCGACGTGCAGTACAAGGGCGCCACCATCCCACCCCCCGACCAGCGTCATTACTAGGACGCCGCGTGAACGTGCCATGAGCCAGACCAGGACCCCCGCCACCTCCGGCGCCGGATGGCAGGAGGCCGACGAGCCCGCGGACGGCCGGCGGCTGACGCCTGCCGTGCCCTCCGAGCACACCGTCGTCGGCGGTGATTGGCAGGAGCTGCCCAACGCCGTCGAAGACGACCTCATGGTCATCAACATGGGGCCACAGCACCCCTCCACCCACGGCGTGTTGCGCATGCTGCTGACGCTGGACGGCGAGACCGTCCTCGACAACCAAGCGGTCATCGGCTACCTGCACACCGGCATCGAAAAGAACACCGAGTACCGGCCCTGGGTACAGGGCGTGACCTTCGTCACGCGCATGGACTACCTGTCACCGCTGTTCAACGAGCTGGGCTACTGCATGGCCGTCGAGAAGCTGCTCGACATCGCCGACCAGGTCCCAGAGCGAGCCCAGGCGATCCGCGTCATCGTCACCGAGTTGGTGCGGGTCGCCAGTCACCTCGTCTGGTTGGCGACGGCGGGCCTGGAGCTCGGTTCGACGACCGCGATGATCTTCGGCTTCCGGGAGCGCGAGGGAATCCTCGACGTCCTGGAACACGTCACCGGCCTGCGCATGAACCACGCGTACATCCGTCCCGGTGGCCTGGCGATGGACCTGCCCGACGACTTCTCCGAGCGCGTCGGCACGCTGTTGACGGCCATGAAGACGCGCATCGACGAGTTCGAGGTGCTGCTGACAACCAACCCGATCTGGGTGGAGCGCAACTCCGGCGTCGGCGTGCTGTCCGCCGAGCAGTGCCTCGATCTCGGCGTCACCGGGCCAATCCTGCGCAGCGCGGGGATTGCCCACGACCTGCGCAAGGCCCATCCCTACTGCGGGATCGAGCAGTACGAGTTCGCCATTCCCACAGCGGACACGGCTGATGCCTACGGGCGCTTCCAGGTCCGCGTCGCCGAGATGCGCGAGTCGCTGAAGATCGTGCGCCAGGCCGTTGACGGGCTGCCGACGGGACCGGTGATGGTGGCCGATCGAAAGATCGCGTGGCCGGCGCAACTCGGTCTGGGGCCTGACGGCATCGGCAACACCGAGGAGTATGTCGGCAAGATCATGGGCCAGTCGATGGAGGCCCTGATCCACCACTTCAAGCTGGTCACCGAGGGCTTCACCGTTCCCGAGGGCCAGGTCTACATCCCCGTCGAGTCACCGCGCGGCGAGCTGGGCTACCACGTCACCTCGTCGGGCACGAACAAGCCGTACCGGGTCAAGGTGCGTGACCCCTCCTTCATCCACATCGGGGTGCTGCAGGCGGTGACCCACGGGTTGTCGGTGTCGGACGTGATCGCCGCCGTCGCCAGTTTGGATCCCGTAATGGGCGGGGTCGACCGATGACCGTGGCCACCGTGACCCGTCCGGGGCGGATGAACCTTTGTGTCTGTGCCGGCCCGGAGGCCACCCTCTCCGGGACCGCGATCCCGCCCACCCTCCAAGGTGGACGGGCCGCTACCGGTCCGAGGGCCGCGAACCCGCCCACCCTCCAAGGCCCTCGGCCCGGCAGCGGCCCTCCTCGCGATCCCAGCGGGGCGTGGAGGCTCTTCTTCTATGCCGCTTTTGGGCGGGCGGCGATCTCGGACGGTCCTTGGGGCCGCCTGGTGGTGGCGTAGGTGTTCAGCGCGGAGTTGCGGGAGAAGGCGGAGGGATTGGTGGGGCGGTATCCCGAAGGGCGGTCGGCGTTATTGCCGTTGTTGCATTTGGTGCAGGCGCAGGACGGTTATGTCAGCGACGACGGGATCAAGGAGTGTGCGCAGCTGCTGGCGCTGAGCAAGGCCGAGGTCATGGGGGTGGCGACCTTCTACTCGATGTACAAGCGCGCCCCGATGGGGCGCCACCTGGTCAGTGTGTGCACCAACTTCTCCTGCGAGGTGCGCGGCGGGCAGGCGGTTTACGACAGGCTGTCGGGACATCTCGGGGTTGGGCACAACGAGACCAC
>JACCTL010000097.1 GCA_013812395.1 Euzebyaceae bacterium
CGCCAGTACGCCGTCGCGCAGTTGACTGCGTGCTTGCTGGCGCCAATGGACCGAAGGGCGTGGAACCGGGTGGAGTCGTTCTTTATGACCGATAGGAGTTCCACGGAACGGGCGCGCGGGCTCTACGACCAGTACGCGCCGCGCTACGACCGCGACACGGGCATCTACGAGCGTGTCATGCTCGGCGACGGCCGGTCTTGGGCGTGCTCGCAGGCGCAGGGCGACGTGCTTGAGGTGGCGGTCGGAACCGGCCGGAATCTGCCGTTCTATCCACTTGGAATACGGCTGGTCGGTGTCGACTTGAGCCCGGCGATGCTCGCCATCGCCCGCGACCGAGCTTGCCGGTTAGGTGTAGACGTGGAACTGCGAGAGGCCGACGCGCAGGCGCTGCCGTTCGAGGACGCCGGCTTTGACACGGTCGTGTGCACCCTTGGATTGAGCAGCATCCCTGATGACCGAGCCGCTGTCGCACAGATGTATCGGGTGCTGCGCCCAGGCGGGCAAGTGCGGCTCATGGGTCACGTTGCCAGCGACAAGCCGGTTGTGCGCGCTGCGCAGCATCTGCTGGAGAGGTACTCGCTCCCGCTGGTTGGAGATCATCAGACCCGCCGCCAGCTCCCGCTTGTCCTGGAGGCGGGATTCGTGGTCCGGCAGCGGCGAAGCTTCAGAGGCGGTGCGATCGAGCGGCTGGCGGCGGTCAAGCCCTTCGGCTAGTCGAATAGCGCTGACCGCGCCCCTCGCGGAGTCCCTATCGTTTGCCGTTTGGCGATACTGGCATCTCAGGAGCGCACCATGCAGATAACCGCCTCAGCCATCTCGCTCAACGTCGACGACGTCACGGCGTCGGCAACGTTCGTCAAGGACCACTTCGGATTCACCGAAGGCATGGTCGACGACGGCTTCGTCTCCCTGTCCAGGCAGGACGCCGGGTTCAACCTCATCTTCCTGCGCACGGGCCTGGCGACCTTCAAGCCCGAACGCCTTCGAGGTCGGCAGGCGGATGGCCTGCTCCTCGTCTTCGTCGTCGAGGACATCGATGACGAGTACGCGCGCCTGCAACAGGAAGGTGTGGCGATCACTACAGCCATCGAAACCGAGCCGTGGGGAGAGCGCTTCTTCCAAGTCACAGACCCGAACGGCGTGACGATCCAACTCGTGCAGTGGGTCGACCTCGAGGAAGCGTCATCAGGCGGCGGTGGGGGCTGGGCCGGCGATGCGCGATAGCACCCCGGCGCCGGTCAGCGCGCAGCCGGCGGCGACGAGGCCGCACAGACCCATGCCGCCGACGGCGAACAGCTGCGGGCCGATCAGGGCCGCGGCGCCGCTGGCCAGCACTGACACCGCGACGACCAACGACAGCAGCCGTTCCCGGGAATCGCCGGCGATGCCGGTGACGAGCGGAACGGTGGCGACAATGGTGATCTCGAACAGCACGAACCAGCCGATGACCGCCAGCACCGCGGCGGGCAGCGACCGGCCGACGAGCCCGAGGCTGGCGTAGACCACGGCTGAGCCGAGGAGCCCGATGAGCACCGAGCGCTTGAGTCCGACGCGGTCGGCGACGGCCGCGACGGTGCCCTCGCCGACGAGCTCGGCGGCCACGACGACCAGGGTGAACACGCCGATCGCGGTGACGGACAGGCCGAAGTCTGCCTCGAGCCAGGTGCCGTACACGACGAAGAGCAGTTCCGCGGCGAGGCGGAACAACAGCACGGCGCCAAGGATCCCCACCGCGGTGCCGGTCAGCCGCAGTGGCGCACGCACCGTCTCCGCCGGGCGGTCGCCGCGGATGAGCCAGCCGACTGCGGCGGCGCCTGCCACTGCCATGGCGGCGATCAGCAGGAAGGGCGCGCGCCACGAGGTCGCGGCGATCAGAAACCCGGCCGGCAAGGCCAGCAGCAGCGACAGCGCCCACGTCAGCTCGGTGATGCCGAGCACTCGGCCTCGGCGCGCGTAGGGCACGCGGGCTCCGAACCAGCCCTGCATGGGGATGTCGAACAGCAGTTTGGCCAGGCCTGCTGTCAGCAGCCCCGCCGCTGCCGTCGCGACACCCGACGCACCGGCGAGCAACAGGCAGCCGAGGATCGTGCCCGCCATCGCCACGAGCATCACGGCACGCCGTCCCAGCGACTCGGTGAGCCGTGGGACCAGAGGGGCTGCCAGCCCGGCAGCCGAGCGCAGCGCCAGCAGCCCGCCCATGACGCCCAGGGAGACGCCGAGGCCACGGGCGATCTCAGGGAGGAACGGATAGACGATGCGGTGCGCACCGTTGACCGCCGTGCGGGCAACGAGCACCGCCAGCAGAGCGGACCGGACCTCGGTGGACAGTTCAGGTGTTCGGACCATGGCGCCCTAGACTCGCGCGCAGTTGCAGCGCGTGCGTCCTCAGGGCGTCCAGCCCAGCCAGGCCCTCCCGGCAGTTATCGCGCCCCACCACAACAGACCGTTGGTGATCGGCACCAACGGGGTCATGAAGGGCTTACGGCGGGCGGTGCGCACCAGCAGTAGCACCGCAGCCAGCCACAGCCCGATCAGCACCACGATCGCCCACAGCGGCGCGACCAGGCCACTTGCCGCGGTGAACCAGCCCACCACCAAATGCAGGGCCCACGCCAAGACCACAGCGATCACCGACAACACCCGCCGCAGCCCGCTCGGCCCATCGGTCCTCGCGCTGTGCATTCCTCCCTCGCTTTGCCACTTCCTGGCGATCCAAGCTGTACTAGGCTACATGACTGTAGTTTCAGGTCTGTCGGAGAAGCGGTGCAGCAGCCAACCCTCAACGAAAGTGCGCCGGAACGTCCGGGTCTGCCTGCCGGTCCCCTCGACCAGCTTCGCCAGTTCACAGCCAACGTGCGCGAGTGCGGTCGGAAGCTGCTGGGGGAGCAGCGGCTGCTTGAGGCTTCGATGACCGAGCCTGAGCTGGACGGTGCCGCCCGCAAGGCTGCGCTCTGGCGATTCCGAGCAGTCGTCGCGAACCGCCAGCACCTCCTGTCCCTCACTGAACGTGTGCGGCTCGCCGACACGAAGCCGCATCGGGACCTCCAGCGGGCCTACTACGAGCTACGGCGTCTCGTCGCCGAGGCCATCACCGTGCAGTCGAATTGGTACCGGCACGTGTCGGTGGCCCAGCCCATCCCCCTGCTTGGGCGGCGCAAGTCATGGCATCTTTCACGACCATGATCCCACCTTGCGGCGAACGCATGCTCGTCGCCTCGATTCAGCGAGATGCCTCCCGCCGTCGGACGAGTGAAGGTTAGGTCGTGAGCGCCGACGACGAGCCGGCGCCGAGCGCGGGCTTTACCGTCGTGGACGCGACGACTTGGATCGCCCTCGCTCCCGAGCAGATGGGCTCGAAGGTCAAGCAGTGGCTGGAAGACCCGGCCGGTGACCGGTGGCTGTTCAAGGCCGTGCGCGCCAAGTCGGATG
>JACCTL010000104.1 GCA_013812395.1 Euzebyaceae bacterium
CGTCCTCGAACTCGCTGAAGCCAGCGATCTGCTTGGCTGCCATCGTGCGCAGGGGCCCGGCAGCCACGAGGTTGACCCGGGTCTGCTGCTCGCCGAGGTCACGCGCGACGTAGCGGCAGGCCGACTCCAGACCGGCCTTGGCCACGCCCATCCAGTCGTATGCCGGCCAGGCGACGGTCGCGTCGAAGTCCAGGCCGACGATGGCGCCGCCGCCGGCCTTACGCAGCAGCCCGGCCATGCCCTTGGCCAATGACGCCAACGAGTAGGTCGACACCTGCACGGCGGTGGCGACGTCCTCCCATGGGGTGGCCAGAAAGTCGCCACCGATCGCCGAGCTCGGCGCGAAGCCGATGGCGTGCACCACGCCGTCCAGCGCGCCCCAACGATCGCCGAGGGTGGCCGCGACGGCCTCGATCTGCGCCGAGTCGGTGATATCCAACTCCAGCACGTCGACCGGCCGGGGCAACCGCTGCGCCACCCGCTGCGTGATGGACAGGCCACGACCGAAGCCGGTGAGGACGACCTCGGCGCCCTGCTCCTGCGCCAGCCGCGCGACCGCGAAGGCGATCGAGGCCTCGGTCAGCACCCCGGTGACGAGCAGGCGTTTGCCCTCCAGCAGCACATCGACTCCGTTCAGGTCACTGGGGCAAGAGCCTCTGGGTCGCGCGGGAGCGCGATTCGACCCGTTGTTGCCCCAGGGCTCGCAGCGAAGCGCGAGTCATTGGGGCAAGTTGTCGTGGCGGAACCCCAGCTGCAGCGCGCCTTCCAGGGAACGCAGGGTGGCGGCGACCACACCGCGGGTCTCGGCGGGTGTGATGACCTCGTCGATGGACAGCCGCTCGGCGGGGATGTGCGGCGCCATCGCCTCTTCGCGATAGCGGTCGATGAACTCATCACGGCGGTCGGGGTCGGCGATGATGTCCCGGCGGTAGATGACGTCGACCGCACCCTCGGCCCCCATCACGGCCAGCTCCGCACCGGGCCAGCTGAAGGCGGCATCGGCGCCCAGCGACTTGGAGTTCATCACGATGTAGGCGCCGCCGAAAGCCTTGCGCAGCACCACAGTCACCCGCGGCACGCTGGCCTCGGCGTAGGCGTACAGCAGCTTGGCGCCCTTGCGGATGATCCCGCCGGCTTCCTGCCCCGTGCCAGGCAGAAAGCCCGGCACGTCGACCAGCGTCACCAGCGGCAACCCGAACGCGTCGCACATCCGCACGAAACGCGCGCCCTTCTCGCTGGCGGCGATATCGAGGCAGCCGGCGAGCACCAGCGGTTGGTTGGCGATGATGCCGACGGACTGGCCGTCGACCCGCGCGAAGCCGACCACGATGTTGCGGGCGAAGGCGGCGTGCAGCTCGGTGAAGCTGTCGGCGTCGGCGATGCCGCGGATGACCCCCCGCACGTCGTAGGGCTGCCGATGGTCGGCGGGGATCTCCGGCATCGGCAGCGCGTCGGCGGGCGGTGCCGCCGGGGAGCTGTGCCAGCACGACGACGGCAGGTACGACAGCACCCGGCGGGTCAGATCCAAGGCGTCCTGGTCGTCGTCGGCGACGAAGTGGGCGACGCCCGAGGTGGTGGCGTGGATATCGGCGCCGCCGAGGTCGGCCAGCGACACATCCTCGTAGGTTACGGCCTTCACCACGCGCGGACCCGTCACGAACATATGCGCGCGATTGCGCTGCATGATGACGATGTCGGTCAACGCGGGGCTGTAGACGGCACCGCCGGCGCAGGGGCCCAATACCACCGAGATCTGCGGCACCCTGCCCGACATCGCCACGTTGCGGCGGAAGATCTGCCCGTAACCGTCGAGCGCGGCAACGCCCTCCTGGATGCGCGCGCCACCGGAGTCCAGCAGACCGACCACCGGTGTGCGGGCGCGGGCGGCGTGGTCGAGGATCCGCGCGATCTTGCCGGCGTGGATCTCGCCCAGCGAGCCGCCCAGCGCCGTCGGGTCCTGGGCGAACAGCGCCACCGGCCGGTTGTCCACGCGAGCCGTTCCGGTAACGACGCCGTCACCGTGGGGTCGCTTGCGCTGCATGTCAAAGGCGTGCACGTGGTGGCGCGCTTGGCTGCCCAGCTCGGTGAAGGTGCCGCCGTCGGCCAGCGCGTGTACGCGGGCCAGCCGGTCGCTGCGCACGTCGAGCATGCCGTCGACGGCCGGCAACTGGGTCACGCGGGCGTCACCACCAGCACGGCGTTTTGCCCACCGAAGCCGAAGCTGTTGGAGACCACCACGTCGATGTTGGCCTCCCGCGGCGCTTTGGCCACGACGTCGATTTCGATCTCGGGGTCCTGACTTTCCAGGTTGGCCGTCGGTGGGATCAGCCCGGTCTCGATGGTCAGCACGCTGAAGGCGGCTTCGATGGCGCCGGCGGCGCCCAGCGAGTGGCCGGTCACGCCTTTGGTCGAGGTCACGATCACCTGGTCGCCGAGCACCCGTTTGATGGTGCGTGCCTCCGACACGTCATTCAGCGGCGTGGAGGTCCCATGCGCGTTGACGTGGGTCACGTCGGACGGCGCGATGTCGGCGTCGGCCAGGGCCGCGCGGATGGCGGCCTCGGCGCCCGCCCCCTCGGGGTCGGGGGCAGTGGCGTGGAACGCGTCGGCGCTCGCGCCGTAGCCGGCGAGATGCGCTCGGATACGGGCGCCGCGGGCCGCGGCGTCTTCCGGCCGCTCCATCACCAGCACACCCGCAGCCTCGGCGGCGACGAAGCCGTCGCGGCCGCTGTCAAAGGGCCGAGAAGCCGCGGCCGGGTCGTCGAGGCGATGCGACAGCGCGCCCATCTGCGCGAACCCGGCGATCGACAACGGCGTCAGACCGGCTTCGGTACCACCGGTCAGCACGATGTCACAGGCGCCGCCGCGCAGCAGGTCGCGCGCGACCCCGATGGCCGTCGCACCCGAGGCGCAAGCCGTGGCGGTCACCAGGTTGGGGCCCTTTGCCCCGAACTCCATCGCCAGCTGGCCAGCGACCATGTTCGGCACGAGCATCGGGATGAGCATCGCGCTGACGCGGCCGGGCCCCTGCTCCAGCATGCGGCGATGCTGGGTTTCCCAGGTGGCGGCACCACCCATGCCGCAGCCGATGACCACGCCGACGCGGGTGCCGTCCCACATCTGCGGGTCAAGCGACGCGTCAGCCATGGCCTCGCGCGCGGCCACGATCGCCAGCTGCACGAAGCGGTCGAGGCGCCGGGCGTGCTTGCGACCCAGCAGCTCGGCGGCGTCGAAGCCGGGGACTCGGCAGGAGATGTCGACGCCGACTCCCTCGAGGTTGGGGTCCTTGGCCGCCGCCGACTCGCCGGCAAGAATCTGTGACCAGCTGGCATCCACGCCGATACCGGCGGGTGTGACCAACCCGAGCCCGGTCACCGCGACCGGGTCGTGGTTGCGAGTGACGGTCACGTCAGCTGCCACCTACCTTGGCGCCCTTGGACTCCAGCAGGGTCACGGTGTCCTGCAGCGTCTTAAGCTGCTCGGCCTCCTCGTCGGAGATCCGCACCCCCATCTCCTCCTCGGCGGCCAGGGCGAACTCCACCAGGTCGAGGCTGTCCAGGTCGAGGTCCTCGAAGGTGGCCTCGGGGCTGATCTCGTCGGACGGCACGCCGAACTTGTCGCTGAGCAGCTCGGCGACCTTGTCGTATACAGCACTCATCACAGTCTCCTTGCGCTTGGTCCAAATACGTCGTTGTGCAGGCTGCGACATCTCGTCGCCCACGTCGTTGTGGCTACGTAACCGACAGCTCCGGCCACGTCAGCACTGTCGATCCCCAGGTCAGGCCACCGCCGAACGCGGTCAGCAGGACACGGTGACCGGGCAGCAGCCCGACGGGGCCGGGATCGGCCAACGCCAGCGGCACCGAGGCGGCCGCGGTGTTGCCATAGCGCTCGATGTTGACCACGCTCTTGCTCAACGGCACCCCGAGTCGATCGGCGACCCCGTGCAGGATGCGCATGTTGGCCTGGTGCCCGACGAGCCGGTCGACGTCGGCCACGGTCCACCCGGCGGCCTTCACGACACGCTGGCACGAGCTCACCATCCGCGGGATGGCGTGGCGGTACACCTCGCGGCCGTCCATCTGCAGAAAGTGCAGCGACCGCTCGATGTCTGACTGGCTGGCCGGCAGGCGCGAACCGCCGGCGTTCACCGCGATGAGATCAGAGTTCTCGCCGTCGCTGCCGAGGTCGAACGGACCGAGTGCCCCTGGTTCATCGTGTTCACCCGCGCCCAGCACCAGCGCGCCGGCGCCGTCGCCGAAGATGACCGAGGTCGAGCGGTCGGCCGGGTTGAGGAACCGGTGGATGGCCTCCGCGCCAACCACGACGACGCGCTCGGCGATGCCGGCGGCGATCAGTCCCGAGCCGGCGGCAAGCGCATACACGAAGCCGGTGCACACGGCCCCGACATCGAAGGCCGCCACATTGGTCAGGCCCAGCCGCGAGGCGACCTCCGGAGCGGTCGCCGGGCACAGCCGGTCGGGAGTGGTCGTGGCGACGACCACGGCGTCGGCGTCTCCCCCGCCGGCCGACTTGAGGGCCCGCGCGGCGGCCTCGGTCGACAGGTCGGCCGTGGACACGTCCGGTGCGGCGACGTGCCGCTGCACGATGCCGGTGCGGCTGCGCACCCACTCGTCGGAGGTGTCGAGGTACTCGGCGAGGTCGTCGTTGGTCACGACCTTCGGGGGCACGTAGGCGCCGATGCCGCGGACGACGGCCGCCGGCGCGGCCCTGGTGACCGTGCTCATCAGGCGCGAGCCAACCACATCAGGCCCTGACCGGCCATCACCAGCTGGCCGGGTCGCACCAGCAGGTCGCGCAGGATCGCCCGCACCGGGCTGCGCACCTCGTCGGCGCGCCCGCGCCCACCCGTGACATGCCCCATCAGATCGCCCCGCTCGACCGCGTCGACGTCGGCGCGCGGCTGGAAGCGCCCGGTGCTGGGGGCGACCACGACCACCAGGTCGTCGGCCACCGTCCCGGCCAGCGCCGTGGCGGGCTCGCTGTGGTCTGCCGGCGCCGGCGGACCGGCGGCCGGCCGGGAACGGGTTAGCAGCTCGGTCATGCGGGGGGTCCCTCCTGGTTACGGAAGCGTAAGTCTAGGTTGGTTGACATCGACGTCGGTGTCAACTATCTCCACCATCCCATCGGACAGGTGACCTCTAACGTGGGTCAGCGGACTGGTTTCGCAGGGTTGGACCCGGCGGCGGGCTGAAAGTTCCGCCGGACCCTCGGGGCCCTTTGCAGGCGCCGCCGATCCAGCCGACGGCTGCGGTGGTTAGCCTTGTGGTTATGACTGCTTTGGACACCGCTGCCCTCGCCGACGTCGCCGACAGCCTCGACGCGCGCATGGCCAGCCACCGTGCCGACCTGGAGGCGCTGGTGCGCATCCCCAGCGTCAGCGCCAGTGGCTTCGACGCCGCCCAGGTGCGGCGCAGCGCCGAGTGGGTGCGTGACAAGCTGGCCGAGCGGGGGCTGGACAACGCCCAGCTGCTGGAGATCGACGGCGCGCATCCAGCGGTCTACGCCGACCACCTTCACGCCGACGGCGCGCCGACCGTGTTGCTGTACGCCCACCACGACGTGCAGCCCCCCGGTAACGAGGTCCTGTGGTCCTCGCCGGTGTTCGACCCGAGCGAGCGCGACGGCCGGCTGTACGCACGCGGCTCGGCCGACGACAAGGCCGGCGTGCTGCTGCACGTCGCCGCGGTCGACGCCTGGCTGCAGGCCCGTGGCCGCCTGCCGCTCAACGTGCGGATCATCGTCGAGGGCGAGGAGGAGATCGGCAGCGAGCACCTCGCCGAGTTCCTCGACCGCTACGACGACCTGCTGCGGGCAGACGTGGTCGTGGTGGCCGACACCGCGAACTGGCAGGTCGGCGTGCCGGCGCTGACCTATGCGCTGCGGGGGCTGGTCGACTGCGACGTCGAGCTGCGCGCGCTGGACCACGCGCTGCACTCGGGTATGTACGGCGGTCCGGTCCCCGACCCGGTGATGGCCATGAGCAAGCTGCTGGCCGGGCTCACCGACGAGCGCGGGACCGTGGCCATCCCCGGGTTCACTGACGACGTGCAGCCCGTGTCCGAAACGGCCTCCAGGCGCCTGGAGGCACTGGACTTCGACGAGGAGCGATTCCGCGGTGAGGCCGGCATGCTCGACGGCGTGGAGCTGATCGGTGATCCCGACCGTCACCCGTTGGAGCGCCTCTGGCTGCAGCCGTGTGTCACGGTGATCGGCTTCGATGCAACACCAGTGGCCACCTCGTCCAACACTCTGGCGCCGTCGGCACGCGCACGAGTCAGCGTGCGACTTGCCCCCGGCCAGGACCCACTGCGGACTCGTGCGCTGTTGTGCCGGTGGCTGGAGGACAACGTCGCGTGGGGCCTGCAGGCCACCGTCACCCCCGGCTCGGCGGGGCCGGCCTATCTGGCCGACCCCTTTGCCGGTCCCGCCCGCCCGGCGTTCGAGGCGGCCGCGCGTGCCCTGGCGGCGGCGTACGGTCAGCCCGTGATCTACCAGGGGCTGGGCGGCAGTATCCCCTTCGTCAACGACATCACCGAGCGCCTGTCCACCGACCCATCCCAGCCGGTGCCCGCCCTGTTGCTGGGTGTTGAGGACCCCGACACCCGCGCCCACGGCATCGACGAGTCGCTGCATCTGGCCGACTGGGCCAATGCCTGCCGGGGCGAGGCCTACCTGTTCGCCGAGCTGGCGGCCTCGCTGACCGGGCGAGACGGCCTCGGGGAACGGTCGGCCGGCGCCGAGTGAGGGCCCGGTGAGCGCGTCCGCAGGGCGTCGAGGGAGCGCCGAGTGAGCGCCAAGTCGGAGTACGACGCCGCCTACTTCACACTGCTGCGCGCCCGCGAGGAGCGCGACGACCTGCTGCACTACGCAGACTTTCTAGTCGCTGAGCAGGAACGTCTCGACCGCTTCGTCGAGCAGACGCAAGCTTCCTTCGAAGACCTGCCGCGCAAGGTCCGCCGCCCGATCGACGCCACCACCAAGCCGTTGCTGGAGGCGGTCGGACGCCGGCGTGCCGTGGTCCTCGACGAACGCCGGCGCTCCGACGAGCGTGTGGCCAACGCCGAAGCCTTCGTCAACGAGTGCGAGCAGGAGTTGGAGACGCTGCGCCGCTGAGGCCACCGCCGCTGCGACCACCGCCGCCGCGTGCTACCTCATCAGTCCGCGGTCAGCAGCCGAATCATCTGTTCGTGCAGCGCGCCGTTGCTGGTCAAGGCCTGCCCGCTGGCCAGCGCCGAGGAGCTGCCGTCCCAGGCCGTCATCCGCCCACCCGCCTCGGTGACGATGCACTGCACGGCGGCGATGTCCCAGGGTCTGAGGTCCTGCTCGACGGCGGCGTCGGCCATCCCGCCCGCCACCAGCAGGTGCATCCAAAAGTCGCCGAAGCCCCGCGTACGCCAGGCAACGTCGACCAGGCGACCTAGCAAATTCCATCGCCGCGGCTCGGCGTGCCACCAGTCCAGTCCGCCGTGCAGCACTTGTGCCTGGCCGAGGTCAGCGACGTCGCTGACTCCAGCGGTGACGCCGTTGCGCCGGGCGCCCATGCCCGCCGCCGCATCCCACCGCTGGCCCATGGCCGGTGCGCTGGCCACCCCGACCACCGGCTCGCCGGCGTCGACCAGACTGATCAGCGTGGCGTAGACCGGGACGCCGCGCAGGAAGTTGTTGGTGGCGTCGATCGGGTCCAGCACCCAGGTCGGGGTGTCGCGGGCGATCGTGCCGCCCTCTTCCTCCCCCAGCACGGCGTGGTCGGGAGCCAGCACGGCCAGCCGCTCACGCAGCGCCGCTTCGACGGCGGTGTCAGCTGCAGTCACCAGTGACCCGTCGTCCTTCGTGCGGGCAGCGACGCGGCCGCCGAAGTGCGCCATCGAGATATCGTCGGCGGCGTCGGCCAGTTGCAGGGCCACGTCCCGCCAGCGTTCAACGTCGACCGTCACGGGCAGCTCATCGGGGGTAGGTCATCGGGGTGGGTCACCGACGGCGAGATCTTCGCGGGCGGGTCAACTCGCCGTCACTGGGCCTCGACGATGTCGTCGAAGCGCAGGACCAGGTCGTTGGGCTGGACGGTCAGGCTGACTTCCTCACGTGGCGCCCACAGCGGGATGCACGAACCCTGCCCCGCGTGTCCGCACAGGCACACCACCAGGTTGCCAGCGGGGGTCATGCCCACCAGCTGGCGGGCGTAGGACAGCAACTCGGTCATCGTCGCCCCGCCACCCGTGCGCCGCCAGTACGCCATCGCCCAACGGGACTCTGGCCGGCCGAAGACGGCCAGCGCCGACCCGGCTTCCAGCTTGGCGACGGCCGTCATCGACCGGCCACCCTTGAGGACCTTGTCCTGCTTGAGGACCTTGCCGACGCGGGCGGCGGCGGCGGGTGCGGCGAGCGCTCCCGGCAGGTCGGCGAGGTCGTAGTTGCCCGCAGCTTGTGCCGCTTTCTGCCGCTCAACGGCGACTTGGTACACCTGCTCGCCCTTCGTCGTCACGATGGGACAAACCTTCCGCTAGGTCGGGGCATGCCGGGATGGCCGGCTGGTAACGGATGCCGGCGGCCGAGTCTAGCGAGGCGCCAGTTGCGGCAGGAGTGGGTGCCAGGACAGTGCCCGGCTGGAGCGCTGCGCAGTACAAATCGAACGGCGAATCCGGGCTAAGGTCGGCGGATGCGTCGCATCCTCATCGGGTGGCTGGCCGGGGCCGCCCTCCTGCTCGGCGGGTACGCCCTGTTCACCGCCACCCACCCGGCCCTGCCCCCCGGAACACCGGACGCCGACCCGGGTCGCACGGGATTCCTGTCGCTGATCCTCGGGCTGCCGCTGCTGCTCAGCGGCGTACGCCTGGCCAAGGAGGAGGCGACCGGCAGCATCGCGAGCTGGCTCATTCCCGGTCTGCTGGCCGCTGTGGCGCTGCTGGTCGCGCTGCCACTCGGGTTCGCGCCAGGTGACCCTTTCCGCTGTGCCGAGCTGGCGCGCCGCGAGATCGCTCGGTCGATCCCCTGCTCGACCGCGGAGATTGCCCGCTCGGTGGTGCTGGTCGAGGCAGCGGTGCTGTGGGTGGTGTTCGGCGCGTGGACGCTGGCGGTTGCCGCCCTGCGTCGCAGGGCCCGCGACACCCGCTCAGGTGGCAAGGTCGGCGCCGTTCGCTGACTGCTTGGCCGGTTGGCCGGTTGACGCGTAAAGGCGACGGGCGCAGCATCCGAGTAGCAGGGTAGGGGCCGCCATTCCAGCGGCCGGACCCTGTCAGGAGGCGGGTCATGCGGCGGCTGCTCATCCTGATGTTGACCGCGGCGCTGCTGAGCGTCGCCTGCGCGACAACGGCCGAGGGGGCACTGCCATCCGGCGCGACGACGGGCCGTGCCGGGGAAGCCACCGCGGGCACAGGCCTCGCCGCGCCAGGCGGCACAACCACGAAGCCTGCCGCACCCCTGGGCAGCAGCACGGCTGCAGGGGCGCCGGCCGACGCCAGCACGGCTGCGGCCTCGCCGACCGGCACCAGTACGGCTGCGGCCGCGCCGGCCTTCCGCGGCTCCGTGCGCAAGCTCTACCCAGCACTGCGGTCACGGATGCGCGGGGCGTCCTGGCACAAGGGCTGCCCGGTCCCCCTGCGCGACCTGCGCCTGCTGACCGTCAGCCGCTATCACTGGGACGGGGATCCAGGGCATGGCTGGCTGGTGGTGCACGCCGACGTTGCCAAGGATGTCGTGCGAGCCTTCAAGCACCTGTACGCCAAGAAGTTTCGGATCCGGTCACTGCGGCTGGTCGACCGCTACGGCGCCGACGACAACAAGTCCATGGCCGCCAACAACACCTCGGCGTTCAACTGCCGCACTGTCAGTGGGACCACCACCTGGTCGGCGCACTCCTACGGCCGAGCGATCGACATCAATCCCGTGCAGAACCCGTACGTGCGTGGATCGGTGGTGCAGCCCGACCGCGGACGCCGCTACCTGGACCGCGACGACGTGCGCAAGGGCATGATCGTGCAGCCGGGCCCCGTCCGGTGGGCGTTCGTGCAGATCATCGACTGGCGTTGGGGCGGCAACTGGAACTCGTCGAAGGACTACCAGCACTTCTCGAGCAACGGGCGCTGAGCTGACGCGGTCCCGCCACGTGAGCGCCGCTGCGACCTGCCCGTAGCCAGGCTCGTTAGGAGCGCAGCGGCCGAGAGCATGCGGCGCAGGTCCTGGCCAGCGGCGTCGTGCGGGTCGCGCAGTGCGGGCAGTGCAGGACCACATCGTCGTTGGTCGCTCCCAGGGCGACGCCAAACAGCAGCAGTGGCAGGAACGCCAGCTTGGCCAGCGGGCCCACGAACAGCGACAGCGCCCACACCCCGAAGGCCGCACCGACCGCGCAGGCGAACAGCAGCCGGAAGCTCGTCAGTTTGCGCAGCCGCGCCTTCCACACAACGCCGGATGTCGTCATGCCTGCCATGATCGCGCGGGCGGGCCAGCCGCGCCTCGCCGGGGAATCTCAGGTGCGGCGTAGCCTGGGCGATTGCCCGCGCGATCCCGACCGAAGGCGCGACCACGTGACCGCTTTGGACGACACCCCGGCAAGCGATGCCATCTCGCGGGCCCGCCATGTGATCGGCGACGTCGACACCGTCTTGGACGCCGTTGATGCGCTGTACCGCGACCTGCACCAGTACCCCGAGCTGTCGCAGTTCGAGGAGCAGACCTCGGCGAAAGTCGCGGCACGGTTGGACGGCGCCGGCCTGGAGGTGGCCACGCACGTTGGCGGCTTCGGAGTCGTGGGCGTCCTGCGCAACGGCGACGGGCCGGTCGTGGCCCTGCGCGGCGACATGGATGCCCTGCCGATCCACGAGGACACCGACCTGCCCTACGCCAGCCAGGTCAGCGTCACCCGCGACGACGGCTCCACCGTCGGGGTGATGCATGCCTGCGGTCACGACCTGCACACCTCGTGCCTGGTGGGGGCCGCCGAGCTGCTGGCCGCCAACCGCGACGCCTGGCGAGGCACCTTGTTCATCCTGGCGCAGCCGGCAGAGGAGACCATCAGCGGTGCCGCGGCCATGCTCGCCGACGGGCTGTTCAGCCGCTTCCCACGCCCCGACGTGGTGCTCGGCCAGCACGCGATGCACGCGCGCGCGGAGATGCTGCTGCACCGCCCCGATACCTTCCTGGCCGCCTCGCGGAACCTGGAGATCCGTATCTTCGGCAAGGGCGGCCACGGCTCGTCGCCGCACGTCACGATCGATCCGGTCCTGATGGCGGCGCAGGCGGTCGTGGCGCTGCAGGCCGTCGTCTCCCGCGAGATCAGCCCCAACCAGCCTGCCGTGGTGACTGTGGGGTCCATCCACGGTGGCACCCGCTACAACATCGTGCCGCCCGAGGTGACGTTGCAGGTCACGACACGAGGACTGAGCGAGCCGGTGATGGACCAGATCCAGGCCGCGATCGAGCGCATCGTCAACGGGGTGTGCGCGGCGGCCAGGGCGCCGAAAGAGCCACAGGTCACCGTGTGCGAGCAGACCTATGCGACCGTCAACGACCCGGCGACGACAGCACGGGTACGAGCGGTCCACGAGGCGCTGTTCGGCGACGACGTGGTCAGTTATCCCGAGGTGATCATGGGTAGCGAGGACTTCGCGCTGTACGGGATGCCGGGTGCCGGCCGTTACGACGAGCCGGCGATCCCCACCGCCTTCTGGTTCGTGGGCACGCTGGCCGCCGACCGGTGGGACGCGGCGCCGGGCACACAGCTGCTGGACAAGCTGGCGACGTTTCCCGGACCGCACACCCCCCACTTCGCACCCGACCGCACCGCCTCGCTGCGCCGAGGCCTGGAGGCGCTGACCGCCGGCGCGCTGGTCTTCCTCGACGGCCCCGCGGCATAGCCGGAGGCGCAAGACGGTGGCCCACCCACGCATGTACCGCGATGACGATCCCTACCTGCCGGAGTTGCGCGAGGTGTGCCTGACGCTGCCCGAGTCCGCGGAGGTCGAGGCCTGGGGGCGCCCGACGTTCCGAGCGGGCAAGAAGATGTTCGCCGTCTTCGAGGGCAACGACGACCACCCGTACGGGGTGGTGTTCAAGCCCGACCCCGCCGAGCGCGCCGCGCTGCTGGAAGATCCGCGGTTCTGGGTGCCCGCCTACTTCGGTCCCGGCGGATGGCTGGCGCTGGACCTGACCGCCGCGGCGGTGGACTGGTCGGAGGTCGCCGAGCTGATGGATGCCTCCTACCGGCAGGTGGCCATCAAGCGGATGCTCACCGCGCTCGACGAGCGGGGGTGACGGCCGCCCAGGCCTAATGCGTCCGTGCGGCGTCATCCCGTGCGGCGTCGTCTCGGGCGGCGTCTTCGTGGCTGGGCAAGGGCAGCGCCCCGTCGGCGCGGTGCATCTCGTCGTGGATGGCGACCAGCGCGTCCCAGTCCGGCCGCTGCTCGGGATGGATCACGTCGATGGCCGCCAGGTGACGGGTGATCGGCCCGCCATCCACGTCGAAGGTACGGGCGTACTCGACGATGTTGGCCCCTGGCACGTCCATCCGCTCGTGCTGCCGCAGGTGGGCCTCCCAGGAGTGCAGCAGGAACATCTCGGTCATCCGATGCGGCTCGCCGGCGTTGCGGTACAGCCGCCAGCGGTACGCGCCGGTGCGCAGCCGGACCCGCCGCAGGTCGTCCATCGCGGCCAGGAAATCCGCCAGCGCATCCTCGTCGATGACCCAGGTGGTGAGGATCATGACCGGGCCGCCTTCGACACCGGTGACGTGCGGTGGTCGCTGGTAGTCCAGCGGAAGCGTGGGCGTGACCACCTGCTCCAGGATCGGCAGCGGGAAGCGGGAGACCGCCGCGCCCAGCAGGATCGTCAGCGACGACAACGCCACCAAGGCGAACGCTGGGTTCGTGAGGTCGGCCACCAGGCCGGCAAGCACGGAGCCCAAGGGCAGGAAGCCCAGGAACGCCAGGGTGTACAGGCTCATGATCCTGCCGCGCACCCACTGCGGGGACAGCAACTGCGTCGTGGCGTTCAACGTCGACAGAATCCACACCCACAGCACGCCCGCGATCAGCATCGCGGCTACGGCTGTAGGCAAGGTCTGGAACAGACCCAGCGCCACGCCGGCGAACCCGAAGGCGCAGATGGAACCGGGCACCATCCAGCGCCCCAGGCGCGCCGCCGAGGCCGGGCGGGTGAAGGCGCCGACGAGCGCGCCGGCGCCCATCGCGCCGAGGAGGATGCCGTAGGTCCCCGCGCCGGCGCCGAGCACGTCGGAGGTGTAGTTGGGCAGCGCGGCCTGCACCACCGCTGAGGTCACCCCGAAGCACGCGGCAACCAGTAGCAACCAGCGGAAAGCGGGGGTGAACCGCGCGTAGCGCAGGCCAAGGGCGATCGCGGTGGACATCGACTCCGCGTCGCCCGCCATCCGTCGTTTGGGTAAGCGCAGCAGCACCGCGACCACGAACAGGTACGAGCAGGCGTTGGCCAGAAAGGCGGGCCCGGGACCCGCGGTGGCGACAATCACGCCGCCGAGCGCCGGGCCGACCGCCCTGGCGACGTTGAACGAGGCGGAGTTCAGCGCCACCGCGCTGGCCACGTGACCGTTGGGAACCAGATCCGGGACCATGGCCTGCCACGACGGCAGGTTGATCGACATCGCGGTGCCCAGGGCCAGGCCCAGCGCCAGCAGCAGGCCGGGAGTCAGGAGCCCACCCAGATGCAGCGCCGCGATGAGGGCGGCGATCAACGCCATCGCGGCGTGGCAGACCAGCACGACGTGCCGGCGTTCGACAAGATCGGCCATCGCGCCGGCGGGCATCGCCACCACGAGCAGGGGCAGCGTCGGAGCCGCCACCATCAGCCCCACCCACAACGCCGAGCCGGTCAGTTGCAGCATCAACCAGGTCGCCGCGACGGTCTGCAGCAGGGAGCCCAGGTTGGACACGATCGAGGCGGCCCACAGGTTGCGGAACTCCGGGTACCGCAGGGGGGTTGTGGCGGGACGGGCCATGGGCTTTTCTCGGGTCGGATCGCGGGCCGGTGGATCCAGTATGGCCCGGCATCGCTACGGTGTGGCGATGAACGGGTCGTTGCGGGTCGGCGTGGTCGTGGTGCAGAACCTCGCCTGGGCGGATTGGCGAGCCCGGGTGCTGGAGGTCGAGGCGCTGGGTTACGACGGTGTCTATGTGTGGGACCACCTGGTGCACCGCACGCAGGAGCTGACGGATCCGCTGTTCGACGGGTTGACGGCGCTCGCCGCCGCCGCGACGTTCACCTCCCGGATCCGGCTGGGGACCATGGTCGCAGCGCCGATCTTCCGCCACCCCGTGGTGCTCGCCAACCAGGCCATGACCCTGGACCAGCTGTCGGGCGGCCGCCTGGAGCTGGGGATTGGTGCCGGCGGCGCCGTGCTCGACCACCAGCTACTCGGCGTCCCCGCGTGGTCCACACGCGAGCGTGTCGAGCGGTTCGAAGAGACCATCGCGCTGGTCGACGCCGTCCTACGGGGCGGACGGACGTTCGCGGGAACGCACTACGCTGGTGAGCACATCAGCCTCGCGCCGGGGCCGGTCCAGCAGCCCCGCCCGCCATTGACGATCGCCGCGCACGGACCACGGACGCTGGCGATCGCCGCACGCTACGCCGACGTGTGGAACTCGGTGACCACGCGCGAGCTGCCGCCTGCCGAAGTGCTGCGCACGGCCGCCGAGCGCAGCCGGTCGCTGGACCGCTATGCCGAGGAAGCCGGGCGCGCGCCGGAGTCGATCCGGCGTTCGGTGCTGATCGGCTCGGACGACTGGCCGGCGCTGGCCTCGGTCGACGCGTTCCGCGACGCGGTGCTGCGCTATCGGGAGATCGGGGTGACCGACATCGTCCTCATCCACCCCGACCACCCGGCGGAGGCGGCCCTGGGGCATGGCGTCGCTGCCCCCGGCATCGTCCGCGACATCGCCGAGAGGCTGTTGCCCGAGCTGCGGGCGGAACTGGCCTGATCCCCGGCTAGCGCCGGAAGTACGAGCACTCCTCCTGCTCCCCCGCCGCCGCATCGCTGGGTAGCCCGGCCAGCGCGCGTCGGGCACGGATGTCGGCGAGTCGCAGCGCCCGCCAGTCACCGTCCGAGGCCTGGGTGGCGGCGCAGGCCAGGGCGGCGCGCGCGCCGGCGGCCGTGCCCGCGTCCAGGG
>JACCTL010000109.1 GCA_013812395.1 Euzebyaceae bacterium
CCGTTGGCCACCAGGTGCTGCTGGGTGAACGACGGGTCGCTGGCGACGAAGACCGTCAGCTTGACGATGCGCCGCACCTGTGACAGGTCACCGACGGCCGCCTTGAGCTGCGCCATCACGTTGATCGCGCACTGGCGCGCGCAGGCCACAGCGGTGTCCAGATCGACGCCGGCACCCACGATTCCCTCGGCGACCAGGCCGTCCGGACCGACCGCGACCTGCCCGGCGGTGAAGATCAGATCACCGGCGCGCACGAACGGCACGTAGGCGGCGGCCGGCGCGGGTGGCTCGGGCAGCGTGATGCCGAGCTCGGCCAGTCGACTCTCCGGCGACGCGTGCTCCTGGGAGGTCATGACTTGGGCCGCTTGAAGAACGCGACGTCGTTGACCACGGCGACGAGCTCGTAACCCTCGTCGCCCCAGTTGTTCAAGATCTCCTGCAGCGCGTGACTGATCAGGGGCGCGGTGGCGTACTCCCACTTCTGCATCGCGGCGTTTCCTTGTCCTCGGGGTCTGCGGCCGACCTTACCCCGCGCGCCTCACGGCACCGTCGACCACGCGCCGGTCACCCAATGGTTGGTCCAGACGTACCCGCGCCGCCTTGTACTGCGCGCTTTCGATGCAAGGCATGCCCTGCGCCTCCGGGTCACTGCCCTCGAACAGCGTCACGGTGACGCGCCGCCGCCTCTTGCGGACCTCCACGTGATCCAAGACCGTGCAGGGCGCCACGCCGCTGACCCACGTCACCGTCACCGTGCGGCCCTTGCCTTTCGCCGAGGTCCACGGGACAGGACGGACGTCGACCATGCCCGGCTGCGGAGTAACCAGCGTCCCCTTGGGCTCCGGCGGCACCGAGCAGTCCGTCCCTGGCGGCGCCGCCGGCGCCGGCTCGTCCGGGCCGGCACAGAGGATCTGCCCGCTGCCCTTGCTCCCAGGCTCGGCTCCGCCGACGCTCCCACCCCCGCCGTCGTCCCCCGTTGGACCGGTGCCGCCAGACGCGGCGCCGCAAGCCGTCAGCAGCAGCGCCACCGCCACGGTCGCCGCGTGCCTGTTCATCGCGTCCTCCCCTGGCTGGTCTGTCCAGGTCAGACGCCGCCACTGCGACCAAAGTTCCGAGTGTCAGGAAGCGAACCGCTTGCCCAGCAGCAGCTGCCGGCGCTCACTCTCCGAGCAGCCGCCCCAGACGCCGTGTGGCTCGCGGGTCGCCAGGGCCCACGCCAGGCACTCCTGACGCACCGGGCAACGCGCGCAGATGGTCTTTGCTCGAGCCTCGCGGTCTTCGCGCTCGGGCTTGTGCTCGAAGTGCCCGGGTGGGAAGAACACCGACGAGTCGCCTGCCCGACACAGGCCCTGTCGCTGCCACTCGGTCGACCCCACTGTCGACGGTTGCGCCGGCGCTGCCATCTTCCGTCACCTTGCGTCACATCGATACCGACAGGGCGCAAGGGTACGTCCCGGCAACGGCTCTGTATAGGGGTTATCCGGGTCCAGGCGACGCCGGGTCGCCGAAGGCCGACCGGAACGGCCCGAGCAGCTCGATGGGGATCGGCAGGACCAGCGTCGAGTTCTTCTCGGCAGCGACCTCGGTGACGGTCTGCAACATGCGCAGCTGGTAGGCGATGGGGTGCTCGGCGATGACGGCGGCGGCCTGCGACAGCTTGGCGGCGGCCTGGAACTCGCCCTCGGCGTTGATGATCTTGGCGCGCCGGTCGCGCTCCGCTTCGGCCTGCCGGCCCATGGCGCGCTGGATCTCTCCCGGCAGTGCGACGTCTTTAATCTCCACCGACTCGACCTTGATGCCCCAGTCCTCGGTCTTCTCGTCGACGATGGTCTGGATCTGGCCGTTGAGCCGCTCGCGCTCGGCCAGCAGCTCGTCGAGGTCGGCGGTGCCACAGACACTGCGCAGGGTCGTCTGGGCGAACTGCGATGTGGCGAACAGGTAGTTCTGCACGTTGACGGTCGCCTTCACCGACTCCACGACCTTGAAGTAGATGACAGCGTCGACGCGCACGGTCACGTTGTCGCGGGTGATGACGTCCTGCGCCGGGACGTTCATCGTCACCGTCTGCAGGTTGACCTTCACCATGCGGTCGATGAACGGGATGATGAAGAACAGGCCTGGCCCTTTGGCGCCGGCGATGACCCGGCCGAGGCGGAAGATCACCCCCCGCTCGTACTCCTGCACGATGCGCACGGAGGCAGCAAGCACCACCAGCAGCAAGAACAAGACAACGAGTGCCGAGATCAGACCCATGAGTTCCTCACCCTCCGCTCGACCAAGAGCCTAACCCACGACCGCGGCTTCCTCGGGATCGTCGACCAGCTCGACGTCCAACGTCAGCCGGTCGTTGATGCCAAGCACCCGAACCTTGGCGCCAGTCTTGACCTTACCGGCCTGGTCCGGCGCCCGTGCCCGCCACAGCGCTCCCGCCACGAAGATGTGGCCCTCGGGGTTGAGCATCGACCGCACGACCCCGACCTTGCCGACCATGCCTTCGGCGCCGGCCATCGCCTGGCTGCCCTGGGCTCGCAGGAGCGTGGTCATGATGACGACGAAGAACAGGGCGGTGAAGGCGACGACGGGGGCGATCAGCCACACCGACACGCGCAGCAGCTCCGGGCCGCTGAACAGCAGAAAGGATCCGACGGCCACGGCGATCACCCCGCCGGCGGTCAGTGCGCCCAACCCCGCGACGGCCAGGTCGATCGACAGCAGGGCCAGCCCGACGATCAGCAGCCCGAAGGCCAACCAGTTCACCGGCAGCACGCTCACGCCGTACAGACCCAGCCCGAACAGGATCAGGCCCGAAACGCCAGCCACGCCGAACCCCGGCTGGAAGACCTCGAACAGCATCGCCAAGGCGCCGGCGACCACCAGCAGGTAGGCGAGACTCGGATTGGCGACCGTGTGCAGCACCCGCCGGACCAGCCCCAGGTTGTTGAAGCGCACGTTGGCAGCGGTCTGGTCGATGTCCAGCGTGCGCGACTCGATCGTCCCGTCGGCGCCGGTGACCTCCACTTCGCGGCCGTCCAGCGTGGTCAGCACATCGGGCAGGCTGGCCGCCACCACGTCGGCGATGCCGCTGTCGACCAGCTCGCCCTCCGACAGCACCCGCACGTCGGCGGCCTCGATGTCCTCGGGCAGCTCGGCGCCCTCCGGCAGCGCTTCGGCCTCGCCGACCGCGATGACGGCCCCGTCGCGCACCGCCGCGCGGGCGAAGTCCACGTCGCGATCGCGCAACTCGGCCAGGGCCACAAGGCGCGCCTCGGCGGCGTTACTCACTTTGGCGTCCAGGTCACCTCCGCCGAGGTCGACCGGCGTGGCGGCGCCCATGGTGGTGGCGGGGGCCATCGCCAGCACGTGGGCCGAGTACGCGATGTACATGCCAGCACTGGCGGCCTGCGCGCCCGACGGACCGACCCACACGGCGACGGGCACGCGGCTGTTGGTCACCAGCCCGACGATCTCCTCCATGGACACCCCCAGCCCGCCTGGTGTGTCGAGCTGTAGCACCACGGCCTCGGCCCCGTCGGCCTCGGCTCGGGCGATCGTCTCACGCAGGTAGTCCGCGATGGACTGGTCGATGATGCCGGAGACCTCGACGACGTCGATCAGCGGCCCGTTGCTCTGGGCGCCGGCGGTGGTGGAGAACAGGCTGAGCAGCAGACCGGCGAGCAGCGCGACAGCGCCGCAAGCACGCAGGCGACTGGGGCGGGGCATGGGCCGATCCTACCGTGGCGACCGGCGCGGTCCCCGCTGAAGGGGGTGGGTATACAGGGCCCGTGGAAACGTCTGCGCTGCTCGACCCGCGCCTGCTGATCGTCACAGGGAAGGGCGGCGTGGGCAAGTCCACGGTGGCCGCTGCCGTGGCCTTGGCGTCCGCCCGCCAGGGCGCACGTACCTGCCTTGTCGAGGTCGAGGGGCGCCACATCTTCTCCCGCTTGTTCGACACCCAGGCATGGGACTTCACCGAGCGAGAATTTAGGTCCGGCCTGTGGGGCATGTCGATTGACCCGGAGGCCAGCCTGCGCGAGTACCTGGACATGTTCTACGGGGCCCGGCGGCTGTCGCGGTTGGTGGCCAGCTCGTCGGCGGTGGAGTTCGCCACCACCGCCGCCCCTGGCATCAAAGACGTGCTCCTGATCGGGAAGGCGAAGGAGCTGGAACGCCGCCGCAACCCTGACGGGCGGTTCTGCTACGACCTGGTGGTGCTCGACGCGCCGCCGACGGGCCGCATCGTCAATTTTCTGCGCGCCCCCGACGTGACCACGGAGCTGGTCAACGTCGGCCCTATCCGCCAGCAGGCCCAGAGCCTGATCGACATGCTCTCCGACCACCGGCGCACGAACCTGTTGCTGGTCACCATGCTGGAGGAGATGCCGGTCGCCGAGACGCTGGACAGCGCCGCTGCCTTGCGCGGGCTGGGCGTTGCGATCGGTCCTGTGCTGGTCAATCGCGTGCTGGCCGAACGGACGGACAAGGCGGCGAGCAAGGCCATGGCCGAGTTGTCGGCAGCGGATCTGCAAGCACTGCTGGTCACTGCGGGCGTCGAGCTGGACGCCGAGGCCGCCACGGCATTGCTGGACGCGGGCGCCGCGTCGACCAAGCGGCTGCAGCTGCAACGCAGGCAGCGCAACCAGCTCGGCAAACAGCTGCAGGTGCCGACCCTGGAGCTGCCGTACGTGTACAGCGAGCGCTTCAGCGCCGACGAGCTAGGGATTCTGGCCAGCGTGATCGAGCGGGCGGTCGAGGGGTGAGTCGCGCACTGGACGCGGCACGCCAACACGACCTCAGCACTGTCGTTGACACCCGCCACGTCATCGTCTGCACGGGACCGGGCGGCGTCGGCAAGACCACGACGGCCGCCTCGCTGGCGCTCGGCGCGGCGGCTCGGGGGCGGCGGACGATCGTGCTGACCATCGACCCGGCCCGACGGTTGGCGCAGTCGTTGGGGTTGGGCAAGCTGGACAACCAACCCCGGCCGGTGAAGGGCGTCGACGGGCTCGACGCGATGATGCTGGACATGAAGCGGACCTTCGACGAGGTCATCGATCGCCACGCCAGCGACCCGGCTCGCGCGCAGCGGATCAAGACCAACCGCTTCTACCGGCAAATGTCGGGCTCCCTGGCGGGGACGCAGGAGTACATGGCCATGGAGAAGCTGTACGACCTGCACAGCACCGGTGGTTACGACTGCATCGTCATCGACACCCCACCCACCCGCAACGCCTTGGACTTTCTCGACGCGCCGCGCCGGCTGACCGATTTCCTCGAGGGCCGCTTCTTGAAGATGTTCCTCGCTCCCGGCATGGCGGCGGGCAAGCTCGCCACCCGGGCGGCCGGCTTCGGCGCGGGGTTGTTCATGCGGGCGGCGTCGCGGC
This sequence comes from Euzebyaceae bacterium, assembly GCA_013812395.1. Classification (GTDB taxonomy): domain Bacteria; phylum Actinomycetota; class Nitriliruptoria; order Euzebyales; family Egibacteraceae; genus JACCTL01. Next base: position 5,382 of record JACCTL010000109.1, read on the forward strand.
TCACCGGGCAGGCGGTGCTGGGCGACCTCGCCGAGTTCTTCCAATCCTTCGAGGGCATGTACGACGGCTTCAAGAACCGTGCCCAGGCCGTCTATCACCTGCTGCAGCAGCCGACCTCCGCCTTTGTGGTGGTGGCCACTGGCGAGGTGCCGGCGCTGCGAGAGGCTCGCTTCTTCCTGCAGCGCCTGGAGTCCGACGGCATGCCGACCGCCGGGCTGGTGGTCAACCGGGTCACCCCACCGCCGCCGGCAGGCCTGGCTCCGGTCACGCCACAGGCCGCGAGGGCCGCCGCCGCGACCTTGGAGCAGGACGGCCCCGAGAGCCGTGCGGCCGCCGCCTTGCTGCGACTGCACGCCGGCCGCGTCGAGGTGGCGCAGCGCGAGCGCCACGCGATCGCCGCCGCGCTGCACGGCATCGATCCTCGCGCCCTGGTGCAGGTGCCGTTGATGGCCACCGACGTCTACGACCTGCCCGGACTGACGGCCATCGGCCAGCACCTGTACAGCTAGTTATCATCGAGTCATGACGCGACGCTCTTTGGCGTCGCGCTGACGACAGCGTGCCTGCATGCAGCCCACCCGCCTCGATGCCTTAGCCGAGCGCCTCGGCAGCCCCGCCGCCTGGGGCCGGTTGCTGCTGCGCGTGGTGGGGCTGGTGGCCGTGATGATCGGCGCGGCGGTGCTGCTGGCAGCCAGCCTGGCCCCGACGGTCAGCGTCGCGTCGACCGCTGTCAACGCCGTCGACGAGCAGGTCTTCAACTTCGATCCGCTGCCCGCGGAACTCGGCGACCCGTCCGAGCGCTCCGTCATCTACGCCCGCGACGGCTCGGTGCTGGCGGTGTTGCACGGCTTGGAAAACCGCCGGATGGTGCCGCTGCGGCGGGTCCCCGAGCACGTCCAGCAGGCGGTGCTGGCCACCGAGGACTCGGAGTTCTTCCGCCATCGCGGGGTCGATTGGCGAGCGGTCGCACGCGCCGCAATGGGCAACGCCGAGGCCGGAGAGATCCGCTCCGGCGCTTCGACCATTACCCAGCAGCTGGTCCAGAACGTCGTGCTGCGCGACCGCTCCCAGACCGTGCGGCGCAAGCTGCGCGAGGCGGTGCTCGCCACCCAGCTCGAACGCCGGCTGACCAAGCGTGACATCCTCGGCGAGTACCTCAACATCGCCTACTTCGGGCATGGCGTCTACGGGATCGGCACCGCCGCCAAGTACTACTTCGATCGCGGGGTCTCCGAACTGACCGTGCCGCAGGCCGCCGTCCTCGCCGGCATTATCCGCACGCCGGCCGGCAACGACCCCGTGGACCATCCAAGGGCCGCTCGAATCCGGCGCAACATCGTCCTTCGCCAGATGGCCGAGCAGGGCTTCCTCGGCGTGCGCAAGGCGGAGCGCCTCACGGCCAAACCGCTGCGCTTGCGGCTGCACGGACCCCTGAAGCGCGGCGACTCGTTCTTCGTGGCCTACGTCCGCCACCTGCTGCGCAACTCCACGGTCCTGGGACCCGGGACCAAGGCCCGGGAGGAAGCCGTGCTGCGCGGCGGCCTGCGCATCTACACCACCCTGGACCCCGAGCTGCAACGCGACGCCGTGCGCTCGATCGACGCGGTGCTACCAAGCCGCGGTGGCGCGCAGTCGGCCGTCACGGCGGTTGACCCGCGCAGCGGGGAGATCCTGGCGATCGGTGTGGGACCGAAGCGCTTCGGCAAGGGCAAGGATGAGACGCAGGTGACCCCGGCCGTGCCTGGACTGGGCTCGCCGGTCGGCCGTCAGCCCGGCTCGGCCTTCAAGCCATTCCAGCTCGTGGCGGCCCTGGAATCCGGTCTCAGCCCGACCCTGACCTACAACGCAGGCGCCAGCTACAAGTTCCGGCGCCCTGGCTGCCGTGGCTACGAGCCGGGCAACTACGCCGACGCCAGCCAAGGCGTGCTGGACATGTACGACGCCACCGCGGTGTCGTCCAACACCTACTTCTCGCACCTGCTCGACCTCACCGGGCCCCGCAAGCTGGTGGAGGTCGCCCAGCGCATGGGCGTCACCGCCAAGCTGACGCCCTACTGCTCCACGGTGCTGGGCACCAACGAGGTCTTCGGGCTGGACATGGCTTCGGGGATGGGCACCCTGGCCAACGGTGGCGTGCACTGCACGCCATACGCCATCAGCGAGATCCGCGACCGCCACGGTCGCACCCTGCTGCGGGAGCGCCCGCGCTGCGCCAGGGCCGTCGAGGCCGGGATCGCCGCGCGCGCCACCGACATGCTCCGAGGGCCAATCGAGAACGGCACCGCGTCAGCCAACGTCGACCTGGACCGTCCCGCCGCCGGGAAGACCGGCACGACCCAGAACTACGGCAACGCCTGGTTCTCCGGCTACCTGCCGCAGCTGTCGGTGTCGACCTGGGTAGGCGACCCAGAGGGAACCAATGCCCTGACCGACGCCCGCTGCGGTGGCGCGGTGACGGGAGGCTGCCTGCCCACGATGATCTGGTCGCGGTTCATGAACCGGGCGGTGTCCACCCTGGATCTGGCTGCCAAGGACTTCCCCGAGCCGCCCCCGTTGCCCAAAGGGCCCGTGCCCAGCCTGGTCGGTCGCCACGTCGTCGATGCCCGCCGGCTGGCCGGCGCGGTCGGCTTCCGACCGACCGTGCAGATGACCCCCAGCCGGATTCGACCCGGCATCGTCATCGGGCAGCAGCCCGCCGCCGGACGGCAGGCGCAGCTCGGCGGCAGCATCCGCCTGCTGGTGGCCAAGCGGGTCGCCACGCCCACGCGTCCTGCCACGCCGCCGCGGCGGCGCCGTTGAGTCCGACGCCGACCGGCGTCCTTGGTTGGCGCGCCGCCGCGGTCGCCACCGGACTGGCCACCCTCGGCTGGTCCACCCTGATTGAGCGCCGCTGGTATGCCCTGCGCCACGCCGCCGTCCCAGTGCTGCGCCCCGGCGCCAGCCGACCGCTGCGTGTCCTGCACCTGTCCGACCTGCACCACATCCCCGGCCAGGCGCACCTGCTCGCGTTCGTCCGAGCATGCGCCGACACCGCCCCGGACGTGGTCGCAGTCAGCGGCGACCTTCTCGAGGAGGACGCCGCGATCGACGACGTGGTCGACGCACTGGCCGCTGTGGCCCGCGACCGGGTCGGTATCGCCGTGCTTGGCGCCCATGATTACTGGGGGTCGACGGCCAAGAACCCGTTCGAGTACTTCCTCGCCCCTGGCCGTCGCCACTACGGCATGCCTTTGGACACCGTGCGCTTGACCGCCGGCTTGTCCGAGGCGGGCTACCAGGTGGTGCACAACCGCCGCACGGCCGTGTCCACCCCCGCAGGGCTGCTCGATGTGGCGGGGTTGGGCGACCCGCATATCGGCCACGCCCGGCCGGACCTGATCGACTGGTCGGCGCCGACCGACGACGTGGCGCTACGCCTTGGCCTGGTCCATGCGCCGTACCGAGCGCCGCTGGACGTCTTCGACCGCAACGGCTTCGACCTGGTCCTTTCCGGCCACACGCACGGCGGGCAGGTGCGGATCCCGCTGCTGGGCGCGCTGGTGAACAACTGCGATCTGCCGCTGCGCCAATCGCGTGGCTTGTCACGCCAGGGCGCCGACCTGTGGCTGCACGTGTCCGCGGGCCTGGGGAACTCCAAGTTCGCGCCGGTGCGCCTTGGCTGCCGGCCCGAGGCGACGCTGTTGGACCTGGTCGCCCGCCACGACGCCTTTGAGGGCCATCCGCCAGCGGGTTAGGCTGGGCGCCGTAACACCGGGATGTAGCGCAGCTTGGTTAGCGCGCCACGTTCGGGACGTGGAGGCCCCGGGTTCGAATCCCGGCATCCCGACTGACCAACCACAGCAACGGTCACTACCGCTTCGCTGCTTGCATGACAGGCCAGCGGTTGGTTGACAGAAGGCGCGGACCCGTGGAGATCGCCGACTTCCAGGCCCGCATGGAGCAGCTGTACGGCGAGCGGGACCGCCAGCGTGGGCTCGCTCGCACCTTCGTGTGGTTCACCGAGGAGTGCGGCGAGTTGGCGCGCGCGCTGTTCCGCGGCTCTGACGCAGACCGTCAGCGCGAGTTCGCCGACGTGCTCGCGTGGCTGGCCTCGCTGGCCGCACAGTCGGGGGTCGACCTGCAGCAGGCGGCCGCCCGCTACGCCGACGGCTGCCCACGCTGCGGCGCGGCCGTCTGCCAGTGCCCGGCGCCATCATGAGCGATGGCTTGACAGCCCAGCTGGATCACGTGGCCGTCGCCGTGCCCGACTGGGAGACCGCCCAGCGTCGTTGGCGCGACGAGTTGGGCGGCGGCATCGTCGCCTGGGGCGACAACGCGGTCTTCGCCAGCCGCCAGCTGCAATTTGCCAACGGCGCGAAGCTAGAGCTGCTGCGGCCGACCTCCACGGATCCGGACAACTTTGTGCGCCGGTTCCTGCGACGCTTCGGTTCCGTCGTGCACCACGTCACCTTCAAGGTGCCTGATTTGGGCCCGGCGCTAGAGGTGGTGCGCGCCGGTGGCCTCGATGTCGTCGACGTCGACCTTGGCGGCGACGTGTGGCGCGAGGGCTTCCTGCGCCCCTCACAGGTCGGCGGACTGGTCGTGCAGGTGGCTTGGTCCGGGCACACCGACCACGAGTGGGCCGCCAGCATCGGCCACATCCCCGAACCGCCAGCGCCCCGAGCCGCCGAGCTACTCGGCCCGACCCTGCGCCATCCCGACCTCGACCGAGCGAGAGCGCTGTGGACTTTGCTGGGGGCGACGATCACCGAGGAGGCCGGCGCGGTGTGCTGCCGCTGGCCCGACAGCCCGCTGGACATCGTGATCCAGCAGGGTGGACCCGCCGGCCCCGTAGCCCTGCGGATGCGCGGCACGCACAGCCTCCCCGCCGCCGAGGGCATCGGCCCGGCGGTGTCGGGCGACCGCACCGACGGTTCCTTGGGATTGAGCCCGAGGTAGCGCGGGCATGGGCGGGCGTGATGAGTGCATTCCCAGACGTGTCGGGTCGCGCCTTCTTCGACGGCGGTTACCTCGACGTCAACCTGACCTACGGGCTGCGCGGCGTGGCCTTGTCGGCTGGCGTGATGAAGCAGTCCACCGGCAGCCTGCGGTCGGGATGGCACGTGTACGTCGGCGGTGGCCTCGGTTCGGCAGGCCCCAGTGTGTCCCTGACGGTTTCCCCCAACGCCGTCAGCAGCGGTTGGAACGCCGCGGTGAGCCACAGCAGCGGTGCCACCATGTACCAGTTCGGCCTGGATGCCGCCGGAAAGCCGTTCACCGAAGCGGGTGCCGGGGGGCCGCGCAGCACGGCGCTCATCGCCTACCACGCCTGGCCCGTTCGCGAGCTGTAACAGGTGTGCCACCGCTTCATTGAGCGCTGATCTGTGCGCGATCGCTTCGCTCCACGGCCAGCTACACGTGGCCGCGCGCCACCAGTTCCTCGGCGATCTGGATGGTGTTCAGCGCCGCACCCTTGAGCAGGTTGTCGCCGACGACGAAGAAGTTCAGGGCTCGGGGATCGAACAGATCGCGCCGGACCCGACCGACGGCCACCTCGTCGCGGCCCGCCCACTCCAGCGGCGTCGGCAGGTCGTCGACCACCAGGCCCGGAAACGCGTCGAGACGGCGCAGCGCCTCGCCGAGGTCGACCTCGCGCTCGAAGGTCGCCCGCACGGCCACGGCGTGGCCGACCATCACCGGCACGCGGACACAGGTGGGTGCCACCTCCAGCTGCGGTAGATCGAGGATGCGCCGCGACTCGTTGCGCAGCTTCATCTCCTCGTCGCTGTAGCCGGCGTCGGCCTCGGCACCCAGCCACGGCACCACGTTGAACGCCAGGGTGCGGGCATGCACGCTGTAGTCGACCAGCTTGGCCGCCGCCGCCCCGTCGTGGCGCAGCAACTCGGACTGTTCGGCCAGCACCGGGATCTGCGCCGCCAGCTCGTCGATGCCCTTCTGCCCGGCGCCGCCGGCCGCCTGGAAACTGGTCGCGACGAAGCCGCTGAGCCCGAAGGCGTCGTGCAGCGCCTTGAGCGGCAGCACTGCCACCATCGTGGTGCAGTTCGGGTTGGCGACGATGCCCTTGGCGGGCCGCGGATCCAACACCTGCCCGTTGACCTCGGTGACGACCAGCGGGACGTCGGGATCCATCCGCCAGGCCGAGGAGTTGTCGACCACCAAGGCCCCCGCGGCGACAGCCAGCGGGGCTTGCTCGAGAGACGTGCCTCCCCCCGCCGAGAACAGCGCCAGGTCCACCCCCTTGAACAGTCCCGCGTCGTCGATGGCGCGCACCGTCACGTCGCGATCCCGGAAGCGCAGCACCCTGCCGGCCGAGCGACGGGTGGCGACGAACACCACCTCGTCGCAGGGAAAGTCGCGCGTTGCCAGCAGCCGGCGCAGGTCCTGCCCGACGGCCCCCGTCGCACCTACCACCGCCACGGTGCGGGTCATGGCGCCGCCGCTCTGGGGATCATGGCGTTCCGACGATGCGGGTCATTACGTTTCAACTTCGCCACCCAAATTGAACCGGTCGTGCACCGCTTGCACCGCCGTGGAGACCTCGGCGGCGCGCACGACCACCGAGATGCGGATGGTAGAAGTCGAGATCATCTCGATGTTCACCCCGGCGTCCGACAGCGCGGAGAACATCGCCGCCGCGACGCCCGGGTGGGTCTTCATGCCGGCCCCGACCAGCGACACCTTCGCCACGTCGCTATCGAACAAGATCCCCTCTGCCCCGATCTCGGGCAGCAGGGCGGTCAGCAGCAGGTCCGCTCGCGGACCGTCGGCCAGGGGGACGGTGCAGGAGATGTCGGTCGTGCCGTCCTCCGACACGTTCTGCACGATCATGTCAATGTTGATGTTGGCCTCGGCCAGCGCGGTGAAGATCCGCGCGGCCACGCCGGGCTTGTCGGGCACCCGGCGGATGACGAGCTTGCCCTCACCGGTGTCGTGGGCGACGCCCGAGATGACGGCCTGCTCCATGTTCGCCTCCGATTCGTCCTGCACCCAGGTCCCCTCGCCGTAGGAGAACGAGCTGCGCACGTGCACGGCCACGTGGTGGTTGCGGGCGTACTCGACCGAGCGCACCTGCAGGACCTTGGCGCCGCAGGCCGCCAGCTCCAGCATCTCCTCGTGGGACACCCGCTGCAGCTTGCGCGCGGTGCTGACGATCCGGGGGTCGGCGGTGTAGACGCCGTCGACGTCGGTGTAGATCTCGCAGACCGAGGCGCCGAGGGCGCCGGCCAGCGCCACAGCGGTCGTGTCGCTGCCACCACGCCCAAGCGTTGTGACGTCCTTGCTGTCGCGGCTGACGCCCTGGAAGCCGGCGACGATGACGACGTGGCCCTCGGCCAGCGCGCTGTTGATGCGCCCGGGCGTGATGTCGATGATGCGCGCCTTGCCGTGCGTGGTGTCGGTGATGATGCCGGCCTGGCTGCCGGTGAGGCTGCGGGCGGTGTAGCCGAGCTCGTGCATCGCCATCGCCAGCAGCGACATCGAGATCCGCTCGCCGGCGGTCAGCAACATGTCCAGCTCGCGTGCTGGCGGGATGCCCGAGACTTCCTCGGCCTGGCGAATCAGCTGGTCGGTGGTCTTGCCCATCGCCGAGACCACGACCACGACGTCGTGACCGTCGCGGCGCACCTGGACCACACGCTCGGCGACCCGCTTGATGCGGTCGGTGTCGGCGACGGACGACCCGCCGTACTTTTGGACGACGATCACAGCTTCAGGCTAACCGGGCTCGCGTCAGGAACGGCTTGACCAACCGGCCCTTTCCGCAACCGTGTGCAGATTCCGTCGCCCACGCGGGACGGCGCACACGACTTTCCTACCGCCGCCAACCGTGCGCAGATGGCGCCGCCCGCGCGGGCCGACGCACACGACTCCCGGGCTAGACCGCGCGGCGGCCGGCGAAGGCTCGGCCGAGCGTCACCTCGTCGGCGTACTCCAGGTCGCCACCGACCGGCAGGCCCGAGGCGATGCGGCTGACACGGAGCGGCTGCGCCTCGGTGCTCATCACCTTCAGCAGCCGCGACAAGTAGCTGGCGGTCGCCTCACCCTCGATGTTGGGGTTGGTGGCCAGCACGATCTCGGCGATGTCCTCTTCGCCGACGCGGACGGCCAGCTGTTTGATGTGCAGGTCGTCGGGGCCCACGCCGTCGATCGGCGAGATGGCGCCGCCGAGTACGTGATAGCGACCCCGGAACTCGCCGGTCCGCTCGATGGCCAGGACATCGCGCGGCTCCTCCACCACGCACAGCAGCGAAGTGTCACGCCGGGGATCACGGCAGACCCGGCACTGCTCTAGCTCCGAGACGTTGAAGCAGCGGCTGCAGAAGCGCACCCGCTCCTTGATTGCACGGATGCTGGCGGCGAGGCGCTCGGCATCGGCCGAATCGACGGCCAGCAGGTGGAAGGCCAGGCGCTGCGCGCTCTTGGGCCCGACCCCCGGCAGGCGGCCGAGCTCGGTGATGAGGTCAGCGACCGGACCCTCGTACACGCTTGGCTCCTGCGGCCGGGACGCTCAGACGAGCCCGGGTGGCAAGCCCAGCCCGCCCGTGATGTCACCCATGGTCTCAGATTCCAGTTTCTTGGCGGCCCGCAGCGCCTCGTTGACGGCGGCCACGACCATGTCCTGCAACATCTCGACGTCGGCGGGGTCCACGGCGTCGGGGTCGATCGTGACCGACTTGAGCGACGTGCCGCCCCCCGCGACCACGGCGGTGACCACCCCGCCGCCGGCCGAGCCACTGACCTCTTTGGTGGCCAGCTCCTCCTGGGCCTTGGCGAGCTTGCGCTGCATGGCCTGGGCCTGGCGCAGCATCTGGTTCATGTTGCTCATCGGGGCCTCGCTGGCGTGTGTCACGTCGGGGGCCGCCAGCCTACTCAGTCGATCAGCGCACCGAGGCCTTTGGCGACCAGGACCGCCTGCGCCAGGTCGAGGTGGACGCCGTGCAGGTCCAACGTCTGTAGCGCGGTGCCGTCCACGATCGCGCCGCGCAGGTCCGCCCCCTTCAGCTGGGCGTTGTGCAGGCGCGCATCCGTCAGGTCGGCGGTCCGCAGGTCACAGGAACGCAGGTCGGCCTCGACCAGCTCCGCACCCCGCAGGCGCACCCCACGCAGGTCTCGCCCGGACAGCAGGGCGCCCCGGAGGTTGACCAGCGACCAGTCGCCACCGGAGATGTCCACGCCGAGCAGCTTGGCGCCGGCCAGTTCAGAACCGGTCAGCTTGCACTCGATAAAGCGTGCGGTGGACAGGTTGGCCATGTCGAAGCGGCAGTTGGTGAACGCCGACGAGGTGTGCGACGAGCCGGACAGGTCTGCGACGGAAAAGTCGCAGCGGTCGAACACGCAGCCCTGGGTGGTCAGCTCGACGGCAGCCGCCGCACGGAAGGTGCAGTGGCTGAACCGCTGGCGCTCCAGCCGTTCACCGGTCAGGTCACCCTCGTCGAAGGACGCGCGATCGACCAGCGCGGCGGCGTCAGGAACCGTCATCGATGACCGTGGCGCCCAGGTCACGCGTCAGGGTCTCGATGGCCTGGTCGTGCGCGCGGCCCTCGTCGGGCAGCAGGCCAGCGGCGGCGGCGGCCTCGCTCTCCAGCACCGCTGCGGCCTGCTCGTCCAGCGACGCGCTGTCGTCGGCGACCGGATCCGGTGCCGACCCGGTGGCCGACACCGAGCAGGCAACGCGCAGGCGGGTGCCGAAGACTTCGGTGAAGGCCTCGCCGAGGATCACCTGGCTGTCCTCGCGGGCACAGTTGTCGGCGTGGAAGCCGTAGCCGCTGCGAAACTCCAGCTGCAGCGTATCGCCCTGCAGCCCGATCGGCTGCGCCATCAGCAGCCACACCTGTAACGACCGCTTGCGGGCCTTGACGGCCTCCAGGACCGCGGCCCAGCTGCGCTGCACCAGCGCGAGGTCCACGGCTCCGGCGATGGTGGGCTCGCCAGACGAGGCCGGGCCGCCGGCCCGGGCCGCCGGCGGTGCGGCAGCGAGGCTGCTGACCGGGGCCGGGACAGCGGATGGCTGCCAGTCGGCCGGCGGCGAGGGCGGGACCACATCGGCGGCTGCGGCCGAGGAACCATCAAGCACCGGGCTCGGCGCGGGTTCAGGCGCCGGCTGGGGGACGGCCCGCGCAGCTT
>JACCTL010000131.1 GCA_013812395.1 Euzebyaceae bacterium
GCTTCGCCCTCGGGACCGTCGGCGTCGACATCGGGACCGGAGCGCAGCGCTACACCTTCGGGTCCGCCGAACTGATCGGCGGCATCGACTTCATCCCACTCGCCATCGGCTTGTTCGGGATCGGTGAAATCCTGTACAGCGTGTACCTCAACCAGCACGCCGAGGATTTCCCGTACATCAAAGTCAGCACCAAGGACGAGGGCTTCTGGCCCAGCCGACGGGAGTGGAAAGAGTCGAGGTGGCCGACCGCAAGGGGCTCGGTGCTCGGATTTCTGGTCGGGGTGTTGCCCGGAGCCGGCGCGACGATCGCCTCGCTGATGTCCTACAGCATGGAGAAGTCCATCTCCAAGACCCCCGAGAAGTTCGGGAAGGGGGCGATCCCCGGATTGATCGGGCCGGAGGCGGCGAACAATGCCGCGTCCGCCGGATCGCTGGTCCCGTTGCTCACCCTTGGCATCCCCGGCTCGGGATCGACGGCGGTACTGCTCGGGGCGTTCCTGCTGTACGGCCTGCGTCCAGGGCCGCTGCTGATGACCCAGAACCCCGAGTTCGCCTGGGGCCTGATCGCCAGCATGTACCTGGGCAACGTCGTGTTGGTCCTGCTCAACATCTTCGCGATCCCGTTGTTCGCCAGCTTCATGAAGATTCCGCTGCGCATCGCAATCCCGGTGATCGTCGTGCTGTGCACCATCGGCACCTACACCGTGAACGGCAGCATCATCGAGACCTGGCTGATGGTGCTGGCAGGTGTGCTGGGCTTCTTTATGAAGCGGTTCGGCTTCTCCCCTGCCGCCGCGATCGTGGCCCTGGTCTTGGGCCCCATCGCCGAGGAGACCCTGCGCCAGACGCTGCTGATCTCCAATGGCAGCCCGTTGATCTTCTACCAGCGACCGGTGGCGTTCGGCTTGGTGATCCTGTTCGCCGTCCTGATCGCGGTGCCGGTGGCCTACCGGCTGATCCGGGGCCGCAGCCTGCCGGCCGTGCCGGGCGAAGAGGACTAGCGGGCAGCGCTTCCCGATCCCAAGGAGGCGCCCGTGCGTCTATGCAGCGTCGTGATTGACCACGACGAGGTCCCGGCTATCGACGTCCCGTACCGAGGGTTGGTCCCGCTGTCCGCCGTGGACCCGGACGCACCCCCGGACCTGTTGGACGTCATCGGTGTGCTGTCGCCGCGACGGCTTGACACGTGGACGCGGCGTGCCGCAGGGCTTGCCGACGACGCCTTCGCCGACCCCGCGACGCTGCGGTGGGCGCCGCCGTACCGCCATCCTCCCAAGCTGTGGGGCATCGGCCTGAACTACGTCGACCATGCCGACGACCTCGCCGCGGCGCACCCGACCGCGCCGGCGTCGTTCATGAAGGGCGACCACACGATCATCGGCCCTGGCGAGCCGATCGTCCTGCCGGTGCAGAGCCGGCGGGTCACCGCCGAGGCCGAACTCGGCATCGTCATCGGCCGCGAGTGCCGCAACGTCGACGAAGCCGAGGCGCTGGAGTACGTGGCCGGGGTCTGCTGCGTGCTGGATCAGACCGCCGAGGACATCCTTGCCGAGAACCCGCGCTTTCTGACGCGAGCCAAGAACTTCCCGACCTTCTTCGCGTTCGGGCCGCACCTGGTCACGACGGACGAGGTGCTGGCGCGCTTCGGCAGCCTCGCCGACATCGTCGTCGGGACCTACCGTAACGGCACACTGCAGCGATCCAACTCGGTCGCCAACATGCTCTACTCGCCACAAATGCTGATCAGCTTCCACAGCAAGGTCATGCCGCTGCTGCCCGGTGACGTGATCAGCACCGGTACGCCCGGGGCGGTCGTGATTTCCGATGGTGACGTCGCCGAGTGCCGCATCGCCGGTATCGGCTCCCTGGTCAACCCCGTCGTCGGGGCGGCCGGCATCAACTGAGAGGAACGTCCATGGTCGTGCTCTACAGCCTCGGCGCCGCGCTGACAGGGGGATGGTTGTTCGACCGCCTCGGCGTTCCGGCCGGCGCGTTGGTGGGAGCCATGCTCGGGGTCGGTATCCCTCGGATGCTGGGGGTGCCAACCTGGACCATCCCCCCCGCCGGACGGTTCGTGGCCTACGTGATCGTCGGTGCGCTGCTGGGTCAGACGTTCAGCCGCGAGACGCCGAAGCTGGTCGCGCAGTCCTTCGTGCCCATCATCAGCGTGGTCGTCGCGTTCATCGGCCTCGGTGGCCTGCTCGCGTACTGCCTGTGGCGGTTCGGGGGGCTGGACCCCATCACCTCCTATCTGGCGACGTCGCCCGGCGCCATCGCCCAGATGGGGGTGCTCAGCGCCGAGGCAGGAGCGGTGGCCCCGCTGGTGCTCAGCGTCCACCTGCTGCGGGTCACCTCCGTCATCCTGATCACGCCGCTGGTCGTCAAGCTGTTGAAACCGTGACGGCAAACAACGCCGCGCCACAGAAGCGTCACTCAGACCCGCCCCGACCTAATGGCGTGCAGTCGCTAGATCGTGCGGTGGCGATCCTGGACTGCTTCACCGCCGATCGGCAGGAACTAGGACTGTCTGAGATCGCCCGCATCACCGGGTTGACCACCAGCACCGCCCACCGGCTGTTGCACAGCCTGCAGTCGCACGGGCTCGTGCGGCGCGTTCCCGACCGCCGCTACATGCTGGGACCGCACCTGCTGCGCCTGGCAAGGGGCGCCCATCCCGGTGTGGATCTGCAGGTGGTGGCGTTGCCGGTCATGCGCCGCTTGCGCGACGCGACCGGCGAGACCGTAGGGTTGCACGTCTTGTCCGGCCACTGCCGGCTGGTGGTCGACCAAGTTGAGAGTCGCCAGCCGCTGCGGCGGACTTACACCGAACTGGAGGAGCGCATCCCGCTGCACCAGGGAGCGCCAGGCAAGGTGCTGCTGGCGTTCCTACCCGCTGAGGAGCGTGACGAGGTCTTGGCCGGCCCGCTTGCGGCGGCAACGCCCGCCACCATCACCGACCCTGTCCTGCTGCGCATCGAACTCGACCAAATCATCCGCAAGGGATGCGCCTTCTCCTTCGAGGAGCGCGTGGTGGGCATCCGTACGGTGGCGGTGCCGATCCGCAGCCACGCGGAGGCCGTGCGGGCCAGCGTGAGCGTTACCGGGCCGGCCATGAGGGTCACCGCGCAGCGGCTGCAGGAGCTGGCGCCGCTGGTCATTCGCGCCGGTGCCGAGATCTCGGCGATGCTGGGCTGGCGCGACGAGAGCTGACGCGGGACCGGGCCTCGGGCGCCACAGCGCGATCGGGGTGGTCTTCCCCGACTTGCTCGGCCCGTACGACGCCCCTGTGCGCCGGCAGTTACCGGCGCGGGCCGGGCCCTCGAGCCGGAAGCAAAGCAACGCGTCGCGGGCGCTCGAGTCGGATTTGTGGACGCGTAGCGGCCGGGGGACGGTTACCGCCTGCCGACTAGGGCCGAGTCTTAGCTGCAGTGTTTGACCGAGAGACCAGGCGCCACCCGAGGACGCCGGCGAGCAGCGCCCAAGCGGCCACCGGCACCGCCGGCGGGAGGTCGGAGGAGGCGCTCCGCGACGCGATCATCACCGGTGACGTCGCCAATGGCTGCGGGAGGATGCCCAACAGGCTCGGCAGGCTCGGAGGTGGCTGCGCCGCGGGGGCAACGGCGGGGGCGGGAGCAGGAAATGCGGTCAGCGGCAGGGGTGCGGGTGCCGGTATCTCGGGCACCGCAACCTGTGGCGCGGCGACGGCAGGCGGTGCAATCTCCGGCAGGTTCTGCGAGGCCAGCCCCGTCGAGACACCGGGCCCCGGCGCCGACAGCGCGAGGCTGCTGCGGGTGAACGGGCTAGTCAACGATCCGGCCGACCCCACGTTCATGGAGCCTAGCGCCACCTGACGGTCGTCGTCGTCACCGTCGCTGTCGTTCCGTTGTTGACCGCCGTCATCCGTCGGGTCGCCCGCAGACCGATCGGGCTTCGGATCCGGCTCGCTGGGCTCAGTCGGCTCCGTCGGATCGACAGGATCGGGCGGCTCCGTCGGATCGACAGGATCGGGCGGCTCCGTCGGATCGACAGGATCGGGCGGCTCCGTCGGATCGATAGGGTCGGGCGGGTCGATGGGATCGGGCGCCACGACCTCGACGAGCGGGGATGACGTCGCCTCGGCCATCCGGGACGTGCCGCCAGCTCCCGCGCGAGCCACCTGGAGGCGATAGCTGTAGATCCCCGGCTCGAGTCTGCCCCCTTCGGGTCCCGCGTGCTCGAAAGCAATCGCTTCACCCCGTTTGAGTTTGAAGGTGTCAAGCAGCTCGTCGGGGTTACCCAGGCGGTACAGCTCGGCTGGCTGGCTGTCGGGCAGCTCTAGGGCTTGCCCGCTGACCTTGATCCGACCGCCCTTGCGCAACCGTGCCCAGACCCCCGGCGGCGGCGGATCCACCTCCAGCACGATCGGCTGGTCCTCCACGAGCGGCTCTTCGGCGTCGTCCGCGACGACAGTCAGCGTGTACCTGCCGTTGGCCAGCGCACATGGCCGCTGGACGCCTAATGGACAGGGTGGGTCGGTGAGGCTGAGACTGATCGATGACTGCTCGTCGCTCTGACTCGTTTTCTGTTCGGCCCAGGTGGTGGAGTCGACGGCGGAGTCGGCAGGGGTCAACGTGACCGTGAGCAACTCGGCCTTGCCGTCGACCGCGACGTCCAGGAACGGTGGGCCGGTCACGGGCATATCCCGTTCGGGCGTGACCAGGGTCGGCGTCGCCGGCTCCGACGGCGGCTCAGAGGCCGGCGGAGAGGGCGCCTCGGAAGGCACCTCAGACGGGGCCTCCGTCTGCGCGTATACGGGAACGGCCGCCAGGAGCAGGATGGCCGCGACTGCGACCATCGCCATCCCCCGAACGCCGGCCCGACCCTGGTGTCGTGGTCGTGTCACGGTCCTACCAGAGTACGGCTCTGCGGCGAGAACGGGAACCCCTTTAGCCATTAGTTCATCACTCCGGCACGTTGACGCCCGAACCTTTCGCTTTCAGCGGCAAAACCGCGTCACTCGGCCGCCAACCGCTGCAGCCCCTCGGGGATGTCTGTCGGCCCCACGATGCCCCCGTCACAGACCAGGTCCTGGCCGAGCAGGTCGGCGACGATGGGACCCAGGACCGGTGCAGGTCCGGCCGGCCGCTCCGGAGCGGTCAGCAGGTCGGCGAAGGCGCCCAGGAGCAGCTCGGTCGGACCCGTCAGGGTGACCGTGACTGCGATCTCTCCCACCGACCCGCGCACCCGGTCCGCCTCGACCAGCACCATGGCCAGATCGTCGACGTACAACGGCGAATGGGTCGCCTCCGCGGCTTCGACCGGCGCCGCCCCGCTCGCCAGCGCCTGCGTGAGCGGGTCGCGAGGACCATAGGTCAGCGCCCGGCGGACCACGATGGACTCCAGCGGAGCGTCAGCCAGCAGACCTTCAACCTCGACACAAGCCTCAAGGTAAGCGTTGCGCTTCGGTGCGTGGGCACCCACGAACGACGGCCAGATCACCCGTCGGCAGCCCGCACCGAGCGCCGCCGACACCACCGTCGCGGCGTCATCCACCACGGTCTCGGGCGGCGTCATGGGGTCACCACCCAGGTGGACGACGGTATGGACCTGCTCCAGCGCCGTCTCCAGATGGCCCTCGTCGTCCAGCGCCCCGCGAGCCACGACGCAGCCGATGGCCCGTAGCGCCTCGGCGGCCTCGGCGTCGCGGTAATCAACGAAGGCGCGGACCTGGGACCCGTCGCTACGCAGCCGGCGCGCCACGGCGCGGCCGACCGACGTCTGCGCTTGGGTGACCAGGACCGGCATGCCCGCAGACGGTATGCGATGCGCCGGCTGGCTCGCGATACTCACTGGATCGAGCAGCGACACGGTCCGGGCAACGAGCTGCCGGCTCGCCGGATACCGAGCGGATGGGGTACCAATCGTGGATCTCGACCTCAACGAGGCGCAGCTCGAGTTCCGTGACGAGGTGCGGGCTTGGCTGCGGCGCAACGTCGGTACCGAGCCGCTGGCGCCGTCCTCGACCCCGGAGGGGTTCGCCGCTCACCGCGCCTGGGAGCGGCGGCTGTACGAGGCCGGCTACGCCGCCATCAGCTGGCCGCGGGTGTACGGAGGCCGCGACGCCGACCTGCTGAACCAGACGCTGTTCGACGAGGAGTACGCCAGGGCCGAGGCGCCGGCGAGGATCAACGTCCTGGGGCTGGGACTGGCAGGGCCGACGCTGATGACCTGTGGGACGCCCGCCCAGTGCCAACGATGGCTGCCGTCGATCCTGTCCTGCGAGCAGATCTGGTCGCAGGGTTTCTCCGAGCCCGATGCCGGCAGTGACCTGGCGGCGCTGCGGACCTCGGCGCGACGCGAGGGCGACGCCTTCATCGTCAACGGCCAGAAGGTGTGGACCTCGCTGGGTCGTTTCGCCGACTGGATGTTCACCCTCGTGCGCACCGACCCGCAGGCGCCGAAGCACAAGGGGATCAGCTTTTTGATGATCGACCTGCACAGGCCCGGCGTGAGCGTGGCGCCGATCCGGCAGCTCAACGGTGACGCTGGCTTTGCCGAGGTGTTCCTCGACGATGTCGCCGTGCCGATCGACAACCTCGTCGGCGAGCTCAACGA
The DNA here is from genome assembly GCA_013812395.1 of Euzebyaceae bacterium. Lineage (GTDB taxonomy): Bacteria > Actinomycetota > Nitriliruptoria > Euzebyales > Egibacteraceae > JACCTL01. Next base: position 6,595 of record JACCTL010000131.1, read on the forward strand.
CGGCTGGCGGGTGGCGATGACCACGCTGAGCTTCGAGCGTGGAACTGGTCTCGGCAACCACCTACGCTTCTCCCGCGACCTGCAGGCGCTGGTGCGGCTCGTCAGGGCTGCCGGCGCTGCGGACGACCCGCTGGTCCGCGACCGCGTGGCGCAGCTGTACATCGAGACGGAGGTCTTCCGTCACCACAGCTACCGCGCCTTGACCCGGCTGGTGGACGGCAAGCCGATCGGTCCGGAGGCGAGTCTGACCAAGCTGTACTGGTCGGAAATGGAAGCGCGGATCTTCGACGCCGGGATGCGGGTCATGGGACCGTACGCCGAGCTGACCTCCGACGCCGAACAGGCGATCGATCACCAGCACTGGCAGGCGCGCTACTGGTACTCGCGGGCGTCGTGCATCTACGCCGGGACCAGCGAGATCCAGAAGAACATCATCGCCGAGCGTGTGCTCGGCCTGCCGCGACAGCCGCGCGGCTGAGCGGCGGCGAGCAGCTGCATGCGCTTCGACTATTCCGACGAGCAGTACCAGCTGCGTGACGTCGCACGCGACTTCTTCGCGAAGGAATGCCCTCCGGCGGCGGTGCGTGCCGCCTGGGACCATGACACGGCTCGCGACAGCCAGCGGTGGCGCAAGATGGCAGAGATGGGATTGGTCGGGCTGACGGTACCCACCCAGTACGGCGGGCTGGGCTTGCACGAGGTCGACCTGGTGCTGCTGCTGGAGGAGGCCGGTCGCGCCGCCCTGCCAGAACCGCTGGCGGAGACCACCGCGATCGCCGTGCCGACGTTGGTCGAGGCCGGCACCCCCGTCCAACGCGATGAGTGGCTGCCTCGCATCGCCGCCGGCGACGCCGTGGCGACGGTCCAACTCGCGGGTACGCCCAGCGCTCAGGCCGCCGTAGTCGGTAGCGCACTGGTCAGTGCCGCGCACATCGCCGACCTGCTGTTGACCGAGTCTGGCGGCGAGCTGCACGCCGTACCCGCCGGCCGCTTCGAGGCGGTCGCGCAGCCGTCGATGGATGGCGCCCGGCGCCTGTTCACGGTGCGGGCGGAGACCGGCGACGACACAAGGATGGACGGTGGGGTCGAGGCGGCAGGCAAGGCCTTCGACCGCGGAGCTTGGGCGACGGCCGCACTTCTCAACGGCGTGGCCCAGCGGCTGCTGGACATGACCGTGGCCTATGTCCAAGAACGCTGGCAGTTCGGGCGCCCCGTTGGTTCCTTCCAGGCGATCAAGCACAAGCTGGCCGAGACGCTGCTGGTGGTGGAGACCTCCAAGGCCGCCACCGCCTACGCCGCGTATGCGCTCGCCAGCGGACGTAGCGATCGTGCGGAGGCGGTGAGCGTGGCCAAGGCCTACGCCTCGGACGCGGCGCACAAGGCAAACACCGAGGCGCTGCAGTGCCACGGTGGCATCGGCTTCACCTGGCAGCACGACCTGCATCTGTGGCTCAAGCGCGGGAAGGCGCTGGAGCAGGCCTACGGTTCGGCCACGTGGCACCGCGCCCGCATCGCCGAGCGGCTCTTCGCCTGATCAGAGCCTGCCTGCGGCCGCTGCGCGGCCTCCGGTTCGCCGCCAGAGCCTGCCTGCGGCCGCTGCGCGCCCTCCGGTTCGCCTCCAACGAGGAGCCAACATGACCGAGCAGGTCAGGCGCGCTGGAGCCAGATGTCGCCGGACACCGTCCGCAACCGCAGGCGGGCCTTGCCGTTGTCGGCAACGTCCTGGGTGACCGCAGGCGTCCCGGGCGAACCCTCGGCAGTGTCGCGGTCGAAGTCATTACGAAACGTCCCCGACAGGGTGGAGGCCTCGATGTCCACGGTGCGCCCCGGTGGCAGTCCGACCCGGACGTTGCCGGTAGCGGTGTTGCAGCGCAGCAGCGCCCCACCGAACGTTCCGACCGAGACATCGCCGCTGGCCGAGTTGCTGACTAGGTCGTCGTTGGCAGTTCCGACGCGCAGGTCACCCGAGGCTGCCCGCACCGACGCTGCTCCGCCCACGGACCCGACTTCCACGTCGCCAGACGCCGTGGTCAGGTCGAGCCGACCGCCGACCGCCTCAAGATGCACGTCGCCCGAAGCGGTGCGCACCAAGGCATCTGTGGCGACGTCTCGGGCTCGCACGTTTCCAGAGGCGAGGTTGACGCGCAGGCGAGCCAGCGCAACCTCCACGTTGACGTCGGCACTGGCGCCGCGCACCTCCAGCTCGCCCCCCTGTGGCACATGGACGGTGACGTCGTAAGAGCGCCAGCCTTGCCCGAATCCTTCCCGTGGGCGCAGCACGATGCGGTCACCGGACTGCTCGATGCGGAAGGACTCGGCGTCGCGACCACGCACCTCGACCGTTACCGCGCCTTCCTCGCCGGACAGCACCATGGCGGTGCCGGATGCGAGGTTGATCTCCAGCTGCACCGCAGCGGCCACCTGGAACGTCTCCGTACGTTGCTGACTCATGTCTGCACCGTCCCCCGGTAGTGGCGGCCAGGCCGTCCTGGGCGGCTGGCCACTGACGACAGCGCCTTGACGACCCAGGTGTTCACCGAGTCACCGGTCGTGCCGGCCGATTCCTCGACGACGGACTTGAGGCTGGGTGGCAGCCGCAGGGTGAGGCGGGCCTCGTAGTCCTCTTCTCGAGGGGTTTGGACTCCTCGAGGCTCGCGGACGGTCAGCACCGGCTCACCTTCCCGCAGCACCACGTCAACGTCCTGGCCGGGCAGCTGCGCCCCCACTTCGGTGGCGGCCTGCTCGGCCAGTTCCAGTGCCAGCTGGCGGCTGGCAGGGCCCAGTGCGGCCAGCAGCGTCTGCGCCGCCGACTCCAGGACGGGGTCGCCCCCTGCGGCGGCGACCTGCGTGGCCACGGCGGCCTCGAAGTTGGCCAGCGCGGTCTGGGTGTCCATCTGATCGTCCATTCGTCGATGGTGGGGCGGCGGCTCGGGAAGCGGCCGTGGCCGGCGCAGCTGCGCGGCCACGCGGTCGGACCGCGCATCGTGAACTGTTGCCAGTAGTTCGGGTGTCCAGTGCATCGTACCCTCCTTAGGGTCTTGGTAACGCCAGTATGACATCATAATGATGTCATTGCAAGCCGATATGCTGTCAGCCGGATGCTGACCCTGTTCCACGACTTCACCTCGGCCGCCTCGGCGGTGGCGGTGGCCCGCGTCCAGCGGCTCGCCGATGAGGGGTCGACCGTGGAGTTCGCCGGCTTCGAGGCGGTCGGCATCGACGCGGTGCTGCCCCCGACCCTGGACGTCCTGGCCGCGGTGGACCGGCTCGCCGCCGAGGCGAAATGCGAGGGGGTGATCCTGCGGCGGCCCACTGCACTGCCCCCGACGGCGCTGGCGCATGTGGTTGCCACCGTGGCCGAGACCGCCGGACTGGCGGCCTCCTGGCGGCAGCTGTGTTACCTGGCCTTCTGGCGTGACGGCAGCGACATCAGCGACCGCCAGGTGCTGTCAGCGCTAGCGCGGCGCGCTGGACTGCCATCCGACGACGTGACCGCCGCGCTATCCGACCGCCTGTTGCTGGCTGCCATCCGCCGCCGGACCGCGGCCCACCGCCGCAACGGCATCGGTGGCGTCCCCACGATCCTCGCCCAGCGCACCTTGGTGCCGGGCCTGCTGCCGGAAGCGGATCTGCGTGCGCTGGCGGGCCTGTAGTGCAGGGCGCCATCGCTGTCGCTACCTGAGCGCTGATAGCTGCGCTACCGCTGTCGCTACTTGAGCCTAGACACCGCCGATCGGGCAGTCGGAGCGGCTCCGCGTGATCGCTAGGGTTGGCCGCGATGGTGCTGCTGTCCGACCGCTACGAGCTCGGCGCCACGATCGGGGCAGGCGGCATGGCCCGGGTCGTCCAGGCGCACGACCGCCTGCTTGACCGCCAAGTCGCCGTCAAGCTGATGCGTGACGACCTGTCCGCCGACCCCACGGTACGCGAGCGGTTCCTGCGCGAGGCCAGGGCGGCTGCCCGGTTCGCCCATCCCAACGCGGTCGCCGTGTACGACACCGGCCAGGACGGGCGCCAACCCTGGATCGTGATGGAGCTGGTCGACGGCGACAACCTCGCCGACCGCCTGGCGGCCAAGGGAGCCCTGCCCGCCGAAACGGCGAGGGCGATCACCGATCAGGTGCTGGCCGCACTATCGGCTGCCCACCGCGCCGGCATGGTCCACCGTGACGTCAAACCGGCCAACATCCTGCTACCCCGCGACGGCGGCGTGAAGCTGACCGACTTTGGGATCGCCAAGGGGATCCAGGAGGCGACCGCCGGGCTGACGGCCACCGGGCAGCTCATTGGCACCGCCAAGTACCTCGCCCCCGAACAGGTCGACGGCCACCCGGCAACGCCGGCCTCCGACGTCTACGCCATGGGCGTGGTGCTGTACGAGATGCTGAGCGGCGCACCGCCGTTTCGCGGTGAGAACGCCCTGGCAGTCGCGCTGGCCCACACCCGCGACCCGGTGCCGCCATTGCGGGGTGTGGATCCGGCACTCGCCTCGGTGGCCCAGCGCGCACTGGCCAAGGATCCCGAGCAGCGCTTCCCCGACGCTGCCGCGATGCGCGACGCGCTCGCCGGCCGCTCGCCGGAAGCGGGCGCCGCACCGGCCGCGGCCGCCGCAACGGTGCCGCTCCGCCAGCCCTCGTCCACCACGACGGTGCTCGATCACCCACGCCGCGACGGGGCGCCCTGGCTGCTGATCGGTGTGGTGCTGCTGGCCTTGGTTGGGCTGCTCGCCTTCGCGGCCAACAGCCTGCGGGACGCGCCTCGAGAACAGACCGGCCAGGCCAACCCGACCCGGACGAGCCAGAACCAGGGCGGTGGGGCGGTGCCCATCACGCCGGGATCGCAGACCGAGCCGCAACGGACCGAGCCCGAAGAGACCGATCCCGCGGCAACCGAGCCCGCGGCAACCGAGCCGCAGCCGACAGAGCCTGAGCCGACAGAGCCGCAGGAGCCCGCCACGCCGACCACTCTCGCGGAGCTGGTTGCGCTGCTCGACACCAACGGCGGCGCCTACGGCGAGAGACAGCCCGACCTGGCCGACAAGATCACCGACCTGCTCGGCAGGCCCGAGGACGACCGCCCGGAGGAAGCCGCCAAACTGCAGGATGAGACCACCAAGTGGGTCGCCGACGGTGAGCTCGACGCCGAGATCGGTGCCCTGGCGGTGCAGTTGTTGGAGCCGCTAGCCGCTCAGCGACCGCCCGAGGACGATGACGAGGGCGGCGACGGGGGCGACGACTCCGAAGAGGCTCGTGCCAAGCCACCCAAGGGCCCCGCACCACCCGGTAACGGCAGGGGCAAGCCAGGCCCGCCCGGTCGCGACGATTGAAGGCAGCCAGCCGGTGATCAGGACGACCAATGGGCCCAGCGCAGGACGGTGGCGGTCCGCGCCGATCCAGCATCCAAAACGGCTGCGCTGCTCAGATGACCGGCGGTTCCCGGTAGACGCCGAAGACGTCCTTGAGCGCCTGACTGATCTCGCCGAGGGTGGCGTCGGCGCGGACGGCGTCCATGATCACCGGCACCAGGTTGGCGTCACTGCGCGCGGCGCCGCGTAGCACCTCCAGCGCCTCGCCGGTCTTGCCGGCGTCGCGTCCCGCCCGGAAGTCGGCCAGCCGAGCCGACTGCGCACGCTCCACCTCCGCGGAGATCCGCAGCACTTCCAGCTCCCGCTCGTCGGGATCGTGGTGGACGTTGACCCCCACGATGCGCTTGGTGCCCTTCTCCAGCGCCTGCTGGTAGGCGAAGGCGGCGTCGGCGATCTCGGACATGAACCAACCGCTCTCGATGCCGCGCAGCAGCCCGCCGGTGATGGTGCCGTCGTCAGACTGGGCCAGGATCCGCTCGAAGTAGGCCTCGGTGTCGGCCTCCACCTTGTCGGTCATCCACTCGACGAACCAGGATCCGCCCAGGGGGTCGATAGTGCTGGTCACGCCCGTCTCCTCGGCGATGACCTGCTGGGTGCGCAGCGCCACCTTGGCGGCGTGGTCCGACGGCAGGGCCAGCACCTCGTCCAACGCGTTGGTGTGCAGCGATTGGGTGCCGCCGAGCACCGCCGCCATGGCCTCCAGCGCGGTGCGTACGATGTTGTTGTCCGGCTGCTGCGCGGTCAGGGAGACTCCGGCGGTCTGGGTGTGGAACCGCAGCAGCATCGCCTTGTCGGCGGTCGCGCCGTAGCGCTCGCGCATCCACCGGGCCCAGATCCGCCGCCCGGCGCGGAACTTGCCGATCTCTTCGAAGAAGTCGATGTGCGAGTCGAAGAAGAACGACAGCCGCGGCGCGAACGCGTCGACCGCCAGGCCGCGCGACTTGCCCAGCTCGACGTAGGAGAATCCCGCCGCCAGCGTGAACGCCAGTTCCTGCGCCGCCGTCGAACCCGCCTCACGGATGTGATAGCCCGACACCGAGATCGGGTGGTAGCGGGGCACCTGCCGACTGGTGAACTCCATAAGGTCGGCGATGAGCCGCAGGTGCGGTTGCGGGGGGAACAGCCACTCCTTTTGGGCGATGTACTCCTTGTAGATGTCGGTCTGCAAGGTGCCGGCGAGTTGATCGATGGCAAAGCCCTGCCGCTCGGCGGCGACGGCGTACATCGCGAACAACACCACGGCGGGGCCGTTGATGGTCATCGACGTGGTGATCTCGCCGAGCGGGATGCCGTCGAACAGCCCCTCGACGTCGGACAGCGTGTCCACGGCCACGCCGCAGTGGCCAACCTCCCCCGCCGACTCCACCTCGTCGGAGTCGCGCCCCATCAGCGTCGGCATGTCGAAGGCCACCGATAGCCCGTGCTGGCCGGCGCGCAGCAGGTCGTGATAGCGCCGGTTGGTGTCGCTGACGCTGCCGAAGCCCGCGAACTGGCGGATCGTCCAGGGTCGGCCCCGGTACATCGAGGGGTACACGCCTCGCGTGAACGGATACACCCCCGGATAGCCGATGCGCTCGAAGTCGGGCGTGTAGCTGTCGGGGCCGACCAACGGCGGCACCGGTACCTCCGACAGCGTCGTGAAGTCCTCGTCCCGTTCCGGCGTGGCGGCGTAGCGGCGCTGCCACTCCGCCATGCTCTCGCGTCCTACCGCTTCGCTACTTGAGGACCGGTCGTGGTCGTTCGAGGTCACGGCAAGCTCCTGGGAAGGGCGAGGCGAGGGGTAGCGTGACCATTCTGCCACCGGCGTGGCGCAACCCCAGTGGGCGCAGCGCCAGATGCATGTGAACGACAGTAGGGACCCGAACCTGGCGAACGAGCAGTGGGCGAACCATCGCCGCGAATACCTGCACCGGCTAACCGCCGCGGCGACGATCCCGAGTGCGGCAAGGCTATGAAGTGCAGCCGCCAGCGGGCCGGCTGGGCACGAGACTGGGCCCGCCAGCCTCCCACATGGCACCAGATAAGCCAGCGAAAGACGAAGCCCCGGCGACATGGCCTGGGCCAGCGGTCCACCGGGGCTTACAAGACCCAAAGGTACGCGAGTATGGCGGCGATGACAACGCCGCCGGGCTCCGCCGCGCCGGCCGCTGGACCTTGGGTACAGCGGTGGTTGAGGTCGCGTGCTGGCCCGGGCCACCGCACCGAACGAGCAATGCGGGTCAACTCTTCGCCCCGCTGCACCGGACCAAGAGTCGCCGTCGCGTCGATGTGAACAGCAAGCCGCGGGAGTCCCTGCACCGGGCGGTGTCCAGCGCGGGAGGCGCGGCGACGCCACCCGGCAAGGTTGTCGCCGAGCTCACGTTCGGCTTCTGGCGATACCTCAGTTCAGCCGCACACGAGAAGACGCTGTGGGTGCCGTGTCTGCACCGCTGCTGCCCCCCCGGCACCGACCGGTGCGACGTGGATGGGCCGGTCGGACGCCTTCACGACGTCCGTAACCGCGTCGCCCACCACGAGCCGCTGCTACAGACGAGCGTGACGGGGCGACTCGCGGACCTGATTGAGATCGGCACGCTCCTCGACGCGCACCTCGGCCAGCATCTGTCGGCCACAACCAGGGTGACCAGCCTGCTGGCCACCCGCCCGTGAACTCCCGGCCCACGACCGCGACCGCCGCCGTGGTGGCGGGTGCGGCTAGGAGTCGACCTCGGCCGCGCCGGTGTCGCCGGCCGGCACGCTGGTGCCAGCGGCCCCGCTACCCGCCGAGAAGGTGTGGGTGCCGCCGTACAGGCTGACCTGGGTGCCGATGCCCAGCCGCGGATACAGCCACAGCGCGTCGGCCCGGCTGACGCGCACGCAGCCGTGGCTGGCGGGGTAGCTCGGCACGGAGTCCGACCCGTGGATCGCCCATCCGGCGTAGAAGTACATCGGGTCGTACAACGATCCCAGCTCTGCCTCCCGGATGCCGGGAATCTTGCGCTCGACGATGTACGTGCCAACCGGGGTCAGACTGGTGGCAGTGCCGCCCGACGAGGTCTCGTAGGACTCGCCGCTGCCTGAGCTGACCGCAACGATGCGCTGGAGTTGGCCGTCCTGCACGTAGTACAGCACCTGCTTGGTCAGGTCTATCTCGACGCGGGTGGCGGCCCCGCCTTGCAGCTCCGGCGTCACCGGCTTGTCCAGCGCCGCGCGGGTCAGCGGCCCCACCACGCCGTCGGCGGACAGCCCGTTGACCTTCTGGAAGGCCGTGACGGCGCTGATCGTCGCCGGACCAGCGGCTCCGTCGATGGCGTCCACGTAGTACTTCAGCTCGGCCAGCCTGCTCTGCACCGCGGCGACGTCGGCCTTGCGGCGGTCCTCTCGCCGCTGCGCCGCGCGAGCGGCCCTGGCCTCGGCGGCGGCCTCCTCCCTGGCGGCGGCCCTGGCC
>JACCTL010000133.1 GCA_013812395.1 Euzebyaceae bacterium
GTCCACCCCAACGGGCGAGTGATGTACAACTCGAACTCTGAGCGCACGCCCCAGGGCTTGGAGGTCATCGACCTGACCAACCTCAAGCCCCCCAAGATCGCCAGCCGGCTGCAGCTGGTCTCGGGCAACGAGGCGCACGACATCACCTTCAGCCAAGACGGTAATCGTGCCTATGTGGCGGCGCTGAGCCACACGCTAGTGCTCGACACCTCGCGGCCCTTCAAGCCGGAGATCATCGGGGGCATCATCGACCCGTCGGTGACGCTGCACCACCAGTCCGACCCCGTCACCGTCGACGGTCGCGAGTTCCTCATCGTCAACGACGAGCTCAACGGCGCCGCGGGCAACGGCTACTGCCCCGGCGGCGGCCTGCACGTCTATGACATCACCGGCGACCTGGAGCGCTCACCGGTCAAGGTCGGCGCCTTCTTCGCTCCCGACATCAACGTGCAGGAAGGTGCTCCCACCGGCACGGCGGGGCTGACCAGCTGCACGGCGCACGTGTTCGACATCTACGAGAAGCAAGGGTTGCTGACCATCGCCTGGTTCGCCGGGGGGGTTCGGGTCGTTGACCTGTCCGACCTCGTGGGCGTCTCCGCCGGCGCGGATCCGACCGGCAGCGTCGGCGCGGGCATGAAGGAGGTCGGCCACTTCCGATTCGTCGCCGACCACGACACCTGGGCAGCCAAGGTCAACAAGTTCGCCAGGGACGGGTCGGCCTACATCTTCAGCAACGACCAGACCCGAGGCCTTGACGTCTTCCGCTACGACTCGGCGGCGCCCAAGCCCAGCAAAAAGGGCCGCTGGATGACGCCGGCGCAGGCCTTGGAGCGTGCCGAGCGGCTGCGGGCGGATCCCGACTTCGACGCCCCCGACAGCCCGGTCTGCGTCATCGGCTGACGCGCACGCGCAGGGCCAGCCAGCGGCGTTCGGCCGCGCTCCACGCGTCCCCCAGCGGCTCGATCACGTCCTCGACGGCACCGAGCAGTTCCTCGAGTTCGCCGGTGGCCGCGGCGACGCGCTGAGCCGCTGGCAGGGCCGCCGCCGCCTCGTGCAGGGACTCCTGGCAACGTCGCCACTCGGCCTCGACCTCGGCGACGCGCCAGCTCTCCAGTTGTGCCACCACCTCGGCCAACTCGCCACGCAGCACGTCCAGACCCACGTCAATCGGCGCAGGATCGACCCGACCGACAGGCAGGCAGGACAGCACCGCGCGGCGGGCGCCCTGCACGCGCTCGGCCTGCGCGGCGAAGGCGGCGTGCGCGGGACGCAGCCGCTCGGGAATGACGCGCCGACGCCGCATCACCGCGCGGCGGGCAGGCGTGATAGGACCGGCAACACGCGGGAAGGGTAGCGAGCGACAGCCCAGCGACAGGAGACAGCGTCATGCGGACCTACCAGCTACTCATCGGCGGGGAGTGGGTCACCACCGACGATCGCAAGCAGATCCGAAGCCCCTACAGCGAACAGCTGGTGGGCAGTGTCGCGGTGGCCACCGCCGAGCACGCCGACAAGGCCGTGGACGCCGCCGCCGCGGCCCTGCGCAACGGCGCGCCGCCCCAGCACGAGCGGGCGGATGCCCTGGAGGCGGCCCGGCGATTGGTCGCCGAACGCGCGGACGACTTCGCCCGCTGCATCGCCGAGGAGTCGGGCAAGCCGCTGGCGACGGCCGCCGCCGAAGTCGCCCGCTGCCAGGACACCTTGCTGTTTTCCGCCATCGAGGCGCGCAAGCTCGCCGGCAGCGTTGTGCCCTTCGAGGGATCGTCGGCCGGCGCCGGCAAGCTGGGCTTCACGCTGTACCACCCCAAGGGCATCGTCGCGGCCATCACCCCGTTCAACTTCCCGCTCAACCTGGTCACTCACAAGCTGGCGCCTGCCTTTGCCGCGGGCTGCCCGGTGGTGCTCAAGCCCGCCGGCGACACACCACTGACGGCCTACCTGCTCGCAGAGGTGATGGTGGAGGCCGGATGGCCGGAAGGATTCCTGTCCGTGCTCACCGGGTCGTCGTCGACCATCGGTCCGGCCATGACCGGCCGCCCGGAGGTCAAGGTCATCTCCTTCACCGGGTCGACCGAGATCGGCCAGTCGCTGGAGGAGAACAACCCTCACGCCGAGGTGCTCACGGAGCTCGGCAACAACACTCCCGTCATCGTCGACGCCTCGGCGGACCTGGAATCGGCCGCGGCGAAGCTGGCCGCGACCGGCTACAGCTTCGCGGGGCAGTCCTGCATCTCCGCACAACGCGTCTACGTCATGTCGTCGGTCAAGGACACCTTCCTCGACCTGCTCACGGCCAAGGTCGGCGAGCTCGTGGTCGGCGACCCGTTGGACCCTGACACCGACGTCGGCCCGATGATCCGCCCCGATGACCGCGACCGGGTGCTGCAATGGATCAAGGAAGCGCAGGATGCCGGCGCGAAGATCATGGCCGGTGGCGAGGTCAACGACGACGGTTGCCTGCAACCCACCGTGCTGGACGACGTGACGCCCGACATGAAGGTGTCGGCTGAGGAGATCTTCGGGCCCGTCCTGGCGGTGCAGGCCGTTGCCGACCTCGACGAGGCGATCCGGCTCGCCAACGACACCAGCTACGGCCTGCAGGCCGGTATCTTCACCGGCGACCTCAACGCCGGCCTACGCGCCGCCACCGAGCTGAAGTTCGGCGGGGTGATGATCAACGAGTCGCCGACCTTCCGCGCCGACCAGCAGCCCTACGGCGGCATGCGTGACTCCGGCAACACCAGGGAGGGCCCAGCCTGGGCAATCCACGACTATCTGGAGGAGACGGTCGTGGTGCTACAGCTCGGCCCCGGTGGCGGCAGCGGCGGCGCGGGTCCGGTTGGCTCGGGATCGTAAGCGGCAGCCTTGATGGCTTCGCAGCGCTACCTCCAAGACGCGGTGCTGAAAGACGGCCGCACCGTCACCATCCGGCCCATCGAGCCTGGCGACAACGACCGGATGATGGCGATGTGGCAGCGGCTGTCGCCCGAGAGCATCCGCATGCGGTTCTTCGCGCCGCGGTCGATGACCGCCGAGCAGATGCGCTACTTCACCGAGGTGGACCAGCATCAGCGCGTGGCGCTGGTGGCCGAGACGGCGGGGCGGATCGTCGGCGTCAGCCGCTTCGACTGCCTGCAGGAGGACCCGTCGACCGCCGAGTTCGCGGTGTTGGTGGAGGACGCCGAGCAGGGCCGGGGCATCGGCACGGTGCTGTTGCGGGCGCTGTTCGAGCCGGCTCGTGACCTCGGCGTCACCGGCTTCGTTGGTGACGTGCTGCGATCGAACAACCGGATGCTGCACATGATGCGCGACGCCGGCCTGGAACCGGTGCTGGACAGCTTCGGCTCCGTGGTGCACGCCAGCTTCCGCTCGACGTCGACCGAGGCGTTCCTGGCCACCGGCGACGAGCAGGACCGTCAGGCTGCCGTAGCGGCGCTGCGTGCGGTGTTCTCGCCGGCCTCCATCGCCGTGGTCGGGGCGTCTCGCGACCCAAAGACCATCGGCGGCCTGGTCTTCGCCAATCTGCTCGCCGGTGGCTACGCCGGTCCCGTCTACCCGGTCAACCCCTCCGCGGCGCATGTGCAGTCCGTCGCCGCCTACAGCACCGTGGCCGACTGCCCGACCGTCCCGGAGATGGTGCTGGTGTGCGTGCCGGCGCCGCACGTCACCACGGTGGTCAAGCAGGCCGCCGAGCTCGGCACCAAGGCAGCGGTCATCATCTCGGCTGGCTTCAACGAGGCAGGGCCCGAGGGGGCCGCGAGGGAGCGCGAGCTCATGGAGGTCGTGCGCTCCCAGGGCATCCGCGTCGTCGGGCCCAACTGCATGGGAGTGCTCAACGCCGCCGGCGACGTCCGCATGAACGGCACCTTCTCGCCGGTGTTCCCGCCGCCAGGGCAGGTGGCCTTCTCCAGCCAGTCCGGCGCCCTCGGTCTGGCGATCCTGGCGGCGGCCCAGCGCCTCGGCCTTGGGTTGTCCAGTTTCGCCAGCGTCGGCAACAAGGCCGACCTGTCCGGCAACGACCTGCTGCAGTACTGGGAGTCCGACGAGGCCACCGAGGTCATCCTGCTGTACCTGGAGTCATTCGGGAATCCGCGCAAGTTCGGCCGGATCGCGCGGCGGATCGGCCGCAGCAAGCCGATCGTCGCGGTCAAGTCGGGCCGCAGCGCGGCTGGCGAGCGCGCCGCCTCCTCGCACACCGGCGCATTGGCGGCCGGCGACGTGGCGGTGGAGGCGCTGTTCCGGCAGGCCGGGGTGATCCGCACCGACACCCTGGAAGAGCTGTTCAACGTCGCCACGGTGCTGACCAACCAACCCGTGCCCAACGGCAACCGTGTCGCCATCCTCACCAACGGCGGCGGCCCAGGCATCCTGGCCGCGGACGCCTGCGAGGCCAACGGCCTGGCGGTGCCAGAGTTGTCGGAGGCGACCCTGTCCCGACTGGCCGAGTTCCTGCCGACCGAGGCCGGCATCCGCAACCCGGTGGACATGATCGCCTCGGCCTCGGCGGCCAACTACGGCCGCGCGATGCGGGTGCTCGCCGACGACGGGCAGGTCGACGCCCTGCTGGTGATCTTCATCCCGCCGGTGGTGACCCTGGCCGAGGACGTGGCCCGCGAGATGGCGGCCGCGCGCGGCGAGATCGACGCCGGCATCCCCGTCGTCAGCGTGTTCATGTCCGAACGCGGCGTCCCTGGTGAGCTGACGCAAGCACGCATCCCGTCGTTCCGTTTCCCCGAGGGGGCCGCCCAGGCGTTGGGGCAGGTCGCGCGCTACGGCCGCTGGCGGAACAGACCGCTGGGCAACGTCGTGGAGGTGCGCGATGCCGACGAGGGTGCGGCGCGTGCCGTGGTCGACGCGGCGCTGCCCGCCGGCACACCCGCCGCCTGGCTGGACGCGACGCAGGCCGAGCGGCTGCTGTCCGCCTTCGGCATCAGCACCGCTCGCGCACAGGTCGTTCGAAGCCCCGAGGAGGCCGCCGCCGTGCAGGCCGAGATCGGCGGTCCCGTCGCGGTGAAGGCCGCGGCGCCGGTCCACAAGACCGAGCTCGGCGGGGTGCGGCTCGGCCTCGCCCGCCCGGAGCAGGTGGCCGACGCGGTGCGGCAGATCTCGGCGGACCTGCGCGCCGCCGGGCGCGACGACCTCGTGGCAGCGGGGTTCCTGGTGCAGGAGATGGTCGGCGAGGGCGTCGAGATGGTCGTCGGCGTCAGCCACGACCCGTCCTTCGGCTCGATCCTGCTGGTCGGTATGGGTGGCACGCTCGTCGAGTTGCTCGCCGACGTGGCCGTGCGCATCCACCCGCTGACCGACGTCGACGTCGACGACATGCTCACCAGCCTGCGCGGCTACCCGCTGCTGACCGGCTACCGGGGGTCGGCGCCCGTTGACATCGATGCGCTCAAGGCCCTGCTGTTCCGGGTCTCGGCGATGGTCGAGGCGGTGCCAGAGGTGGACGAGGCGGACCTCAACCCAGTCTTCGTCCGCCGGCACGGGATCGCCGCGGTCGACGCCCGCATCAAGCTCTCACGCGAGCACGCCCGCCCACGCCGATAGTCGCGGGCGTCGCGACAAATAGGTCTTGCGCACGCGGGCGAGAAGGCAGAAGGTGTGTCGATCCAGGCGAGGATGAACGGTGAGGGGAGGTTCTCCTCGCATGCTGGTCCACCCATGTAAAGGAGCAAGTATGTCCGTGTGTCGACGACTTGGGGCGTTCGTGGCCGCGTCGGCCCTTCTCATCACGGCCTCGGCGGCCATTGCGGCACCAATCACTCCTGGAGGCGATACCGAGGTAACCGTCGGTAGTGGTGACCGGTACTTCTCCCACAACAAGCAGAACGAGCCTGGGCTGGCCGTCAACCCTGTGCACCCGAGGATCCTGGCCTCGGGCGCCAACGACAACATCGACCTGGAGCGCTGCTACGCCGGCGATGACCGCGACTGCCCCTTCACGCCCGGTGTGGGTTTGTCAGGGATCCAGTTCTCCACCGACGGCGGCAGTTCGTGGGTCCAGCCCACCTACACGGGTTATTCGGCGCGCAACGCCAGCTGTCGCACCGACACCCCGGACGACCAAGTGTGCCAGCCCTCAGTCGGTCCGATCGGGACGCTGCCCAAGTACTTCGAGAACGACCTGGTCTCCAATGGCGACCCCGAACTCGTCTTCGGCCCGGTCCCCAGGAACGGCAGGTTCTCGTGGGCCAACGGCCAGCGGCTGTACTACGCCAACATCACCACTCCCTTCCCGGGCACGCGGCCGTTCCGTGGCGCCGGCGCCATTGCCGTCTCGCGCACCGACGACGTCGCCGGTGCCATCGCCGGGAACAACGGTGCCTGGAAGGCGCCCGTGGTCGTGACGCGCCAAAACTCAGCGCTGTTCAGCGACAAGGAGCAGATCTGGGCCGACAACGCCGCGTCCAGCCCGTACTTCGGCAACGTGTACGTGTGTAACGTCGGGTTCCGCGGCGCCGCGGGTTCCGAGCCTGTCCTGTTCAGTCGCTCCCAGGACGGGGGCGACACCTGGAGGGTCCGCCAGCTGACGGCGGCGACCAACAATAACCAAACCGGCGGGCGGCAGGGCTGCACAATCCGCACCGACAGCGACGGCGTCGTGTACGTCATCTTCGAGGGCTTCGACAAGCAGCGGCAAACCGGCGTCTTCTTCCAGGTGCGATCCTTCAACGGCGGGCGGACGTTCGAGCGCCCGCGTGCGATCGTCGACATCGCCTCCATCGGTCAGTTCGACCCGGCGCAGGGTCGGTTGACCATCGACGGCATCGCCGGCGCGCGGACCAACACCTTCCCGAGCGTCGACATCGCCAACGGTGCACCCAGCGGCGCCGACGCCACCGACCAGATCCTGGTCAACTGGTCCGACGACCGGGCCGGTCTGAACGCGGAGAAGGCGTACGTCATCAGCTCGCGCAACAAGGGCAGGACGTACACCGCGCCGCTGACCGCGTCACAGGCCAGGGACCGCGCGAACCAGCCGGCCATTGCCATCTCGCCGAACGGGACCGACGCGTGGCTGGTCTATAACGCCTTTCTGGACCCGTGGCGGGATGACACCACCTCGCGCCGCCGGATGCTCGGCGTCGTCCGCCACGCCGACGTCAACCCGGCGACGGGTGCGCTGAGCGCGTTCGCCACCCAGCACCGGGGGGAAGTGGGTGACGCCCGCGGGTCGAGCTCGAACGGCCTGACGAGCGAGTTCCTCGGCGACTACAACTACGCGGTGGCCACCCGGAGCTTCGGCGCCGCGGTGTGGAATGACACACGCGAAGCCGCAGTATGCCGGGCGATCAACACCTACCGGCAGGCGTTCGTCGACGACGTACTCTCCGGTGCGGCCGAGCCGATGGTGGCCGACCGCCCCCGCGACCGTGCGTCGGCCGCCGAGTTGCCGGCCGCCCATTCCACGGCGTTGCGACCCGGACCGAACTCTGACTGCCCGCAGAGCAGATCGTCCGCCTTCGGCAACACCGACCACTACGCGGGCACCTACTCCGACCCGACCCCGTAGAACTCGCCCCGCCTAACCGCCAGGGGCGCCGCTCAACTCGAGCGGCGCCCCTCGGCGGTGACTACCGCGCGGCAATCGACAGGGCCGTCGCGGATTTCGAGGTCAGCTTCAGGGCGACCCCTGGCTGCGAGGAATATCGCACTTAAGGGCGGTCGCGGTGGCGAGGCTTGGCGACCGTTTCGGCGCCGCTGTCCCATTCCGCCCAGTCCGAACCTTCCTCAACGTCCTCGCCCGTCGGGTCCTCGGCCTCCGCGCGGTCCAGGGCGTCGGCATCGTCGGGCAGTTCGAAGAGCGTGAGCACGCCGTCCTCGGCGTCGAGGCAGACCATCGCGGCCCGCGACCAGCAGCCGTCCTCGTCGGGCAGCCACGCCACGGCACACGGCGTCTCGTCGAGGAACGCCCGGGTGAGGATGGCTCCCGGGGAACGTTCCCAGATCGACTGCAGCTCGTCGGCGAACAGCGCAGCGCCGTCACCGGCCCGGTCAGGGCAATCGATTTCGGGGTGCGCCAGCGCCAGCAGGGCATCCAGGTCCCTGGCGTTGAACCCCTCGACGAACTCGTCGCGGAGCGACTCGAGGTCGTCGGGTCCTCCGCCCGACCACTCGGTGGCGGGGCGGTCGCGGTCGTCGCTGTCGACCTCGTCGTCGACGTCGACGACGTTGAGGCCTTCCTCGGTCGGAACTCCGGTCATGGTTCACCTCCCGACGTAGAGCATCGCCCCCCACACGCTGCGTGCCAAGACTTGACTTTTCGAAACTTCATCCCGCAACGGGCCGGGCAGTGGCCAAAGGCAATGGTCTAATCGCCCTGCCGGACGTGGCTTGTCCCCCCTTAGCGCCTAGCATGTGGCTCTGCCATGAACGACTTTCTCAGCGAGTTGCAGCGCCGCGTGCTCGTCTTCGACGGGGCGCTTGGCACGTCGATCCAGTCACGAGACCTGCACCCAGACGATTTTGACGGCCTCGACGGCTGCAACGAGGT
>JACCTL010000147.1 GCA_013812395.1 Euzebyaceae bacterium
GGTCGAGCCACGGTCTGAGTGGAAGATCGTGCCGTCCATCGCGCTGCGTCCGCGCGCCGCGACGGCCATCGCCACGGCGTTGACGACATGGTCGGTGTCGGCGCTGCTGCTCATCGAGTAGCCCAGCAGCCGCCGCGAGCCCAGGTCCAGCACGGTGGCCAGGTACAACCAGCCCTGGTCGGTCGGCACGAACGTGACGTCGCCGACCCAGGTGTCATCGACCCGGTCGGGGTCAAACAGCCGGCCCACCAGGTCGGGCAGCGCCGGGGCGGTCTTGTCGGGCTTGGTCAGGCCGCGGCGGCGCCGGTGACGGCGCGCGACGATGCCGGCCTCGGCCATCATCGCCTCGACCTTCTTGTGGTTGACCGGCTTGCCGCGGCGGCCCAGTTCCACGGTCATCCGCGGCGACCCGTAGTCGGGATGCTCACGGTGGATCACGCGAACCTCGGCCAACACGTCGGCGTCACGCCGTGCGCGCGCAGACGGCTCCTGGCGGCCCTTGGCGCGCCAGGCGTAGTACGCCGAAGTGGACACGTTCATCGCCTCGCACGCGCGCGTGACGGCGAACCCTGCGGCCTCCTGGCCGTCGACACAGCGGTAACGCGTCACCGTGTCGACGTCTCCCTCACCCAGAAGGCCACCGAGCGTTTGAGCAGGTCTCGTTCCATCCGCAGGTCGGCGACCTCACGCTCCAGCTCACGCAGCCGGGCGCGCTCGTCGGTCGTCAACGCGTCGGTCTCACCGCGGTCAGCGCGCAACTGGGCGACCCAGCGGCCCAACGACGACTCGTACACGTCCAGCTCACCAGCGACCTGCGCGACCGGCCGCCCGGTGTCAACCACCAACGCTGCCGCGTCACGCTTGAACTCCTCGCTGAACTTGCGACGGCTTCGCTTCTTCTCCTCTGGCACAGGCCCATCCTCTCATCCGAGGTGTCCTGCTCCAGGGGGGAGGTCCAACGACCACTTCGTATCTGATGTCCATGGTGCGCTTCCCTCAGGTCCTTGCGAGGCGTGCAGCGTCTGGTGACTCCCCTGCACCAGCTCAACGATGGGACAACAGCCGTTGCTGACCTCCCTACTACGAGGAGCGCCGGCGTGCGTGCTTTCGCGCTGCGGCGGAGATGGTGGTAGGGGCACATAACCACTGTGTCACGTGCGCGCATCTCGAACGTGTGGGGGTCAAACCATCCCCGCTCCCGACGGGTTGACCGGGTCTGTCGCTGGTATCCCCCCGCCCCGGGCGGAATGGCGAAGGCTGTGGTATCCCCGGCTCGCGTATGGCTGGCCGGGCATCGGAGGTCAACGGCGGCCGCCTGACGGGAGCGGCACTCGACGTCCACGAGAACGAAGGTGAGGGGGTGCGCTCGCCCCTGGCCGACCTGCCCAACGTGGTGCTCACTCCCCACATCGGGTCGATGGCCGTCGAGGTCCAGGCCGAGATCGGTAAGCGGGTTCTGGAGATCGTCGAGGGTTTCCGATGCCGATGACGCCACCGACTGGAGATCGGAGCCGCGGGGTGAGCACCACGCCGCCTCCTTCCAGGGCTCCCTCGCTGTCGATCGGGCGGTGATGGAAGGGATCGTCCTGTTCCTCGCGGCAGCGGCGTTCACAATGCTCAACGGGGCGAACGACGGGGGCACGTTGGTCGCGGTTGGCCTGACGGTAAGGGGCATCAGCCCCATCGTCGCCGTCGTGGGTCTGGCACTCGCGGTCGCAATCGTTCCCGTGCTCATTGGCACCCGCGTGGCGACCACGCTTACGAGCCGGCTCGTGTCGCTCGATGGCGACGCGGGCCGACTGGCGCTGCTGACGGCCGTGGTCTCCGCCGTGGTGGTCACGGCCGGATTGTCGTGGCGAGGTCTGCCGACCAGCTTGACCTTGGCGCTCGTGGGTGGGATCGCCGGCGTCGGCTGGGGCTACGCTCTGCCGGTCAGCTGGCCGTTCATCGGTCTGGTGCTGCTCCTCGCCGCCGTCGCGCCGCTGGCTGGGCTCGCCGCCGCCTTCGGACTGTCCCGGATCAGCACCCGGTTGTCTGCGCCAGGCGGCATCGACCGTCGTATCCGACGCATGCACCTTGCAGCGCGTCGCCTCCGGTGCCAACGACGGCCAGAAGATGCTGGCGGTGTTCGCCGTGGCCGGCGGGCCGGTGATCGGTGCGGTCGCGACACCACCCATCCGGATGGCCGTCATCGGCCTGCTGTTTCTCGTGGGCGGGGTTCTGGGGCTGCGGCGCTTCGCCGGTTCCATCGGTGGTGGCGTGGTCCCCGTGCGCCCCCCGAGGCTGTCGCCACCGAGCTGGCCTCGGCGGGGGTAGTGCTCGGCACGGCCGCACTGGGCGCACCGGTGAGCATGACGCAGGCGATCTCCGGAGGCCTGATCGGCAGCGGAATCACGAGAGGGTATAGGAGGGTGCGGTGGCGAGCAGCGGCACAGATCGGGCTCGCATGGGCGCTGACGCTCCCGGCGTCCTTCGTGCTCGCGGCCGGACTCGGTCGACTCGGCGGCATGCTCTTGTGATCTTCAGGCGCCTGCGTGAGCTCGGCAGCGAACTGTCAGGGCGCCGACGACGAGTTCGTGAGTCGCATCATCGGGCAGCTCGACGCGACCGTACAGGGTGCGATCATCGCCCGCGATGCGGTCAGCGGCCGCCTGCCGAGGGACGAAGCACGACGGCAAATGATCGATGTCGAGCATCAAGGCGATGAAGCGCGCGCCCAACTCGTCAGCCGGCTCTCCCGGTCCCTGATGACGCCGATCGACAGGGAGGACCTGTTCCCGTTGTCCCGCTCGGTCGACGACGTGCTGGACAACCTCCGAGACTTCGTTCGTGAACTGGATCTGCTGCAGGTCCACGGTGGCGAACCATTCGTCGGGATCCTCGACGCCGTCATCGAGGGCGTCCAGGCCTTCGGCGCAGCGGTCGGCGACCTCGGCGACAATCCTGAGAGAGTGTCACGGGGAACCCTCGCCGCCAAGAAGAACAAGATCCGCGAGCGCTACCAGCTCGCTGTCGCCACGGTGCTCGACGGTGAGGTGACCATGGACAAGCTCAAGCGTCGAGAGCTCCTGCGCAGGCTCGACGTCGTGGGTCTTCGTCTCGGAGAGGCAGCCGACGCGCTGGCCGACGGGGCGATGAAGCGTAGCCATTAGCCTTGACGCAGGGCGTGAGGCCATCGTCGAGCCGCAGCCGGCGTTCGATGACGACAACCGGCGGGTGCTCGTCGTCGTCCGCTACCTCGCCCCCGCCGGACCTGCCCATACCCGGCTGATCGTGCGATTCTATCCGGCTCAGCAGACGCAGAACTCGTTACCTTCGGGATCGGCCATCACCACGTGGTGGCCAGAGAACTCCCGCAGCGCCGTCGCGCCGGCTGCCGTCAGCTGATCGACCGCCTCGGTGATCCTGGCCCAGCGCTCGTGCGGGGTGCCTTGCCCGGCCACCCGAACGTCCATGTGCAGCCGGTTCTTCGCCGTTTTCGGCTCCGGAACCTGCAGCAGGGACAGTCGAGGGCCCGCTCCGGTCGGATCGTGCAGCCAGGCGCCGTCGTCCTCGTCGTCATCAGCCAGGTCAAACTGTTGCAGCCACTCCTCCCGGGTGGCGAACGGAGCCGGTGGGGGTTCGTCTTCGTACCCCAGCGCCAGCTTCCAGAACTCCGCCAGCCTCGTTGGATTTGCGCAATCGAGCGTCAAATCGATTCTGAATGCCACCCTGTCCTCCTCAGTCGATGGCCGGACCGTATCCCGCGGATACGACAGTCCTGCCGCCTGAGCACTACGAGGCCCCGCGATGATCCTCCCGGTCAGCGCGCGTTGCTTTGGAGGATGTTGACGGCGTGCACGGTTGCGTAGCCGCGCCACTCCAGTGCGGCGGCTGGCGAGTAGGACGCGAAGTCGACGAGCCATCCACCATCGGGCTGCTGGAGCCGGGCGAGGCGCTCGAGGTCGGCGGCGATCACCTCAGCCGAGAACAGATCGCGCACTGGCCGGTCGGGGTGTGGGGCAAAGTCAAGCGGGTCCAGCACCTCGTCGGTGGCCCCTCCCTCGACGTGCATCGAACCGTCGGCCGGCAGATACCGGCCGAGCTGCTCGATCAGGACGCGGGCATCTGGCACGTGCTCGGCCACGGCGTCGAGGAACTGCAGCGCGAACAGCAGCTCGTAGGCCTGTGGCGCGCCGTCCATGCCGCGGATCGCCTCGAGGCAGTACTCGGTCGCCATCGCGAGCCACGGGTGGCCGGCGACGTTCGGCTGGTGGCGCCCGAGAAGGTGGGCCTTGACCGCCACCTGGGCGGTCATCTGCAGCGAGGACGTCCGCGGGTCCGCCTGAACCCAGAACGGGGCGCACCCTGCCGGGTCATCGATGGGAAGGGCGAACGGGAGGCCGCCATCGGCCAAGGTGTGCTCACGCAGCCAGTCGCAGAGCTCGACAGCGCGCGACGTCGTCGCCGGAGCCGCCTCGGCGAGCACCTCCAACGCGTGCATCGCCGCCGCCGGTTGGCTCTCGGCCGACCGCAGGTCAGGCTCGAGCCCCCAGCCGTACCCCCGATCCGGGTTACGGTAGGCATCGAGCGCGGCGAGCACCTCGCCCGGGTCGGCCTCGCCGATCAAGAGCTGGAGACGGCGCCGGTCCAGGACTCTTGCGTGTATGGCCATGAACGAGACGGCGGCGTGGACGTCAATCCTCACACCGCAACAATCGGCACGCATCGACGCCTGTGAATCGTCCACGGCACTCGTGGGCGCTGACCGCCAAGGATCACCAGCGCTCCACCAGGTGCTCCCGGCCTGGTGGAGGCTCGTACGGCTCCGGCCAGAAGTCGGTGACCTTGGTGATCCGGCCGTCGTCGAACTCGAAGAAGACGATCGCCAGCGAGCTCTCGCGGTCCATCGTCCAGCGGAACAGCACGGCGCCGTGGTGGTCGTCACCGAGCACCACCCGCGGATCGATGTGCCAGTCTCCTGGGTACTCGGCGTTGAACTGGATGTAGCGGTCGTGGCCCCGGATCCGCTCCCGGCTCTGGGGGAGCTCGTAAACGACGCCGGGATGCAGCAGCTCGCCGAGGCCATCCCAGTCACGGCGCTCCAGCCGCTCGACGAAGGCGGCGGCCAGCTCGCTGCCGTCAGTCACCGCGCCGGTGCGGTGGTCGGCGGACTGATAGAAGGTCAGCAGGTTGCCGTCACAGTCCAGCGTCGCGAACTCCCGTGTTCCGAAGTCCGTGACCGACAGGCCGTTCTTCGAGACCGGGTGGAGTACCTCGCTGGCCCGCAGTTCGTCGTACAACTCCTCAACGCCCTCGACGTGGATGCGACAGCTCGCAGTCCCGGCGATGAAGGACTCGGCGCCGGAGGACACCGGATGCTCCCAGGACCTCCGCTGACGCCAGCTCGTGTCGCCGGCCTCCCACAGGTGCAACACGGCCGCGTCGCGGGTCACCACCGCGAACCCGCCGTCGTGGTGGCGGGCGCGGAACCCCAGCCGCTCCCGATAGAAGGCCACCGACGCCGTCACGTCCAGAACTGGTATGGCCGGGATGGTTTCGCCGAGCCGCATCCCGGCAGTGTGCCAACCAGGGATGAGCAGGGCGAGTCGTTCGACGAGGTCGCCTCCACCATCGGCAAGGTGGCGCTCGCCGCGGGCCACCAAGGCCTTGACACGTGACTAATAAGTCACCTATTATCGCCGGCATGGACGTGGTGTTCAGAGCTCTTGCCGATCCGACGCGGCGCAGCCTGCTCGATGAGCTGTTCCGCAAGGACGGGCAGACGTTGAGTGCGCTCGAGGAGCGCTTCTCGATGACG
Source organism: Euzebyaceae bacterium (assembly GCA_013812395.1). Taxonomy (GTDB): domain Bacteria; phylum Actinomycetota; class Nitriliruptoria; order Euzebyales; family Egibacteraceae; genus JACCTL01. The sequence goes on from JACCTL010000147.1 coordinate 5,801, forward strand.
CGCTTCGGCGTCATGAAGCACCTGAAGCAGCTCGAGGCGGCGGGCCTGGTGGTCACCAGGCGGCGAGGGCGCGAGAAGCTCCACTACCTGAATCCGGTCCCGATCCGCCTCGTCCACGACCGGTGGGTGAGCAAGTACGCCGAGCCCTGGGTCGCTGCGCTCAGCGGCCTCAAGGACAGACTGGAGCATCCCATGGAGAAGGTCTTCGAGATCTACATCCGCACCACCCCGGAGCGCCTCTGGGAAGCGATCACCGACGCCGAGATCAGGAGTAAGTACAACTTCGGTTCCCGGGTTACCTCCGACTGGACGCCTGGCTCGCGCTTCGAGATGAACCACCCGGCCGCCGACGGACCGCTCGGCGAGGGGGAGAACCTTGAGGTCGACCCCCCGCGCCGGCTCGTGCAGAACATGGTTGCGCTCTGGAGCGACGACGTGAAGAGTGAGGGAACCTCGAGGGTCACCTGGGAGATCGAGCAGATCGACGACTCCTGCCGCCTGATCGTGACCCACGACCAGCTTCGCGAGGGCGCGAACGAGGAGCTCTACGGCGGCTGGCCGATGATCCTGTCAGGCCTGAAGACGTGGCTCGAGACCGGCGATCTGCTCACCACGCCGGGATCGCTGATGTACGGCTGAGTCGAACGTCACGGCATCAATGACGACGCCTACGCCATGCTGCATGCCGAGCCGTTCTTCAAGGAGTTCACGGCCAGCGACATCACCGAGACGTCGAAGAGCAGGGAGGTGGGTTACCTCGGCTCGGGCAATCCTTGAGCACCTGTGGCGGCGCCGAGCGGCAACGCATCAAGCTCGCTGACGAGCTGTCCGCCACCGGCAACATTTACATCCTCGACGAGTTGATCGAGACAACACCGTCGTGGTCATTGAGCACCACCTCGCCGTCATCCAGCAGGCGAACTGAATCATCGATCTGCGCCCGGACGGCGGCAAAACGGTGGCGAGATCGTATGCACCGGGACGCCGGAGATCTGGTGGTCGCAGGGTTCGCTTACGGGCGACTATCTGAGGCGCTATCAGTCGGCTTGAGTCGAGTTCGACAGCGCCGACGGCTTCGCGGCCCGCGGGTCAGCCTGCCTTGCGGAACTCCTCGTAGCGCTCGATGAGCAGCTCGCCGTCGGGCCGATCCATGCGCCGGCGGGGAATGTCCAAGCGGACGCCGTCGAGCGCCTGAAGCCCGTGACGCAGCATCGGACCGTCGACCTCGGCAAGGATGTCGGCGCGGACCTGGACGACGAGGTCTGGGCGGACGCCGATGATGTGCCGGTCGAAGGCGGCGTGGTGCAGTTTGCACAGCGCGAGCCCGTTGGACGCCGCCGTGGTACTGCGTTCGTCACGGTCGGCGAGGATGTGCGCGGCGTCCAGCAGTTCGGCGTGATGGAGGCGGCACATCGCGCAACGCGACTGGTACGCCCGCAGCACTCGGATCCGAAAGGCCGTCTGGTGCAGTCGCATGCGAGTCGGGCGCACGATGTATGCCTTGCCGGCCTCGGCGGCGATCACGTCTGAAGGCACGCTGGTCGCGCCCGCTTCCAGTGCGACCGTGAAGATCCGGTGGGCCGGGTCGTCGGCGATCACGTAGACGGGCCAGTGCGCCAGGTACCAGCCGGCCTCGACGCCGTAGAAGTACACCAGCGGCAGACGCTCTCGCATCGCGACCCGTAGGCCCTCATTCTGCCAGTGCGACGGGGCGGGTTGTCCGCCGACGTCTCGGTAGCGGTACTCCAAGCGGTCGGCAGTAACCACGTCCGGGTACGGCGGCTCGCGGCCCCGTGCGGGCGGCGCAGTGGTGATGCTGATCGGCGCGCGCAGCTGTCGTGGCTTGAAGATGCCTTGTGCACCGATCAGCTGGACCCGGTCTCCATCCAGTGGGGCGCCGCGGGTAAGGGCCGCACGCGGCAGCACACCCTCCGCTTCAACCTCGACGAGGTCCGCGAGGTAGGCGAAGGCCGCCGCCCGCGCCCGTTCCTCGCCGTTCATGTCGCGGTTCTAGCACCGCAAGACGGGCGCAGACGGAGACGAAGCCGCCCGGCGTCTGCGTTCACGGCCCAGCCGTTTGGCCGCTATATCAGTTCAGATATGGTGTTCTGCGTGGACCACGTCGGAATGTTGCTTCGTCAGGCTCGGGTACAGGCGGGCTTGACCCAGGCCGAGTTCGCTCGGAGGGGCGGCACGTCGCAGCCCACGCTCAGTGCCTATGAGCGAGGCCGCAAGACACCCAACGCCGCCACGCTGGTCCGCCTCCTGGCTGTTGCGGGTGCGACCCTGGCTACCGCCGACCCTCCCGCCACGACTCGAGACTGGCTGCGCCGCCGGCACGATCCCTCCCACACGCCACCATCGGACGCCTTCGCCGGCGCAGCGGTGAGGGTCTCGGCCGGGGAGCCGTGGAGCTTCGTGGTGCGCGAACTACTCGACGACGTCTACCGGTGGCTTCATCTGGTCGGACCCGCCGCCGTGGCGACGCTCGCACGCGGCCAGCCGGACGCCACGGGCGACCAGCGGTTCGATGCGCTGCTGGCCGGCTTGGCCGAGCATTTGGCTGCGGCCCACGGGTATGCGCCACCCCACTGGACGACAAACCCCGAGCGCTTCCTCGATAACTGGTGGTTCCCCCACAGCCGGCGAGGCTTCGACGCGTTGGCCCTGCGCGACGCGCCGTCAGCGTTCCGTCGGCGCGGCGTCATGCTGCACCCGTCGATGCTCGAACGGCGATGACGCATGAACCGTGATGAGCTGGGAACGGCCCTACGGGCGCTCGGCGTCGAGCTGCAGCGGCGCGGTGTGCAGGGCGACCTCTACGTCGTCGGTGGCGCAGCCATGGCCTTGGCCTACGACACCCGGCGAAGTACACGCGACATCGACGCGATCTTCGAACCGAAGTTGGTGATCTACGAAGCGGCTGCCCGTGTCGCTGACGAGCTGGGTCTGCCCGCCGACTGGCTCAACGACGGCGTCAAGGGTTTCCTCGTCGGTGCCGACCCGTACGAAGCCCCTGTACTCGAGTTCCCCGGCGTGCGCGTCCAGATGGCCTCGCCGCAGATGCTGCTCGCCTTGAAGGTCGTCGCTGCACGGATCGGCGAGGACGACGACGACGTCGCCACGCTGGCCGCCATGCTCGGCCTCGCCAGTGCCGCCGAGGTCCTCGACCTGGTGACCGCCGTGGCCGGAGCATCGCGGCTGGGTCCGCGCTCGCAGTTCTTCGTCGAGGAGATCATGGACCACAACGCGAACGGCGGGTGAAGGCGGGTTATGGCTCCAGCCGAGGTGGCAGACCGAACAGCGGGAACAGCCTGGCGGTGTCCAGGAACGCGTTCATCCCGACGATGCGACCGGCTGACATCTCGATGACCTGCAAGGCCCACGGCTCGTGGCGGCCACCCGGACCGCTGGGCCGGTACTGACCGAACGCTGGCGACCCGTTCGCTGTGGTCGCGACCATCCGCGAGCCGCGGCACTCCGCACCCGGCCCCAGTAGCCACCGGCGGATCTCGACATGGCCCCGCAGCCACAACGCGTAGGGCGGCATCGACAGCGTGGCGTCCTCGTGCAGCAGCGCGGTCAGCGAGTCAAGGTCGTACCGCTCGAAGGCGTCGACATAGCGGGCCAACAGCGCCCGCTGCGCATCGTCCATCGGATCAGCTGTCTGCGTGGCGGTGACATCGCTGGCAACCAGCGTGGCGCGGGCGCGTTGCAACGCGCTGTTGACCGACGCCACCGTGGTATCGAGCAGCTCGGCGACCTCGCTCGCCTGCCAACGCAGGACCTCCCGCAGGATCAACACCGCCCGCTGCCGCGCCGGCAGGTGCTGCATCGCCGCGACGAACGCCAAACGCACCGTCTCGCGCGCGACCGCCAACTCAGCCGGGTCGCCCTGTGCCGACAGCACACGGCTGTCAGGCACCGGCCCGACCCACGTCGCCTCCGGCAACGCGGCGCCGATAGGGCCGTCGGCCGTCTTCGACGGCCCCAGGTCCATCGGGCGGGCGCGACGCTGCCTGGCCTTCACCATGTCAAGACACACGTTGGTGGCGATGCGATACAGCCATGACCGCAGCGCCGCGCGCCCCTCGAACCGATCGAAGCCCCGCCACGCTCGCAGCAGCGTCTCCTGCACGGCGTCCTCCGCCTCAAACGCCGAACCCAGCATCCGATAGCAGTAGCCGGTCAGCTCTAACCGATGCTGCTCCAGCCGCAGCTCCAGATCCACGGGCCCGCGCGTCGCTGTGATCTGGGCCGCTTCATCCGTTGCGAGATCAGTCATCCCGGGTCGCTCCTGTATCCCCTCGGTACCAGCGCGACGAATCCTGCACGCATGAGCATCCTAGGCGGCCCCGCGGCTGCCTACAGAAGTCACGATCAGGCCTGCCTTGCCGACCTTGGTCGCGATCGTCGTTATACGGTGGCCTGGACCGCTGGGGCGCGTTCGATCCCCAGCATGTGATCCAGCGACGGCCGCCCGGGACCCGACAACACCACGACCAAGAAGCCCACGATGTAGGCCAGATCGCGCTCGTAGCCGACGCCGTCCTGGCCGATCAATCCGTTCGCTCCGGTCGCCACCACGATGGCGCCGATCAGTTCCAGCGTCATCAACGCCGCGATCAGCCTGGCTAGGAGGCCGACGACGAGCATCAGCCCGCCGACGAGTTCGAGCAGCGTCACCGCCCACGCCGCCACCGACGGCAGCGGTACGCCCATGCCGGTCAGGCCCTCGCCGAAACCGGACACGCCGCTGTTGAGCTTGTCCAGGCCGTGAAAGAACATCATCCCGCCGACCACCACCCTGGCGATCACTGCTGCGATGCCTGGGCCGCCGCTGGGTGTGCTGAGCCTTGTCGACATCGGGTCCTCCTCGACCGTCCGGTGGACACCCCGCGACATTAGCGCCACGTTGAAGCGGTGTGGGCGACGTTGATCGAGCGACACCTGGATGCATGAGCGATCCTCACCGCTCAAGCTTGGACAAGTCAAAGGTGTGTATGATCCGGGAATGAGGCGTATACAGATCCACCTCGATGACACGGTCGATGACCGTCTTGCGGTCGAGGCGCGACGGCGGAGCTTGTCGAAGGCCGCCTTCATCCGCCTGCTGATCCGACAGGGTTTTCCCCAAGACCCGGAGGACCCGGTGGACGCGGTCATCGGGACGGGAGACGGTGAGGGGGTGGATGACATCGACGCCACCGTCTATGGCCGGTGACGCGATTCGCGGACACCAGCTTCTGGTTCGGTTTGCATACCCGCACTGACGCCCGGCACGAGCCGGCGGCGGGCCTGTGGCGCAAGACCACCGACCGCATCATCACGACCAACCTCGTGCTTGGCGAGACCTGGACGCTGTTGCGATTGCGCCGCACGTCGCATGGCCGAGCGCTCGCGCTGTTGGACGCTGTTCAGGGATCGCCTCGCGTCGAGGTTGCCGCTGTCGACCCAGGCGATGAGGCGCGCGCTTGGGCGTGGCTGCGCGCCCACGACGAGCGCGTCTATTCGTTCGTGGACGCGACGAGCTTCGTCATCATGCGGCGCCGGCGCCTGCAAGAGGCACTGGCCTTCGACGGCGACTTCACGGCGGCGGGCTTCATCGAAGTTCGGCCCTAGGTGCCATGACTGCGCCTTGGCCGAGCGTCGGCGGTTAGCTGTTACCAGTTGGCCGGCAGGTCTCGCGTGTGGTTATCCTGCGCGCGCCAACCGGGAAGCGACGGCGGACGCCGCGCGCCGGAGTCGGGAGCACAGAGATCAGTGAAGGGCCTGCGAGGCCGCAACGGTGCGGCGAATGGCTCTCGAAAGCTTGCCCGCTACTCGGCGTTCGACCTGGTCCGCCACGGGCTGACCTCGGCGCCGTGGCAACGGGCGTGGCGCAATAACGAGTTGCGGCCGACGTATGACGTGGTCATCGTCGGTGGCGGGGTGCACGGGCTGGCCACCGCCTACTACCTGGCCGCCAACCACGGCATCACCAACGTCGCGGTGCTGGACAAGGGCTACATCGGCAGCGGCGGCTCGGGCCGCAACACCGCGATTATCCGGTCGAACTACCTGACGCCCGAAGGGGTGCGCTTCTACGACCGGTCGGTGCAGCTGTACGCCACGCTGGCGGCCGACCTGAACTACAACGTCATGTTCTCCCAGCGTGGCCACCTGACCTTGGCGCACAACGACGGCTCGTTGCGGACCATGCGCTGGCGCGCGGAGGTCAACAAGCTCGAGGGGATCGATTCCGAGGTCATCGGCCCCGACGACGTCAAGTCGCTGGTGCCGTACATGGACACGTCCTCAGCCGCTCGCTATCCGATCCTCGGGGCGCTGTACCACCCGCCGGGTGGCATCGTCCGCCACGACGCTGTCGTCTGGGGTTACGCGCGCGCCGCGGACGCGCACGGCGTGCACATCCACCAGAACACCGAGGTCACTGCCATCGACGTCGCCGCCGGGCGGGTCCAGGGTGTTCAGACCTCGCAGGGTCGGATCGCGGCCCGCACGGTCGTCAACTGCACCGCCGGCTGGTCGACGCTGATCTCGGACATGGCCGGCGTGGTAATGCCCGTCTCGACGTTTCCGCTGCAGGCCGCCGTCACCGAGCCCGTGCGGCCGTTCCTGCGGGCGGTGGTGGTGTCGGGGACGCTGCACGTCTACGTCAGCCAGACCGACCGTGGGGAGCTGGTGTTCGGCGCGAGCGTCGACCCGTTCACCTCCTACTCGATGCGAGGGTCGCTGGAGTTCACCGAGGGGCTGGCGGGACACGTGCTGGAGCTGATGCCGTCGCTGTCGAAGATGCGGCTGCTGCGCCAGTGGGCCGGGTTGTGCGACATGACCCCGGACTACTCGCCGATCATGGGGCTCACCCCGGTCGACGGCTTCTACGTCGACGTCGGCTGGGGGACCTACGGGTTCAAGGCCGCCCCGGTC
>JACCTL010000148.1 GCA_013812395.1 Euzebyaceae bacterium
CGCACGACGTGGACAGCCACCAACACCAACCCGGCGCAGACACCACCCCGAGCACCGCCACACGCCGGCTAACCCCCAACCCAGCCCCGGCGGTGCGGCGCCCGTCGCACCCACCTCATCGGCGCGCGCTCTCCGGCGCCGGCTCTCCGCACCTTGGTTGCCGGTTGCTGGCAGGGTAACCTGTCGCCGCTCGTGGCTGCGGTCGCCGCCACGCGCCCTGGGCCCCTCGAGATTCGCGGTGCCTTGGCCCCCACACCGAGTGCGCGGCGATGATGCCGCGCACAGATGCAGGAGACATCGTGGACCTATCACTGTTCGGAGCCGAGGGCGGCTGGCAGGAATTCGCACTTCGCGGTGGCGAATGGACTGTCCTGCTGCTGTCAGTTGCTGCAGCGTTGCTGGCGATCGGAGTCGGGTTCTACCTCGCCAAGTCGGTCCTCGCAGCCGATGAAGGAACGCCGAAGATGAAGGAGATCGCGCTGGCGATCCAGGAAGGTGCGTCGGCCTATCTCCGGCGCCAGTTCCGCACGATCGCCGTGATCCTCGTCCCCCTGGCCGCGGTGGTATTCCTCACGTCGACCGCGATCAAGAAGGAGGCCCTGCCCGGAGAAGTAGCAGAGGAAGCCCTCTCGTTCGTGCAAAGCGGCCTATTCCGAACGCTCGCATTCGTGCACGGGTGTGCCGCATCTGGCTTCACCGGCTACATCGGGATGACCCTTGCCACCCGCGGCAACGTACGCACCGCCGCGGCTGCCAAGACCGGCTCGATGCCGGCCGCACTCGATGTTGCGTTCCGCACTGGCGGCGTGGCCGGCATGTTCACGGTGGGCCTCGGTCTGCTCGGCGCCACCATCATCATCATCCTGTTTCAGAACACGTCGTCGGCGATCCTCGTCGGATTCGGCTTCGGCGGTTCGCTCCTCGCCCTGCGCCTGCGCGTCGGGGGCGGGATCTTCACGAAGGCGGCCGATGTGGGCGCCGACCTCGTCGGCAAAGTCGAAGCCGGAATCCCCGAGGACGATCCCCGTAACCCGGCCACCATCGCCGACAACGTGGGTGACAACGTCGGCGACTGCGCCGGCATGGCCGCCGACCTGTTCGAGAGCTACGAGGTCACGCTGGTCGCGTCGATCATCCTCGGCGTCGCGGCGTTCCAGTCCATCTACCCGGACGACCCAAGCAAGTGGGTGGTTGGGCTGATCTTCCCCGTCATCGCCCGCGCCATCGGCGTGCTGGCGTCCATCGTCGGTGTCTTCGCCGTCCGCGCGACCGACAACGACCGGTCTGCCATGGCGCCGATCAACCGCGGCTTCGCCATCGCGGGCATCCTGACCGTGATCGGCACCGGCGCCGTGGCGCTGACCTACGTCGGCAACGAGGCCGGCACTGTCTCCTACGTCGGCTGGCGGCTGTTCGCCGCGGTGGTGGTCGGCCTGGTCCTCGCGCAGGCCGTCAGCCGGCTCACGGAGTACTTCACCTCCACCGAGACTTCACCCGTCCGCGAGATTGCCGAGGCGGCGCGCACCGGCCCCGCGACGACGGTTCTGTCGGGCATCAGCTCGGGGTTGGAGTCCTCGGTGTGGGCCATCGTTGCGATCGCCGCGGCCCTCGGCGTGTCGGTCGCCCTAGGGGCTGGTGACGTGCAGTTCTCGCTGTACCTCGTCGCGCTTACCGGCATGGGGATGCTCGCGACCACGGGCGTAGTCGTCAGCGAGGACACGTTCGGTCCCGTCGCCGACAACGCCGCCGGCATCGCCGAGATGTCCGGCGAGTTCAGCGGCGAGGCCGAACGGATCATGGTCAGCCTCGACGCGGTCGGCAACACCACAAAGGCGGTCACGAAAGGCTTCGCGATCGGCTCGGCCGTCATCGCGGCGGTCGCGCTGTTCGCCAGCTTCATCGAGACGATCGGCTCGGAGCTGGGGCTGGAGGCCACCGGCACCGCGCTGTTCCGCGACGCCGCCACCCAGATCAACGTCGCGGACCCCAAGACATTCATCGGCCTGCTCATCGGCGGCTCCGTCGCGTTCCTATTCAGCTCCCTGGCGATCCGTGCGGTTAGCCGAACGGCGGCCGTCGTCGTGCAGGAGGTGCGCCGGCAATTCGCCGACGGCAAGATCATGGCGGGCACCAAGCGGCCCGACTACGGCCCCGTCATCGACATCTGCACCGCAGCGTCGCTGCGCGAGCTCGCCACGCCGGCGCTGCTGGCGGTGCTCACGCCGGTGATCATCGGCTTCGGGATCAACTACTTCGCGCTCGGCGCGTTCCTCGCCGCAGTCATCCTCACGGGTCAGCTCATGGCGAACTTCCTGTCCAACGCCGGCGGCGCGTGGGACAACGCCAAGAAGTACATCGAGGACGGCCACGAGGGCGGCAAGGGCTCCGAGGCTCACAAGGCCGCGGTCATCGGCGACACCGTCGGTGACCCCTTCAAGGACACCGCTGGCCCGGCGCTCAATCCGCTGATCAAGGTCATGAACCTGGTGTCCCTGCTGATCCTGCCCGCCGTCATCAACCTGCAGGACAACGAGCCGGTGCGCTACGCCATCGCGGCGGTCGCGCTCGTCATCCTCGGCGGCGCGATCGCGTTCTCCAAGCGCAACGCCGAGGCCATGGACGCCGACGTCAGCGAGCCCACGGCGCGGGCTGGGGTCACGCCCGCTCCGTAGGCCTCCGCCGGTACCCAGCCCGTCATGCACGCCATCGTCCTCGCCGGCGGGAAGGGCACCCGGCTGCGGCCGCTGACCGACACCCGGCCCAAGCCCCTGCTGCCGTTCGTGGGTGCGCCGTTCGCGGCGGGACTGCTGCGCCGGCTGCGGACCGCGGGCTGTGACCGGGCGACCTTCCTCGTCGGCGCGCAAGCCAAGCCCTTCGCGCCGCTGGAGCGGCTGGGTTCGGCGATGGGTGTGCCTGTCGCGGTGGTGTGCGAGCCGCAGCCGCTCGACACGGCCGGGGCCTGCCGCGACCTGCTGCGGGCCGGCGAGTCGGGGCCGGTCTTGGTGTGCAACGGCGACATCCTGACTGACCTGGACTACGCCGCCGTGGTGGCTCGCCACTCCGAGGCTGGCGCCACCGCCACCCTGGTGTTGACCCGGGTCGCCGACACCAGCAGCTTCGGGGTGGTGGAGTGTGACCGCCATGGTCGTATCCATCGGTTCGTCGAGAAGCCGCCGCCGGGCACCGTGGCCGCCGACACCATCAACGCCGGCACCTACGTGCTGGCGCCAGACGTCTTCGACGGGTTCGGGCACGACGGCCCGCTGTCCTTCGAGCGTGCGGTTTTTCCCGGCCTGCTCGAGGCCGGCGCGCTACTGACCGGTTACGCGTCGGACAGCTACTGGCTGGACCTCGGGACGCCGCAGCGGTACTTGGAAGGACACCGTGCGGTGCTGTCCGGCCGCTGTGCCTGGCCCGTCGACGACGCATACGCGACACACGCGCAAACGGTGCTGCGGCACGTTGACGCGGCGATCAGCCCCGGCGCAGCCGTTGGCCCCGACGTGGTCGTCGGCCCCGATTCGCGGGTTGAGGCCGGCGCCCACGTGGCCGGCAGCGTGCTGTTCGAGGGCGTGGTGGTCGGCGCCGGCGCACGGGTCTGCAACGCGGTGCTGGCCGAAGGAGCCCGCGTCCGCGCGGGGGTCACCATCTGCGACACCGTCGTAGCCGCAGGCACAACGGTCGCCTGACGGCACGGCCGGTTGATTGCTTTCGGCCTATGGCCACTTGTGCACTGGTAAAGACGGACGCGGCTGGCGGATACTCGGGCGCGATCCGGCCTTCAGGCCCGACCGCCAGCAACCGAGACATCGACAAGCGCCGTGCGTTGCAGGCGCTTCATCCACCAGCTGCCCATCAGGAGTCGTTGGAGTATGCGCCGTTTCGCCGTCCTCGTCGTTCTGGCCGCCGCGGCGGCGCTCCTGCCTGCCGCCCCGGCGCTGGCTATCGCCCCATCGCTGGCCGCACCCTCCCTGGCCGCACCCTCCCTGGCCGCCCCCACCATGGCCACGGCCGCAGACTGTCCGTCCTCCGGCGGCGTGCGAGTGCCGCCCGCAGCCACCACCAGCCGCGACTTCACGATACGTGGCAAGGGCTGGGGTCACGGCGTGGGCATGAGCCAGTACGGCGCGCTCGGCGCCGCCCGCCTCGGCTGCAGTGCCAAGCAGATCCTGCGGACCTACTACACCGGCGTCACCATCGCGACGCAAGCGCAGCCGCGATACATCCGTGTCGGTTTGACCTTCGACTCTCCGGTCAGCAACGTGGCGGGCGCGCGCAGCATCGACGCCACCGTCGGCGACATCCCCTGGCAGCTGTGTGGCGCCGGAGGCTGCCAGCGCGTGGCGACGCAGCGACAGGGCAGCCGCTGGCAGGTGCGCATCGGCCCCAAAGGCGGGTACGGACTGTGGGAGGGCGACACGCGCCGCTGGCACGGGGGCGGCAAGTTCACGTTGTTGCGCGCGGTGTTGACGACCAGCCACTCGGCATTGCGGATCATCTCCATCCCGGCCAACGGTCACAGTTACAAGTGGGGTGTCTTGGAGTTCGACTCCTATGTCGACGCCGGCAGCGGACGCGCCTATGTCAACCTGGCGATCCGCAGCATCGAGCGCTACCTGCGGGGGCTGTCGGAGATGCCATCGTCGTGGGAGCCGGCGGCATTGCGGGCGCAGGCCATCGTCGGCCGCGCGTACGCCTTGAACAAGCGCGCCAACCTGGGGCTTCGCAGCAGCTGCCGCTGCCACCTGTGGGACTCGCCGACCGATCAGCACTACACCGGCTGGGACAAGGAGTCGGAGGGCTTTGGCGCGACGTACGGACGGCGCTGGGTCGCCGCCGTCGACAAGACCGCCAGCAGAATCATGCATGACTCGGCGGGTGGCATCGCGGTCGGGTACTACTCGTCCTCGCATGGTGGGGCCAGCGCGTCGTCGGCGTTCACCTGGGGCGGCGAGGTCAGCTACCTGCAGTCGATCGACGACAGCAATTGGGAGATGCACAGTGACAACCCGAACCGCAGCTGGAGTGTCGGCATCAGCGACGTCGGCCTCGGCAGCAAGTTCGGCGTGGGCAGGGCCACGTCGGTCACCTTGCCCAAGCCCCGTGGTCGCGGCGGACGCGTCGGTCGGGTGGAGGCCGGCTACGGCGGCGTGGTGATCCAGGGGACCGAGGGCCGCGTGGTCGTCTCCGGCAGCACCTTCAAGACGGTCCTTGGCCTGCGATCCACGTTGTTCCACGTGGTCGAGCGCGACGCCTGACCGCTCAGCGCGACGGGCTGGGACTCGCGGGGGAGGATCCCGAGAGTCTCATCTTTGTCCGCGGTCAGCGGTGAGCCACAGGGCCTCCGAAGAAGACCTGCGTCTCGACGAGCTGTCCGTCGCGCACCGTGATGAACTCTGCGTTGCGGTGACGCCCTCCGGCCTTCAGCTCGTACTCGTAGAGGATGAACACGCCGCCGTCGCCCGTGCTGACGAGTTCGAGGACGTCTTGGGACGTGAGACGGTCGGCGGTGGGGAAGCAACGTTGGAGGAACGCGGCCTTGTCGATGTGGTCGTCCTGCGGGCTGGTGAACACGAAGTTCTCTGCGATGAGCTGCGCGGCCGTGTCTTGGTCCTGAGCGAGATAGGCGGCGAAGCACGCCCGCACGATGTCTGTGTCTGGACATGGATCCTCCTGGTGGTTGGCCACGGTACGCGGCCTGGGGCCGCGCGTGTGGTCCTGGCAGACCCCGTGGGTGGGCAGCGGCAGGCGCAGGCCGTTCAGGGGGCCAGGTCGATGAGCGCCTGCCCGGAGACTGGGTCGAAGGGCACAGATTGGTGGTCGTGAGTGATAAATCCAACGCCCGTCGATGCGGCAGCAGGGGCGCGAGCACGTCGAAGGTGACCACGTCCGGCGCCTGGCGGGCAGCCAGCGGTGCGGGGTCCTTGGCGCGCACCGCCCTCTGTAAGGAGACCGTGGCAGTCAACGGAACTCATCGCTCGTGCGGATTCCGCAGGCGGATCGCCCGGAACCCACCCACACCTGCTCGATCTGCTGCTCAGACATCCCCAACGACCGCATCCCACCTCCACGTCGACCAAGATCATGGCGTAGTGGTGCGTTGACCGGTTGAGACCGGCAGTGGATTTCGAGTTGACGGCAGCGGTGGCTTCGCGGTTGAATGACGTTCCTGTAGTTACCGGGACGCAGTTCGTGTGCCTGACCGCTGTCGAGGCGGCCGGCGCGGAGGGAAGGCCACGCCATGGTGCAGATCGAAACGCTGCCCTGGGCGTCGGAAGCCAAGTGCCTGCAGGCAGAGCCCGACACCTTCTTCCCCGAGAAGGGCGGTTCCACGAGGGAAGCCAAGCGCATCTGCGCCGGTTGCGACGTGCGGGCAGAGTGCCTGGACTACGCGCTGGACAACGACGAGCGCTTCGGCATCTGGGGCGGTATGAGCGAACGGGAACGCCGCCGCATCAAGCGACTGGCTTCCTGACCGCGGCGCCCCCGCAGGCTGGCCAGACTGTGCCTGCCCGGCTAGCATCGGACCGGCTTTCGCCGTTCGTACGTGGGCTGATTCGTCCCGCCCGTCGACGAGGCACCCTGGTCTTGTGTCCTACCGCTTCGCTATATGAGGGCAAGGCTTGTGTCCTACCGCTTCGCTACCTGAGGACAAGGCTAGTGTCCTACCGCTTCGCTACTTGAGGACAGGCTGCGATCGACCACCACAACTCGCCGCCGCGCGTCGCCGCGGTGCTCGTCGTCCACGATGGCGTCGAGTGGCTCGGCAGCGTGCTGGCCGCCCTCGCCGCGCAGCGCTACCCGGCGCTGGACCTCGTCGTGGTGGACAACGCCAGCACCGACGGCAGTGCCGAGGTGCTGGAACGCCGCATCCCCGCCGACAACCTGCTGACGCTGCCGGCCAACGTCGGCTTCGGCGCGGCGGTGTGGAAGGCCCTGGAGCATCCGACCGTCGCCGCCGCCGCGCTGTTGCTGCTGTTGCACGACGATCTCGCCCTGGGTCCCGACGCTATCGGCGAACTGGTATCGGCGCTGGGAGGCGACGATCGTATCGGCGTCGTCGGCCCCAAACTGCGCGAATGGAGCGACGACGGCGTCCTTGCCGAGGTCGGCATGACCATCGACCGCTTCGGGCGTGCCGTGTCGCGGGTCGACCCGGCCGAGCTGGATCAAGGCCAGCACGACGCCACCCGGGACGTCTTGTACGTCAACACCGCTGGCATGCTCCTGCGTGGCGGCCTGTTGCGCGAGCTCGGCGGCTTCGATTCGCGCTTTCCGTCCTACCGCGATGACCTCGATCTGTGCTGGCGGGCGTGGCTGGCGGGTCACCACGTCGAGGTGGTTCCCGCCGCCATCGGCTATCACATCGCCGCCGGGACGCGGGCAGGGGGGCGCTCGGGCTCCGACCGTGAAGCTGGCAGGCGCTACTTGATCGAGCGCCACGCGTTCGCCAGCCTGCTCAAGAACTACGGTGGGCTCCGCCTGGCACGGATGCTGCCGATCGTGCTGCTGCTGGCCTTTGCCAAGACCTTGGCCTTCCTGCTGATCCGGCGCTTCGCCGAGGCCGGCGCCGTGGTGCGCGCCTACGGCTGGAACTTGGTGCAGCTGCCGGCCACCCTGCGACGCCGGCGTATCGTCCAGCGCGGACGGTCTGTCGCCGACGGCGAGGTCGCCAGACTGTTCGCCCCCGGCCTCCCACGCGCGCGCCTCTACCTCGGCTCGCTGGGTGCGTGGCTGGCCGGCGGATCGACTCGCGCGCTGGTCGACGACCAGCCGGTGGTCGCGGTACAGCGCCCGACCGACTCGGCGTTGCTGCGAACCGTCGCCAGCCGTTCGGCCGCGCTCATGGGCACGGCGCTGCTGCTGGCCTACCTGGCCGGGCTGGTACCCCTGCTCGGAGGGGGCCAGGTCGTGGGCGGCGAGATCGCGCCATGGCCGGCGGCGCCGGACTTTTTGCGGGCTTACCTGCGCCCCTTCAACGGTGACCCGGTCGGCACCTACGGGTTCGCATCACCGGTCCAGGCCCTGCTCGGTGTGGCCAGCTTCGCCGGCCTTGGCAGCCAGTGGCTGGCCCAGCGGTTGCTGGTCTTCGGCCTGCTGCCGCTCGCCTGGCTGCTGGCACTGCGGGCGGGGCGCCTGATCACCCCGCGTGCTGCCCCCCGGACCCTTGGCGCGACGCTGTACGTACTGTCGCCGGTCGTCATGGCATCCCTCGGCGAGGGCCGCTACGGCGTGCTCGTGGTGGCAACAGTCCTTCCCGGGATCGCGCTGGCCGGCTGGCGGGCAGCCGACCTGCGCGCGCCGGCCGAGGGTGGCTGGCGTGCGACGGCGCTGCTGGCGCTCGGCTTGACGGTCGCCGTGGGGGCATCGCCGTCGCTGGGACCCCTCCTCGGCCTGCTGCTGCTCGCCGGCCTGGCGGTCGTGGCCGCGCGGCGCGGGGCC
>JACCTL010000156.1 GCA_013812395.1 Euzebyaceae bacterium
CGGTCCGCGAGGCCACGGTCGCGGGAACCATCCCCGGGATGCTGGCCGGGCTGGTGGCCGTAGGATCGGATCTTCGGTTCCTGCCGTTCGGCGGCGGCATGGGCGGCGCGACGCTGCTGCTGGAGGGCATGACGCTGGCGGGCGCCTGAGGGTGGGGAGGGAAACGCCAGATCACGGCGGCGCCCCGGATCGGTCCACGGCTCACCGAGGCTGCCAGGGCAGCTAGGACCGCCAGAGCGCCGTCGGGGCCAACAGGAAACGTCATGGCGGAGGCGCGTGGGCCAATAGAACACGGCCGAGGGCGAGGCCGCTGTTGGCGGGTCCCACCTCGGCGGCCTCCAGCCCCACCAGCGCCGTGCTACCCGCGTCGCCGTGGTTGACCTGCAGGACCGGACGGGACTCGGCGACCAGCTGCACTGGCGTGTCGCCTGCGCCCAGGACCCACACGTCGACCCAGCCGCCGGCGACGACGCCCCAGCCGTCCTCGCTGGGGATTGGCACGACGCGCAGACCCTCGGCGAGCCCGGCGGCGGGACCGCGACGGTCCAGGTGGGCCTCGGTGAGGACGGCACCCTCGGGCAGCGCCATGGCCAGGACCGCTCCCTGCGGGACCTTGGTGACCGCGGCGGGCGGCACGGCGGCTGGCGGCAGGGCTGTGGGCGACACCGCGTCCGGCGCAGCCCCGACGGATAGGTCGCCTGCGGCAACCAGCACGGTCCGGGGAGCACCGCCCCAGCGGGACTCGGCCGCCGTGACCCGCGCCTGCAGCCCGAGGATGCCCAGCAGCACCGCCGCCCAGACCGCGATGGTGCGCACCCGAGGGCGCAGCCGCGACCAGCGTTCCGACAGCACGTCCAGCGGCCTCGGCAGCCGAAGGTGGGGGCCGCGCAGCAGATCGTCGAGGCTTGGCATGGCCCGATGGTGCCCCGGCGGGCGGCCTTGCGAGCAAAGACGGCTCCCGCGCCTGTGGACCACCTCGGGTCGAGGCGCTGATGTGGTGCGCCACCGCTTCGCTGCTTGAGCGTTAGTGCACGTCGAAGCGTGCGCCCTCCAGCGCCCGGCGGGCGGGGCGATCAGCGGACAGTGGCAGTGCGGGGACGATGTCGAACAGCAAGTCGCGCAGCTTGGCGTTGTTGGCGCTGAAGACCTCGACGACCGCGGCATGGGACACCGGCTCGACGTCCGGATCATCTTCCAGCCCCACGTCGTAGTCGGTGATCAGCGAGATGTTCAACGCGGCCATCTCAAGCTCGCGAGCCAGGACCACCTCCGGGTACTGGGTCATGTTGATGACCTTCCAACCCATGGCCGAGAACCACTTGGACTCGGCCTTGGTGGAGAACCGGGGGCCCTGAATCACCACCAGGGTCCCGCGCTCGTGCACGGTGATTCCCAGCTTGCCCGCGGCCGTGATCGCGACCTCGCGCATCTCGGCGTCATAGGGCTCGGCGAAGGTGATGTGCGTGGTTTCCGGCCCGTCGTAGAAGGTGTCCTTGCGGCCGCTGGTGCGGTCGACGACCTGGTCGCAGATCACGAAGGAGCCCGGGGCGACATCCTTCTGCAGGCTGCCGGCGGCGCAGGGCATGATGACGTCGGTCGCGCCGAGGTGGTGCATCGCCCACAGGTTCGCCCGGTAGTTGATGGCGTGCGGGGGCAGCTGGTGGCGCACCCCGTGGCGTGGCATGAAGCCGACGTTGCGGCCGCCGATCTCGCCGACGACGACGGGGGCGGACGGTTCACCGTAGGGGGTGTCGACCTTCACCTCACGGGCGTCGGCCAGCAGCGAGTAGAACCCCGAACCCCCGAAGATCCCGACGTCGATCTGTGTTTCGACCAAGGTGCTGCCTTTGTGTGTACGGACATGAAAAGGCCCCGGTGGCCCGGGGCCGAGGTGATGTTAGTACCCCGCAAGTCACAAAGCGGTGTGGCCCCAGGGCGGCTCAGGCGGACTCGGCGCTGGGTGAGCCGGTCGACTGCACCTTCCTCGCGGCGGTCTTGCCGCGGTCAGTCTTGCCACCGTCGGTCCTGCCGCGGTCAGTCTTGCCACCGTCGGTCCTGCCGCGGTCAGTCCTGCCTCCGTCGGTCTTGCCACCGTGGGTCTTGCCACCGTCAGCCTTGCCGCGATCGGCACTTGCGGCGTCGGTCTTGACCGGCTCCTTCTTGTCGCCCTTGTCGCCCTTCTTGCCCTCCGAGCCCTCGCCGTCGGATGCCGGACGCTTGCGTGAATCGTTCACGTAGTAGCCCGAGCCCTTGAATACGATGCCGGCCGCACTGAACACCTTGCGCAGCCGACCGCCGCACAGACCGCAGATGGTGAGGGCGTCGTCGCGGAAGCTCTGCACGACCTCGACGTGCTCGCCACAGTCGCGGCAGGCGTACTCATACGTGGGCATCGATCCTCCGGGTCGCGGCGAAACTGATGGCTGGGCGTGCGAGCACTGGTAGGCCGCCGCCCGTAAACGACTCACCCTTCATTATGGCGGGCCGCCGACGGGCGGCAACCGATCAAGCCTGTCCGGCCGGCGTCCGGGATGCTTGCTACCGCTTCGTCACTTGTGTGACGGCGGTTGGGGTGACGACGACATCCATGGCCCGGTCGTGGGCCTGGGTCGGCACCACGTCGACCACCTGCTCGTCGAAGGCGACGCCGATGACGACGGCGCCAGGGCGCAGACGGCTCAGCAGGCGGTCGAAGTGGCCGCCGCCGTAGCCCAACCGCCTGCCGCCGAAGTCGAATCCCACACCCGGCGCCACGACCACATCCAGCGTGTCGAGGCGGACAGGCCGCCGGCGGTCGGCGGCCGGCTCGCGCACACCGCGCCACCCAGGAACCAGGTCATCGGTGAGGCCGGACACTCGGGCGACTCCCAGCTCGTCGCCGTCCACCCACGGCAGGTGCACGGCGATGCCGCCTGCCAGCAGCGCTTCCAGCAGCGCGTCCACGCGCAGTTCGCTGCCGAAGGCGGCGTAGCCCAGCACTGCTCGCGCCGCGATTACCGACGGCAGGTCGGCGATCGTGCGGCACGCCGTCGCCGCGCCGGCGGCACGCGCCGCTGGCCGTAGCTGCGCTCGGGCGCGGAGCAGGCGGCGGCGAAGGGCAGCCTTCTCGGCGACCACGTCGTCTGCCACAGCGCTCCGATCACTCCAGGCACCGCAGCCTGGAGGCCAGGTGCCAGGGATGACATGCCGACTACAGTGAGGACGGTACCGGCGCCAGCTAACGACGAGAAAGGACGGCAGCGTGCGCGCACGGAAGGCGGTCATTCCCGCCGCGGGACTCGGAACACGGTTCCTGCCGGCGACGAAGGCTCAGCCCAAGGAGATGCTGCCCGTCGTCGACAAGCCCGCCATCCAGTACGTCGTGGAGGAGGCTGCCACCGCTGGCCTGAACGACGTCCTGTTGGTCACGGGCAGGGGCAAACTTGCGCTGGAGGACCACTTCGACCATGCCGTCGAGTTGGAGCGTCAACTGGCGGCGGCTGGCAAGGAGGACCTGCTGGCTACGGTGCGGGCGGTGTCGCACTTGGCCGCTGTGCACTACATCCGCCAAGGCCAGCCGCTCGGCCTCGGACATGCGGTCGGCTGCGCGCGGCAGCATGTGGCCGGCGAGCCGTTCGCGGTGCTGCTCGGCGACGACATCATCGGTGAGTCCGAACGCCTGCTGTCGCGCATGGTCGACGAATGTGAACGTTCCGCCCGCAGTGTGATCGCGGTGATGGAGTTCGGGCCCTCCGAGCTTGACAAGTACGGGGTGATCGCGGCCGAGCCGGACCCGGACTTCCCCGACACCTATCGGGTCATGGACATGGTTGAGAAACCGGGCCGCGCCAACGCGCCGTCAAATCTGTGCATCATCGGCCGTTACGTGCTGACCCCGGACATCTTCGACCACATCGCCGGCACCCGGCCAGGTCGAGGCGGCGAGATCCAACTCACCGACGCCATGAAGTCACAGGCCCGGGACGAGCCGATCCGGGCACTGAAGTTCAGCGGTGTCCGCTACGACGTCGGCTCCAAGCAGGACTACCTGCGTGCCACCGTCGAGTTGGCGGCGGGCCGGGCAGACCTTGGGCCCGACTTCCGTGACTTCCTGCTTGACTTCGTCAAGAGCATGTAATGACCGACCCCGGCGGGCATCAACATCACGTCGACCCCGGCGAACTCGTCTCGGTCGAGGACCACCGTCGCGCCGTCCTATCCGCCATCACACCGCTGGAGCCCATCGAGCTAAACCTGTTCGAGGCGCATGGCTGTGTCCTGGTAGCCGACGTGATCGCCGACGCCGACATCCCCAGCTTCACGCGCTCTGCGATGGACGGCTATGCCGTCCTCGCCGAGACCGCCGGCCCGGGCGCCACTCTGCGCGTGACCGGTGAGGTTGCGGCCGGCACACGCGACCCCGTTCGGGTTCGCCCTGGTGAGGCGGTGCGAATCATGACCGGCGCGCCCATCCCGGCGGGCGCCGACGCGGTGGTGCCCGTCGAGGTCGCCGACGAGCGTGACGGCAAAATGCAGGTGCGCGCGACCCCCATGGTGGGTGACCACATCCGACCGGCCGGCGAGGACGTGCGGGCTGGCACCACCGTCCTACGGTCGGGTCGGCGCCTTGGCGCCGCGGACATCGGCATGTTGGCGTCCGTCGGCCGGGGACGGGCGCTGGTCCACCCCCGCCCACGGGTCGCCGTCATCTCCACCGGCGACGAGCTGACCGAGCCCGAGGCCACCTTGGCGCCCGGCCAGATCCGCGACACGAACTCGTACACCCTGACGGCCATGGCCCAGGAGGCGGGCGCCACGGCCTTCCGCCATACGATCGTCCGCGACGACCGCCGGGCGCTGATCGAGGCGTTCGAGGGCGCGTTGTCCCACGCCGACATGCTGGTCACCTCCGGGGGGGTCAGCGCCGGTCGCTATGACTTGGTCAAGCAGGTGCTGGCGCAGCTCGGTGACGTGCGGTCGACCAAGGTCGGGATGCAGCCGGGCA
Organism: Euzebyaceae bacterium; assembly: GCA_013812395.1. Lineage (GTDB taxonomy): Bacteria > Actinomycetota > Nitriliruptoria > Euzebyales > Egibacteraceae > JACCTL01. The sequence continues at coordinate 4,985 of JACCTL010000156.1, forward strand.
TGCCCCAGGCCTTCGGCTTCGTCACCCGCCCACTCAGCCACCCGGTGCCGTGCTTCGGCTTGCCCGGTAACCCGGTCAGCGCCTTCGTCAGCTTCGAGGTCTTCGTCCGCCCGGCGCTGCGACGACTCCAGGGCCGCACGGATCTCAATCGCCCACGCATCAACGCCGTCCTTGACGAGCCCCTGCGCAGCCCTCAGCACCGCGTCAGCTTCATCCGGGTGACGTTGCGGCGCGACGACGACGCCTGGCATGCGCGGGCGACGGGCCCGCAAGGCAGCGGCATCCTCACCTCGGCGGTCGAGGCCGACGGCCTCGCCGAGGTTCCCAGCGACCGCACCGAGGTGCCCGCCGGCGAGGCCGTGGTCGTGCACCTGCTGGTTTCGCAATGAGTCAGGAGCTGAGCCACCTCGACGAGGCCGGCCGTGCGCGCATGGTCGATGTCGGCGACAAGGATGTCACGCAGCGTCGGGCTCAGGCGCGAGCCCAGCTGCGGATGACCCCGGCGACGGCGCAGCTGCTGGTCGACGGTCGCCTGCCCAAGGGTGAGGCCCTGGGCGTGGCACGCGTCGCCGGCATCATGGCAGCCAAGCGGACACCCGAGTTGATCCCGCTGTGCCACACGGTGGCGCTGGCGTCGGTTGAAGTTGACGTTGCAGTTGACGTCGAGGCTGGATTGGCCACGGTGATCGCGGCGACCCGGGCGACCGATCGGACGGGAGTCGAAATGGAGGCCTTAGTGGCGGTCTCGATTGCATCCTTAACCCTCTACGACATGGTGAAGGCGGTGGAACGCGGCGTCGTGCTGGAACGCGTTGAGCTGCTGCACAAGTCCGGTGGAGTTGGCGGGGAATGGCAGCGCGGAACATGAGGGCGCAGCTGTGATCCGCGCGGTCGTGGTCACCGTGTCCACCCGCGCCGCCGCGGGCGTCTACGCCGACGAGGCCGGGCCCGTCGTCGCACAAGTGCTGCGCCAAGGGGGCTTCGACGTCGATGAGCCAGTCGTCGTCCCCGACGGCCGGCAGGTGGTGGCCGACGCCATCCGCGACGCCTGCCAGCGGGCCGACGTGGTGGTGACCACCGGCGGGACGGGTCTGCACCCCCGCGACGAGACGCCCGAAGCGACGCTGGACGTGGTTGACCGGCTCGCGCCGGGTTTTGCCGAGGCAATGCGGGCGGCGTCGCTGCAGGCAACGCCGATGGGCATGCTGTCGCGAGGGGTAGCCGGGGTCCGAGAGCGCTGCCTGGTGCTCAACCTTCCGGGCTCGCCCAAGGGCGCGCAGGAGAACCTGGAGGCTGTGGTCACCGTTCTCGGCCATGCCGTCGATCAGCTGCGCGGCGGGGATCACCGGGGCTGAACCCCCCGCCGGCGGCGGCGTGTCAGGACGCTGCAATGCTTCATAGGTTTCGCGCCGGCGGCCTGTTAGGTTCGCCGCCGATGGGGATTCTCGTGGTGGTCTTGCTCGGGGGGTTGTGGGCTTCGATACTGCTGCCCGGCGCGCTGCGTTCGCGGCGCAACTCGTCACCGATCGATTCGATCCTGGCCTTCGAGCGAGACATGAGCCTGCTTGCCCCGCGACGTGGAGACCAGCGGCGGCCCGGCCGTCATGTGATGGTTCTGGACCGGCCGGCGAGCCTGACGGGTCGAGTCCGCCCGGATGTTCTTGCCCGCCAGCGACTGGCTTTGCTCGGCCTCGCTTGGGCGACGGTCCTGGCGGCGGTTCTGGCGCTGGTCTTCGAGGGCGTCTTCGTGGCGTTGTTCGTGCTCATGGGGTTGGCCCTCGCCGCCTACGTCACCGTGCTGCGCCGGCGCCAGGCTCGAGCGGCTGAGGTCCGCGCGAAGATCCGCCACTTGTACCGCGCGCCCGACACGGTGCCGGCCGAAGAGGTCCGCCGCTACGGGACCTGAGCCGGTCTAGTCGACTTGCGCGTCAGACGTCCACGGCGGCTGGTCGACGGATTCGAGCGGCTGCTACCATGCGGCCTTCCCAGGGGGCTGTAGCTCAATTGGTAGAGCGCCTCGGTCGCATCGAGGAGGTCAGGGGTTCGATTCCCCTCAGCTCCACTCCCATCTCTGCATAGAGGTCCCACCACCACCATCCCGCTTTCCTCGGCCGAAACGGGACACGGTTATCCGAGAGATTAATCGGAAACCGTCTGGCTCCCGCCAAGCCTTTGGGACGCTCGTACCCCCTTCCACCGGTCAGCCGCAGCACCCCTTCCGCGATGTCCGCGCGCCCGCGCACGGTACCGCACTCACTCTGTTGCCGGCAGGCCAGCCCAGCTGGGCGACGGCACGCGGCTGGCCTGCTGTAGCCGGGGAT
>JACCTL010000174.1 GCA_013812395.1 Euzebyaceae bacterium
TTGGGATGGTCCTTACCGCTGTTGCCGACCTGGAGGCCAACGCCTGACCACGCGCGACCCCCCGGCGGGATCACCCCGCTCAAGCCATGCAGCGTCTACTATCCGACCCCAGCCAGCCGATCGTTGCGCAGACCCCCTGAATCCGCCCATCGCCGCGCCGGCCGCCGCCGGTCCCCGTTCGGCGCCCTGCGGCCGGCCGTCACCGTCGCGTGCGGCTACGCGGCCGCCGCGCTGGTGTGGGTGATATCGGGCACCGACCTGCCCGGCGGGCGGTGGCTCGCGGTGCATCTGTTCACCCTCGGCGTGCTGACCAACCTCGTCGTAGCGCTGAGCTACCACTTCGCCCAGACCCTGTTGCACGCCCCTGAACGCAGCCGCGTCGGTCGGCTCGTCGCCGTCAACACTGGTGCCCTGCTGATTCTGACCGGCTTGCCCGCCAACCAACGCTGGCTGGTCGCGTCCGGCGCGACCGCGCTGACCGCGTCGGTGCTGTGGCTGTACGCCGACCTGCGCCGGATACGCAAAGCGTCGCTGACCGGACGCTTCGCGTTCGTCGTTCGCGCCTACGAGGGCGCCTGCAGCGCCTTCATCCACGGTGCCGTGCTCGGCGCGCTCATGGGCGTCGGGGTGCTGACCGGCAGCTGGTACGCCGCCGGACGTCTTGCCCACCTGCACGTCAACGTCCTGGGCTGGGGCGGGCTGACGCTGCTGGCCACCGTCCTGTTCTTCGGGCCCACCGTCATGCGCGCCCGCATGGAGCCCGGCGCCGATGCCGCCGGCGCCAAAGGGCTTTGCCGCGCCTCGACCGGACTGACCGTCGCCACCGTCGCCCTGCTGCTCACCGGGGCCGGTGGCGTGATGGTCCTACCCGCCCGACTGGCGGCCGCGGCCGGCCTCGTGGTCTACGCGACGGGCGTCGCGGCCGTGTGCGTGCCGGTGGTGCGTACGGGCCAGCGGGCGCAACCGACCTGCGCGAGTCGGATGCTGCAAGCCGCCTGCTGCTGGTTCGTTGCCGTGGCTGCCGCGGACGCGGTCGTCATCGCCACTGGGCAGCTACGCCTGCTGGACGGGCTGGGTGCCGCGATGCTGGTCGGCGTCCTCGGCCAGACCATCCTCGCCGCACTCGGCTACCTGGTCCCCATGGCCTGGGCGCACGGATCCGAGGGCCGCCGGACCGCCCTCAAGCGACTCGGGAGGCTGCCTCGGGCGCGGCCGTTGGCCCTCAACGTCGGGGTAGCGCTCGTCGCTGCCGCCGCGACCGTGGGAACGGCCGGCGGCGCGGTGGGGGCCGTCGCCGCCCGCCTCGGATGGCTCCTCGCCGCCGCGGCCGTCGCCCTGCAAGTGGTGCTGCTGGCCATGACCATCGCACGCGCCGCCATCCCCGCCCCCGATCAGGCCTGATACGCACCGAGCGGGCAGCGTAGCTGCACCCTCGGCTAGGCAGCCCTGCGGTGGGTCCTAGCCAACCCCAGCGACTCACGACCAGCCGTCGCGCCTGCGGTCCGGTCATACTCGCGATTCAATGCCACCGCCCCGTTGCCGGGTTGAGGTCCTCGATCTTGGGCACGACCGTGGGCAGTCGACGGGCAGGGGCGGCTGAGGTGCGCGGCGAACTCGTCATGAAACGCGTCGACGGTGGAGGATCCCGGTCGAAGGGCCGAAGAAGTCGGGCCTTTCGCTGTGTCGCCGTCAGTGTCTGGGAATCGGGGCGTCGTTGGGCTGCTGGTCGCTTCCACCCAGACCGCTCCCTCTTCGATCCTGCAGGCGTACACGGGGATCGGGTCGACGGCGGGCAGCGACTCGGCTGCGCCGGTGTCCAGGTCGAAGGTGGAGCCGTGCAGCGCGCACTCGATGCTGTTGTCGCCGATGCAGCCCTCGGGCGCGAGGTCGTAGTACTGGTGGCTGCAGATGTTGTGCACTGCCTTGACGGTGTCGTCTGCGGTGCGCACCAAGGCGATCGGCTCGCCGCTGATCTCGACTTTGATCGCACTGCCAACGGCGATGTCGTCAACGCTGGCGACCCTCTCGGACGTCATGTCGGTGCTCCTTGCATGCGCACCCCCTACCGGGTCCGCTGGTGGCCTGCTACGCCCACGACCGCTTGAAGAGCTGGCGGCATCGTGCGCTTTGGCACCCGGCACGAGACAGGCCGTTCGGCCCAGGCGTTTCGGGACGTCCGTCAGCTGCCCGTCCCGTGTCCGGTGGGCTTGTATGGGTAGCGTGGTGCTGATGGCGACAGACGAAACCGGTCTGGATCTTGCTGCCACACGAGTGCCTCCAGCTGCTTGCAGCCCGCGTTCCCAAGGTGGGCCGCGTCGGCGTCATCCATGATGACCGCCCGGACGTCCTGCCCGTGAACTACGCCATCTTCGACGGTGCTGTCGTGTTCCGCACCGGTCGGGGGGCGAAGCTGACGGCGGCCATGGAGGAAGCGCCCGTCGCGTTCGAAGTCGACGCGATCGACGCCTCATGGGAGGAGGGGTGGAGCGTCGTGGTGCACGGCCATGCCGAGCTGCTGGACAGCGAGGATGTGATCAGCAAACTCGGCGACCTACTCGTGCGCCCGTGGGTGCCGGCAGAGCGCGCCAGCCACATTCGTATCGTGCCAGAACGCATCACCGGCCGGAGCATCGAAGCCGGCAGGCATCGGCGGACCGACGTGCCGTCGTGGGATCTGCGCGCGATGCCGCCCCGAGACTGAGTACGGGAAGCCCTCGTGAGGCCCGGATCGGACCATTGGAGAACGCGCTGCCCCTGGTGGCGGTTAGATGGTCTGCCGGTAGCCGAAGAATTCGTGGTCCTGGTTGTAGCCGCCGTAGCCGCCGCCGACCTGTGAGAAGTCCTCGACGAACTCGACGCCCTTTAGCCACTTGACCTGCTTGAAGCCGAGCTGGACCTCGTTGCGCAGCCGCAGGGGGGCGCCGTGGCCGTAATCGAGTGGTTCGTCGTTCATGTCGTAGGCCAGCATCGTCAGGTGGTAGCTCATCTGTTCGATCGGGTGCGCGTCGTAGTAGATGCCCCCGTCGGGCCCGTCGCCGAGGGAGTAGAAGACGACCCATTGGACCTCAGACTTGGGCTTGACCAGGTCCACGATGGTCTGCATGGACACCCCGCCCCATTTCGCGATGCCTGACCAGCCTTGGATGCAGAAGTGCTGGGTGATCTGCTCGTGATGCGGTAGGGCGCGCAGCTGTGTCAGGTCCAAATCGACGGAGTTGTCAACCAGGCCGGCGATCCGCAGCCGGTAGTCGGCGAAGTTGTTCTCGTACAGCGCCCTGTATTCGTCCGTCTCCGGGTACTTCCCGTTGTGCCATAGGTACGGCGAGATGTCCTTCTCGGCGTACTGGCCGGGCTTGGCGTCGATGTGCTCGAACAGGCGCTGCATGGGCCCGATCAGCGCGTATCCGATGCGCTGGACGGCGCGAGGGTGGCGCAGGGTGAACGGGGTGGCCGCGACCCACCCGACCGTGACGATGACCATCGAGGCGGCGAAGACCCAGAAACCAAGCCAGGAGTCATCGCTGCGGCTGGCGTACATGTAGTTGAGGTTCTCCCGCATCCCGGTGGTGAAGACCAGGGTCACGTGCATCACGATGAAGAAGAGGAACCAGACCATGACGAGGAAGTGCAGCGAGCGGGCGGTCTGGATGCTGAGCGCCGAGCTGATGCGCTTGAAACGGGTGGACAGTACCGGCGACATGCCGAGGCCGGTCAGCATCGCCAACGGGCCAGCGATGAAGACGGTGATGAAGTAGGCGATGACCTGCAGGCTGTTGTACGCCACCCAGCCGTTGTCAATGGGCCAATCCAGCGACAGGTACTGGATCATCACAGAGAGCGCGCTTGGAAAGAAGTCCCAGCTCATCGGGACGAGGCGCTGCCAGTGCCCGGTGGCGAAGATCATGATGTAGAAAACCGCGCCGTTGAGCAGCCAGAGCATGTCGACGCCCAGATGCCACCAGCGGCCAGGCCGATCGAGTGGCGGATCCCGGGCAGGCCGACCTGCCCTGGCAGGGTCACGGAGTCCTGCTTCGCCGTCCACAGCGGGTCGTCGGGCACTTCCTTCTGGAACCGGAACCACTCCTTGCCCGGCGTGCTGTGTCGGGTCCAGTACAGCCGGGGGTGGTCGGTCATGATCTGGGTCCCCGACCGGATGATGAAGGTGATCAGGAACAGGTTGAGGAAGTGCTGCCAGCCCACCCAGGACGGGATTCCTTCCAGGCCGCTCGGCAGCGTCACCGTGCCGGGGTACTGCCCAATGAGGGACTGCACTGCGGGCAAGCCGCGCAACTCTTTGGCGAGTGCGACCCCGACGATGAGGAGCACGAAGCCGATCGGAAGCAGCCACAGCAGGTTGAACCATTTGGATCGGCCAACGCGCACCCGTGGGGCGATGCCATACTGCGCGGGCACCGAGCCAGCCCACGTGACGGGGTCAACGGCGTCTTCGCCCCTGGTCAGTTGTGTCCGGAAGTCTCGGAGCGACTCGGGGTTGACATTCGACGGCGCGGGAGCTGGCAGATCTTCGCGACTCGGGCCCCTGCTGGGGGAACCTCGCTGCCGGCCATGTCTCGCACGCTAACAAGGGACCAAGGTCGGTGTCCATGATCGCCGGTGCCGATGAGGCGGACAGTGTTGTCCGGCGCGTAACGTGACGCCGTCGCTCACCCATCTACCACCAAGAGCCCGGAAAGGTG
>JACCTL010000128.1 GCA_013812395.1 Euzebyaceae bacterium
TGCAGTTGTGCGAACGGCGCCGTGGCGAAATGCAGCGGATGGACTACCTATCCGAGCAGCGCGTGGAACTGCGTTACAAGCTGCCGCTGGGCGAGATCATCTTTGATTTCTTCGATCGCCTGAAGTCATCCACGCGCGGCTACGCGTCCTTGGACTACGAGCCGGCCGGGATGCGCCGCTCCAAGCTGGCCAAGGTCGACATCCTGCTCAACGGCGAGCCGGTCGACGCCTTCAGCTCCATCGTGCACGTCGACAAGTCCTACGAGTACGGCAAGGCGATGGTCAACAAGTTGCGCGAATTGATCCCGCGCCAGATGTTCGATGTGCCGATCCAGGCCGCCATCGGCAGCAAGATCATTAGCCGCGAGACGGTCAAGGCCAGGCGCAAGGACGTCTTGGCGAAGTGCTACGGGGGCGATATTTCCCGCAAGCGTAAGCTGCTGGAGGCGCAGAAGGCTGGCAAGAAGCGGATGAAGAACGTCGGCTCTGTCGAGATCCCGCAGGAGGCGTTCGTCGCGGCGCTGTCGGTCGGCGGTGACTGACATGAACCGTCACAGGGGTGTGCGACCGTGAACATGGCCGGGTCCATCGCGGCGGTGGCACGTCCCCGTGGTGACACCGGTGATGGCACAAGGGTCACCTCTAGCGCCGGTCTCTACCTGCACGTGCCCTTCTGTGCCCACGCCTGTCACTACTGCGACTTTGCCCGGATCGTCGAAGAGCGTCCCGAGGTTCATGCTCGCTACGTGGCGGCGCTGCGCGCGGACCTGCTGCGCGTCGCCGCCGCCGGTCCGCAAGCGATCGCTCCGCCGGGCGCGGCGGTGGAGGGCGAGTGGCCGACGTTCACCAGCGTCTTCGTCGGCGGCGGAACCCCGACCCTGTTGCCTGCCGAGGATCTGGCCGGCGTCCTGGGGGTGGCCCGTGACGTCCTGCCAATAACGGCAGACGCCGAGGTGACCGTCGAGGCCAACCCGGAGACGGTCACGGTGGACGGCATGGCGACACTGGTCGCCGCCGGCGTCGAGCGGGTCAGCATGGGCGCGCAGTCCTTCGCGCCGCACGTGCTGGACTTCCTCGGCCGCCGGCACGACGCCGAGGCGCCGCTGCGCGCGGTCGAAGCGGCCCGCTGCGCAGGCGTGAAGCGCGTCAGCCTCGACCTCATCTACGGGGCCCCCGCCGAGACCGACGCCGACTGGGAACGCAGCCTCGACAGCGCGCTCGCCGCCGGCATCGACCACGTGTCGGCCTACGCCCTGACCGTGGAGCCCAACACCGAGTACGCCGCGCGCATCCGCCGTGGCTCTGCGCCTGCTCCTGACGACGACGTGCAGGCGGCGCGGATGGCGACCGCCGACGAACGCCTGTCCGCCGCCGCCTTCAGCCGCTACGAGGTGTCCAACTGGGCCCGCCCTGGCCAGGAGTGCCGCCACAACCTCACCTACTGGCGCAGCGGCAACTGGCTCGGTGTGGGCGCGGGAGCCCACGGTCACTGGGCGGGCAGACGCTGGTGGTCACTGCGCGCGCCGGCGCGCTACGCCGACGTCGCGCTGCGCGGTGCCTCGACGACCGCGGGGGAGGAGGTCCTTACCGCCGACCAGCGCCGCACCGAGCGCCTGCTGCTCGGCCTGCGCATGGCCGAGGGCGTTGTTCGAGCCGACGTCGAGCCCATCGACCCGGGCGAGGTCGACCGCTTGACCAACGCCGGCCTGCTTGCCGACGACCCTCCTCGACTGCGCCTCAAGCCCGACGGCTGGGCGCTGGCCAACGCAATCACGCTGCGCCTGCTCGGCTAGCTATCGCGCTGGCCGGCCCCCGAGATCCTTGATTCTGGAGCAGGTGGAGCGATCTCAGCGCTGGTCGGCGTCACGCAGCGCCCGGACCAGGTCGTCATCGATCGGGCTTCCGGCCGGAGGGATCACCAGCCGGCCCGATGACCCAGTACTCGGTGACCCTCGCTTGCGCGTAGATGCGCGCCTTCCGCCCGAGGTCGACAGACAGGGAGATGTCGGCGACCTCGATCACCAGCAGGGCGCTGTCTGGATGTCGATGCCGGGTGGTCGCGGCGGAGACCACCGCCACGTCTGGTTCGGGCTCGGAAGCGTCTCCAGCCGCGAACGGCAGCTGCACTCGAACTCTCGCCTTGCCTAGCAGCGCTGGCACCAGCAACTCCGTGAGTGACTCAACGACCGCCGCGTGCGCCGCCCCTTGAGGGCTCATTTCGACCAGCTCACCGTCGAGCAACTGGACGTGCTCGCCCTCGCCGAACATGCCCTGTTCGACGAGCACCTCATACTCGATGCGCCGCAACGGTCGCACTCGAAGCTCGGCCACGGCTCCAGCCTGACGAAGTGGATCCGCCGCGCGCCCATCGACGAGGCCGAAGTCGGTCGCTTGTTCAACGCCGGTCTGCTCGCCGACGACCTGGCCGACTGCGCCCTATACCCGGCGGCTGGGTGCCAGCCAACGAGATCACTCTGTGCCTGCCGGGCTTGCGCGGCTCCGTGCGCGTGCTCGCGTTGACGGCCGTTCTCCTTGCGCCTGAATGCAAGGATCCTTAGACTGGTACTTGCTGTGGGCGTTGAGCCCACGGAAGTGAGATCCGGGAACCCCGCCGGACGACGGGACCCCGGGTTTCTGCGCGTCAGGGGACTCGGAGGACGGTCAGGACTGCCTCGAGGCCCGATGTCTCATTGTGATCCCCGCGTGCCTGGTCGGCCGTGATCGCCCCTACCACGAAGTCTGCCAGCCAAAGCAGTGGCTCGTCGGCCGCACGGGGGAAACCGTAGACGAGTCGATCTGAGATGGCCCCCATGCGTTGGGCCGCGAGGATTGTCTGACGATCGTGGCGGTCGTTGCGCGAGCGCGCTCCTGCTTCCGCCTCGAAACGGGTGCAGTGACGGCGGCGTAGGCCTTCAGGTCAAGTTGGCCGATTCGCTCCGTGATGGAACGCTGGCGCTCCTGCCGTTCGTCACGGCGGTGGAGTCGCTGTTGGCCGGGCAGTCGAAGTTCCTTCGCCACCTTGCGCGCTTGGCGTGCTCGCGAGGAAGGCAGCACGACAGCGGCGACGGCATAGACCCCCCGCCCTCCTTGGACGTAGCTTTCGTCGGCGGCCGCGAGCATGGCACCATTGCGGCGGCAACGACGGGGTCGTGAACGACCAGGAAGCGGCGAGTCTCCCAGGCCGATCGGCCTGGGCTCCATTGCGGCCCCGCCACGGCACCGAACACCGGGCAGGTGTTCACCGTCTCCCAGGCCGGATCGACCCCGGGCTCCATGCTCTCACCGGCGTCCGCGTCTCAGCGGCACGCGCTTCGCCGTGCAGCACGTTGGGCGTGGCAGTGATCGGGCCGTCCCTTCCAGGCTTCGTCTTCCAGGTATGGCGCTGGCCCGATCACCGTAGGAAGTGGACGGCGAGGCCGTTGAACGACAGTCGGCCCCAGGTTCGGTCGGCCGTTACTGCGGGTCTCCCGAGTTCGATCGCCAGAGCAAAGCAGGCGCGATCCCACCAGCGAGAGACCGAGGGGACGGGTAACGGGCCAAGGGTCCGCGATCCGCTCAGCCGGGTCCAAGGTCAAGTCCTCCAAACCAGCGTCGAGCACGCCCGACAGCAGTTCCCGCCTATCGACACGGTATGCGGCGGACTTCTGGCTGACCTCGCTCCAGTTGACCGCCGATATCGCTGGTCGGGGACCGGGCGCCGACGCGAAGCGCTCGGCGCCGTGCTCTCAGAACAGCAGAGCCAGCGGCGCCGAGGCGTCAAGCACCGAGGGAATCGTCGCGTCAGCCACCGTCAGCCTCCCGTCGAGCCTCCTCACGTCGTTCGTCCAGGAGTTCGTTCACGACGGATGGTGGTGGCGCGGCGCCGTCGAACAGTGCCTGTACCCGAGTCCAGGCACTTGCCGGCGTGAGCAGGACCACGCGGCCGTCCTCCTCGAGAGTGACCAGCAACTCCGATCCCTCCCGTAACCCGAGCCCGCGCCGGATCGCCGCCGGCAAGAGCGCGTGGCCGTTCTGGTCCACCCTTGTTCGTTTCACCGCTGCCTTCCAGCGTTGCGGGGGCCACCCGTCTTCGTTCTGCGGCGGTTATACTGTGTATTACTCAGTGTGTGGTGTGAGGAAGGTGTACCAGCATGCCGAAGAGAACCTCCGAGGTGGTGGCCGTGTCGGTCCCACCGGAGACGGCGCGAAACTTCGAGCGCCTCGCCGGACAGCAGGGCAGGAACAAGAGCGAACTGTTCCGCGAGATGCTGCGGGTCTACCAGGCCTACCAGGAGACCGGACGGTTCGAGACCCTGCAGCGTTACGGCGCCGCTCGAGCGCGCGCGGGGGGGATCGCTAGCGAGCAGGACGTTGAGCGGCTGATCGAGCAGGCGCGCAGCGGTTGAGAGTTGTGCTGGACACGAACGTGCTTGTATCGGCGTTTGTGTTCCCGGGTGGTCCGCCCGAGTCCGTGTACCGCCGTGTCCTGGACGGCAGCTTGACGCTGATCGTGTCAAGGCCGTTGCTCGCCGAGCTGGGCCGGGTGCTGACCGGCAAGTTCGGGTGGGAAGCTTCCTACGCGGAGGAGGTCCTTGCCCAGCTGCTGCGCGTCGGCGACCTCGTCGAGCCGCAGCAGCGGGTGGACGATGTGCACGACGATCCCGCCGATAACCGCGTGCTGGAGGCAGCCGCGGAAGGCGATGCCGACATGATCGTGAGCGGCGACCGCCATCTGCGTCGGCTGGGCTCGTGGCGCGGCGTGCCAGTCCTGGACCCGGCTGCGTTCCTCGACGAGTTGACTTGAGGTATCGCAGCGTAAGACAACGGAGAGCCGAGATGACGGCCGGTAACCTGGGAGCTTGCACCGATCGGTCGCGAAGAGGGAGGTGACCGGTGCTGGCCCTTGATGACCGCAAAGCCGCGATCCTTCGCGCGATCGTGCAGGACTACGTGCGTGGCGGCGAGCCGGTCGGCTCGCGCCGGCTGGTGCAGGAGCACAGCTTCGGCGTGTCGCCGGCCACGGTGCGCGGCGAAATGGCCGCTCTGGAGGAGTCGGGCTTCATCACCCATCCCCACACCTCGGCCGGCCGCGTGCCCACCGACAAGGGCTACCGCTACTTCGTCGACACCCTCACGGAGACCGCGCAGCTGGAGCCCGCGCAGGCCGCCGCCCTGGAGGGGCTGCTGCTGGACTCGTCGGACCTCGAAGACCTATTGCGACGCACCTCGTCGGTGCTGTCGCGCCTGACCAGCTTCGCGGCGCTGGTCGTCGCGCCGCGGCTGGACCGCAGCCGGCTGCGCCACATCGAGCTGGTGCAGCTGGGTCCCACCAGCATCCTGGTGGTGCTGATCGTGGACACCGGCCGCGTGGACAAGCGCAGGCTCAGCCTGGACGCGCCCGTCGCCGAGCACGACGTGCAGCGCGCCCGCCACGCCGTCAACGACGCCGCAGGGGGACTGCGGCTGGCGCAGGCGCCCGACGTGATCTCGGGGGTGGCCGCCGGCGCGCCGACCGAGGTCCGCGACCTGCTGGACGCGGTCTCCGACGCCGTCCGCCTCGGTCTGGCCACGCCCACCGACGGCGACCTGCTGTTCCTCGGTGGGACGGCCAACATCGCCGGGGAGGGCTACTTCGACCGCATCGAGCAGGTGAAGTCGGTCTACGAGACCCTCGAAGAGCAGGTCATGGTCCTGCAGATGCTTCGCGACACGCTGCAGCACGGCGACCCCGGCGTGCGGATCGGCACCGAGCTGCCGCTGGTGGAGCTGGCGGCCTGCGCGGTGGTCGCCGCCCGCTACGAGGCGCAGGGCGAAGCGGTGGGCTCGGTGGGCGTCCTTGGCCCCATGCGCATGGACTACCCCCGGACTCTGGCGGCGGTGCAAGCGGTAGCCTCGTCCCTGCAGAAGGCACTGGCCGAGCTGACCGGCGGCGCCTGACACCCCCGCCTGCCAAGCTGAACAGGACTCCACCCACCTTGCGTGACCTGTATGAGATCCTCGGCGTCTCGCGCGACGCCAGCGAGGACGAGATCAAGCGGGCCTACCGTCAGCGAGCCCGCACGCTGCACCCTGACACCGGTGGTGACGAGGAGCAGTTCAAGGAGCTGACCACCGCCTACGAGGTGCTCAAGAACCCCCAGGCGCGCGCGAACTACGACCGCTTCGGCGATCCGCGCGGCCCAGGAGGCGCCAGCGGCGATCCGTTTGCCGGCTTCGGCGACCTCGGCGACCTCATCAACGCCTTCTTCGGCGGTTCTGGCGGCTTCGGCGGCGGGCGGGCCACAGCGCGCAGCGGCCCGCAACCCGGCCGCGACGCCATCGTCGACGCCAGTCTCACCCTGGAGGAGGCCGCCGAGGGCGTCCGTCGCGACCTCGACGTCACCGTCGCGCGCGCCTGCCAGGTGTGCGGCGGCAGTGGCGCGAAGCCAAGAACCAAGCCCATACCGTGCGAGACCTGCGGCGGCGCCGGCGCCGTGCAGCAGGTGACGCGCAGTGTCTTCGGCCAGATGCTGACCACCACGCCGTGCCCGACCTGCCGCGGCGCTGGAGAGCGCAACCTGAACCCCTGCGACGGCTGCGGTGGCGAGGGGCGCCGCCAGGAGACCGACACCGTCGAGGTCGACGTCCCCGAAGGGGTCGACGACGGCACGCGCCTGCGGGTCCTCGGCCGCGGGGAGGCAGGCCGGCTGGGCGGGCCGCCCGGCGACCTGTACGTGCGGGTGCGAGTCCGGCGGCATCCGATCTTCACGCGGGAGGGCAACGACCTGCACTGCGAGCTGCGGCTGGCGATGGCGCAGGCGGCGTTGGGCGGCGACATCGTGGTGCCGACCCTGCACGGCGAGGAGAAGCTGCGCGTCCCGGCCGGCACCCAGTCGGGCGCCGTGCTCACCCTGCGACGCCAGGGCATGCCCAAGCTGTCCGGCGGCGGCGCTCGCGGTCACCTGCACGTCCACTGCCGGGTGGAGACGCCTCGCGACCTCGACGAGCAGCAGGCCGAGTTGCTGCGTGAATTCTCGGCGGCTCGCGGCGAGGACCTCGCGGCGGCGTCGCAGGACGGGAGGGGCCTGCTCGGCCGGCTGCGTGAAGCCTTCGGAGCCTGAGCCTGAGCTACTCGACGCCGACCCAGGGGCCCCACTTCTTCGTCCCCCCCGACCGCATCGAGGGTGCGCGCGCGACGATCGGCGCTGACGACGCCCGCCACCTGCTGACGGTGCTTCGCGCCCGCCCTGGCGATCCCATCAGCGTGTCCGACGGCGCGGGCACCCGCTGGCAGGCCAGGCTCGCCGAGGCCCGCCACGGCGAGGTGATCGTCGATCTTGTTGACCAGGTTGTCGTGCCGCGCGCCGTCCCGCGGCTGAAGGTGGTGCACGCCCTGCCCAAGCGGCGCAAGCTCGACGACGTGGTGCAGCGCCTCGTCGAGGTCGGCGTCGACCGCATCGTGCCGGTGCACAGCGAGCGCAGCCAGGTGCAGCTCGACACCGCACGGGCGGCCAAGGCCAGCGCCCGCTGGAAAGCCGTGGCCGAGGCCGCGGCCAAGCAGAGTCGTCGCGCATGGCTGCCGGTCGTCGAGCCGGTCGGGGAGTGGACCACGGCCTTTCCCGCTGGGGTTGCCGGCGTGGTGCTGTGGGAGGAGTCCGAGGTCGCGCTGCGCAACGTTCTCGACGGCCTCGCCGCCGCCGAGACCGTCGTCCTCGGCATCGGTCCCGAGGGCGGGTTGACCGCCGACGAGGTCCGCGTCACCGGCCTGGCACACGCCACCATGGGCGAGACCGTCCTGCGCACCGAGACGGCGGCCCTGGTGGCGGTCAGCGCCCTGCGCTACCACTTCGGCCTGATGGCCTGACTCGCCTGCACCGAGATCAGTGCGCTCGTGCGGCCGCAGCTTCCGCCAGTGAAGCCAGCCGCCGTTGGGCAGTGGCCGGATCGGCTGCGGTCGCCTCGATCGTGTAGCGCCGTGGGCCGCGCACGAAGGACAGCCGATCGGTGACCCGGTGGCCGGCATTGAACCGCAGACCCACGGCGTCCGATAACCCTGAGGTCGTGAAGGCGCTGTCGGCGTCGCGGCAGTCGCGCAGCCCCGCGTAGACCTCGTAGTCGAAGGCTTCCCCGACGCCGGCCAGTTCCTCGACCTGCACGGCGATCTGCTCGCCGCCGTTGGCGTACCACTCGCG
>JACCTL010000189.1 GCA_013812395.1 Euzebyaceae bacterium
AACATCGACTGCCCCAACCGCCTGCTGGAATCGCTGGCCCACTTCGCCAGTCGCGGCGCCATGGACATCGAGGGCCTGGGCTACGAGACGGCTCGCACACTGCTGGACGAGGAGCTGGTCGCCAACATCGCCGACCTCTACCGCCTCAGTCCCGACCGGCTGCTGCCGCTGGAGGGTTTCGGCGACAAGAAGGTGGCCCAGCTGCTGGCCGGCATCGACGGCTCCAAGTCACAGCCGCTGGAGCGCCTGCTGGTGGCGTTGAACATCCGCATGGTTGGCGGCACGGTCGCGCGCGTCCTCGCCCGGCACTTCGGCTCGCTGTCGGCGCTGCGGGCAGCCGACAGCGACACCATCGCCGCGGTCAACGGTGTCGGTCCGATCCGCGCCGCCGCGGTGCGCGCGTTCCTGGACAACCCGCGCAACGCGGCACTGCTGGACGAGCTGGCGGCCCTCGGTCTGCGCACCGACACCGAGGCCGCGCAACGCAGTGATCTGCTGGACGGCTGGACGGTGGTCCTCACCGGTGGGTTGACGGGATTCACCCGCGACGAGGCCAAGCAGGCGATCGAGGATCGCGGCGGCAAGGTCACCGGCATCGTCAGCAAGAAGACCGGCGTGGTCGTGGTCGGCGTCGATCCGGGCAGCAAGGCCGCCAAGGCGGTGGACCTCGGGGTCCCGACCGTCGACGAGGACGGGTTCGTCGCCCTGCTGGACTCCGGCGCCCTGCCTCCTCCCGGCGACCCGACGCGGTAGCGCGGTAGCCTGCGAGCAAGTCCGCCCACCGGGAGCCTGTCCTCATGCAGCGAAGCGGTAGGACACAAGATCCTGTCCTCATGCAGCGAAGCGGTAGGACACCTGACCCGTGTCCTTGAGCACTGACGACGTGCGTCACGTCGCCCGACTGGCGCGCCTCGCGCTGTCCGACCAGGAGGTCGAGTCACTGCGCGGTGAGCTGTCGGACATCCTGGCCTACGCCGACAAGATCAGCGAGATCGCGGCCGCCGACGTGCCGCCCACCAGTCACGCCTATCCGCTGCGCAACGTCTACCGCGACGACATCCCGCAGCCGTCGCTGCCCGCCGACGAGGCCACCGCGGCCGCTCCGCAGGCCGAGGAGGGCCGCTTCCGGGTTCCCCGAATCGTCGAGGAGCCTTAGATGCACCCGCTGGTCGCCAGCGACGCTGTCAGCCTCCGCATGATGCTGGACAACCGCGAGGTGAGCGCCACCGAGATCACCCAGGCGCACCTGGACCGCATCGCCGAGACCGATCAGCACGTCAGCGCGTTCATCCGCACCCTGGACCAGTCCGCCTTGGACCACGCCGGCGACATCGATCGGCGACTGTCGGCCGGCTCGCGGGTCGGAGCGCTGGCCGGCCTGCCACTGGCGCTCAAGGACATCCTGTGCACAAAGGGCGTTGAGACGACCTGCGGGTCGCGGATGTTGCAGCACTACCGCCCTCCCTACGACGCGACCGTGGTGCGCAAGCTGCGAGAAGCCGACGCGATCGTGGTCGGCAAGGCGAACATGGACGAGTTCGCCATGGGCTCGTCGTGCGAGAACTCGGCCTTCTTTCCCACGCGCAACCCGTGGGATCTGGAACGGGTCCCTGGCGGCTCGTCGGGCGGCTCGGTGGCGGCCGTCGCGGCCAACAACGTGCCGCTTGGCATCGGCACCGACACCGGCGGCTCGGTTCGCCAGCCGGCAGCCCTCTGCGGGGTCGTGGGGGTCAAGCCGACCTACGGGCTGGTCAGCCGCTTCGGCCTGATCGCCTTCGCCTCGTCGCTGGACCAGGTCGGCCCCATCGCCCGCACGGTCGGCGACGCGGCCGAGCTGTTGGAGGCCATCGCGGGACACGACCCCCGCGACGCGACCTCGATCCCCACCGAGGCGCCCGACCTGCACTCGGCGCTGGAAGCCGGCGTCGAGGGCCTGCGGGTGGGAGTCGTGCGGGAGTTCATGGGCGAGGGGATGGCCGACGGCGTCCGCCAGGTGGTCACGGCGGCGATCGACCGGTTTGCTGCGCTGGGTGCCGAGGTCGTCGACGTCAGCCTGCCGCACGCCGGCTATGGGGTCAGCGCCTACTACCTGATCGCGCCAAGCGAGTGCTCGTCGAACCTGTCGCGCTACGACGGCGTGCGCTACGGCCTGCGGGTGGACGGCGAGACGACCGAGCAGATGATGGCCAGCACCCGCGAGGCGGGCTTCGGCCGGGAGGTCAAACGCCGCATCATGATCGGGACCTACGCGCTGTCTGCCGGCTACTACGACGCGTATTACGCCCAGGCGCAGCGCGTGCGCACCTTGATCATCCGCGACTACGAGGCCGCCTACGCCGGCTGCGACGTGCTGGTCAGCCCCACGTCGCCGACCACGGCGTTCAAGCTCGGCGAGCGGGCGGCGGACCCATTGGCGATGTACCTGTCCGACGTCTACACGATCCCGTCCAACCTCGCCGGAGCGCCAGCGCTGTCGCTGCCGGTGGGCCTTGACCACGACGGGCTGCCGGTGGGGCTGCAGCTGATGGCGCCGGTGCTCGGCGAGCCGGTGCTGTTCCGCGCCGCCAGGGCGTTGGAGCGCGAGCTGGCGATCGACTCGACACCACGCGGGCCCGGCTCGCTGGCGCAGGTGGCGGCGTGAGCGTGGCCCCGGACGCCTCGACGCAGGCGCAGCGCGCCGCTCGCGACTCGGGTGTCGAGCAGGCCGCCCGCTTCGAGGCCGTCATCGGCCTTGAGGTCCACGTCGAGCTGAACACCGCCACGAAAATGTTCTGCGGCTGTGCCATCGACTTCGGCGGCGAGCCCAACGTGCGCACCTGCCCGGTCTGCCTCGGCCAGCCAGGCAGCCTGCCCATGATCAACGTCAAGGCGGTGGAGTACGCCATCCGTCTCGGCCTGGCGCTGGGCTGCGACATCGCCCCGTCCAGCCAGTTCCACCGCAAGAACTACTTCTATCCCGACATGCCCAAGAACTATCAGATCTCCCAGTACGACGTGCCGATCTGCCTTGGCGGACAGCTGGAGGTGGCCACCGCCGACGGCTCACGACGCGTCGGGATCACGCGGGTCCACATGGAGGAGGACACTGGCAAGACCATTCATATGGCAGTCCACAGCGAGCGCGGCGCAATCTCCGGGCGGATTCACGGCGCCGAGTACAGCTTGGTGGACTACAACCGCGCCGGCATTCCGCTGTTGGAGGTCGTGTCCGAGCCGGACATCCGCAGCGCCGAGCAGGCCCGCGCCTACCTCACCGAACTCCGCGCGATCGTTCTCGCGCTGGAGATCAGCGACGCGAAGCTCGAGGAGGGGTCGATGCGCTGCGACGCCAACGTCTCGCTGCGCCCGGTCGGCCACTCGGTGTTCGGCACCCGCGTGGAGGTCAAGAACATGAACTCCCTGCGCTCGCTGGGCCGGGCGATCGACCACGAGATCGCCCGCCAGACCGAGCTGCTGTCCTCGGGCCAGCCCATCGTGCAGGAGACCCGCCACTGGAACGAAGACACCGCCACCACCTCCACCCTGCGGGCCAAGGAGGAGGTCTTCGACTACCGCTACTTCTCCGACCCTGATCTGGTGCCCGTTGAGCCCGACAGCGACTGGGTCGCGCGGTTGCGGGCCGAGCTTGTAGAGCTGCCGGCTGCCCGCCGCAGTCGCTACGCCGCCGAGCACGGGTTGGCGCCCGGCACCGCCGCGCTGCTGCAGAGCTCTGGCCTGGCCGGACGCTTCGACGAGGCGGTCTCGGCCGGCGCCCCGCCGGCCGAGGCCGCCAAGTGGCTGACCAACGAGGTCGCGGCCTGGTGCAACGAACGCTCCGTCGACCCGGTCACGGCCGCGCTGCCGGGCGCGCACCTGGCCGAGCTGACCCGCCTCGTCGCCGACGGCACGCTGTCGACCAAGCTCGCGCGCGAGGTCTTGGAGGCCGTCTTGGCGGGTGAGGGATCGCCGGGCGAGGTGGTCGCTGCGCGCGGCCTGGCCCAGATTTCGGACACAGGGGCGCTGGGCGCCGTCGTGGACACCGCCATCGCCGGGAACGCCGCCGCCGCGCAGCGCGTGCGCGACGGCAACACCAAAGCCATCGGCGCCCTGGTCGGCGCGGTGATGCGCGCCACCAAGGGACAGGCCAATCCGGGACTGGTCAACGAGCTGTTGCAGGCTCGGCTCAAGCAGGCGGGGGAGCGCTAAAGTTGCCGAGACCGCGAGGTCGCGGTGCGGAGGGGCAACCGATCGACAGGGAAGTGATGTCCGGCTCCACGACGCGAGTCGCCCTGCACGCCGCCAACGCCGCACCGCCCGTCGGGATGGGATCTGTGCCCGCCCTAGAGTGCGTGTCCCGGCCTACCGATGCGCTTCTGGAGCGGTTCCTGGCTGACCGCGTCGGCGAGCTGGCCGAACTCGACCCGGCACTCAAGGTCGTCGGCACCGAAATCGCCGCCTTCGTCGCGGCCAGCGGCAAGCGGCTGCGCCCCGCGTTCGTCTACTGGGGCCACCGGGCCACCGGAGCGGCCCACGATGACGGCGTGCTGGTGCCAGCGGCGGCCGTGGAGCTGCTGCACACCTTCGCGTTGATCCACGACGACGTCATGGACCGCTCCCCACAGCGGCGTGGCCGCCCCGCCGTGCACGAGGCACTGCGTGCCGCGCACGCCGACGACGGGCTGCGTGGCGACGGCGCATGGTTCGGGGTCGGCGGCGCGATCCTGGCCGGCGACCTCGCGTTCGTCTGGGCCGACCAGCTCATCGACGCCGCCGACCTGCCGCCGGCAGCCATCGATCGCGCGCGACGGGTGTTCACCGCCCTGCGCGTGGAGGTCATGGCCGGCCAGTACCTCGACCTGCGGCTGGCCGGCCTGCGCGGCGCCACCGAGGAGGAGTCGCTGCGCGTGGCGCTGCTCAAGTCCGGGCGCTACACCGTCACCCGCCCGCTGCAGCTTGGGGCGGCCATCGCCGGCGAGGACGCCGAGCTGGACCGGGTGCTCGCCAGCTACGGCGACGCGGTCGGGTTGGCGTTCCAGCTGCGCGATGACGTCTTGAGCCTGTTCGGTGACCCCACGGCCACCGGCAAGGGCGCCATGGAGGACCTGCGGGAGGGCAAGCGCACCGTGCTGATCCTGCAGGCGTTCGGGCGCAGCGGCGCCGCCGGCCGGTCGGCGCTCGACCAGGTGCTGGGCAACCCCGGTCTGGACGTCGCCGCCGCCGACCGTGCACGCCACCTCATCGTCGACTGCGGCGCGCTCGCCGCCGTCGAGCGGATCGTGTCCGAACAGCACGAGCGGGCTTGTCTTGCCCTTGACCGCGTTGGCCGGCCGGCGCGCGACGCGTTGCAGCAGCTGGCAGGCTTCGCCGCATTTCGGTCGGTGTAGTGGCCAAGCGCGTCGTCGTGGTCGGCGCCGGCCTCGGCGGGCTCGCCGCCGCGATCCGGCTGGCGACCGCCGGCTGCCAGGTGACGCTGCTGGAGCGGGAGCTGCGGCCAGGCGGAAGGGCCGGTCGCCTCGAGCGCGACGGGTTCTGCTTCGACACCGGGCCGTCGGTGCTGACGATGCCGTCGCTGCTCGCGCAGCTGTACGCCTTGGCCGGCGAGTCGCTGGCCGACCATCTGGACCTCGCCCGCCTGGATCCGGCCTACCGCGCGGTGTTCCACGACGGGTCGGTGCTGCGCATCCGCGGCGACGCCGAGGCCATGTCCCAAGAGATCGCGGCGGTCTGTGGCCCGGCCGAAGCGGTCCGCTTCGAGCGCTTCGCCGCGCACCTGGCGACGCTCTACCAAGCCGAGTACGCCACCTTCATCGACGCCAACTTCGACTCACCGCTGGACCTGGTGCGGCCCGCGCAGCTGGCCAGGCTCCTGTGGCTCGGTGGCTTCCGGCGGATGATGCCGTTGGTCTCGTCGTTTCTGACCGACTGGCGACTGGTGCGGCTGTTCACCTTCCAGGCGATGTACGCCGGCATGAGCCCCTACGAGGCGCTGGGCATCTACGCCATCATCGCCTACATGGACGCCATCGCCGGCGTGTACTTCCCGACCGGCGGCATCCACGCGGTCAGCAAGGGGCTGGCGGAGCTGGCCGTGCGCTGCGGGGTCGAGCTGCGCCTTGGCACCACCGTGGAGCGGGTGGAGACCGCCGCCGGCCGGGCGGTCGCCGTGCGGCTGGACGGCGGCGAGCGGGTGGGCTGCGACGTCGTCGTGCTCAATCCCGACCTGCCGGTGGCCTACCGGGACCTGTTGCCACCCGAGGCGACGCCACGGCGGGTGCGCCGGTTGCGATACTCGCCCTCGTGCGTGGTGGTGCACCTCGGCCAGGACCGCAAGCTCGACGGGGCGGCGCACCACAACATCCACTTTGCGCAGGACTACGCCGCGTCGTTCGACGACATCTTGGCCGGGCGCCTGCAACGCGACGCCTCCTGGTTTCTGACGGTGCCGACCGTCACCGATCCGCGGATGGCCCCGGCCGGCGGCGACGTCGGCTTCTACCTGCTGCCGGCCCCTAACCTCGTCGGCAACGCTCTGAACTGGGACGCGCAGGCTCCCCGCGAGCTGGCCCAGGCCCAGCGCCGCCTGCGTGCCGCCGGCTATGGCGACGTCGCCGAGCACACCATTGCCAGCGCGGTGGTCACGCCCGCCGACTGGGCGCGGCAGGGGATGGCCGCGGGCACCCCGTTCGCCGCCAGCCACCACCTCGCCCAGACCGGCCCATTCCGTCCGAGCAACCGGGCTCCCAAAGTGGGCGGGGTCGTGTTCGCCGGGTCGGGCACGACACCAGGGGTGGGGGTACCCATGGTCCTGATCTCGGGCAAGCTGGCCGCTCAACGGGTGCTCGAGCAGCTGGATCCCAGCACGCGGATGGTGCGATGACCGGTTACGCCAACCCTGGCCCGGCGACGCGGATCGTGCGGTGACCGGCTACGCCCACCCCGACCCGTCCACGCGGATCGTCGCCGAGGGGCTGGCCGGGCACGCCGGCACCGTCGATCTGGCCACCAGCTACGAGCTGTGCCGGCGCCTGCACGCCGCGCACGGGCGCACCTACTACTTCGCCACCCGCTTCCTGCCCGTCGAGCGCCGCCACCACGTTCACGCGCTGTACGGCTTCGCGCGCTACGCCGACGACCTGGTCGACCACCTGGACCTGTCCTGGACGCCGCAGCAGCGCCGCACCGCTCTGGAGCGCTGGTCTTCGGTGTTCCTGAAAGCTTTGGACACCCGCTCGCCCATCGACGACCCGGTGCTGCCAGCGGTGTTGCACACGGTCAGGGTGCTGGACATCGACCACGACGACCTGCGAGCCTTCCTGCACTCGATGGCGATGGACCTGACAGTCACCCGCTACCGCACCTGCGACGACCTGGGCGAGTACGTCCACGGGTCCGCCGCGGTGATCGGCGCGATGATGCTGCCGGTGCTCGGGGCCATCCACCCCGACGCCCGCGCCCGCGCCATGGACCTGGGAATCGCCTTCCAGCTGACCAACTTTTTGCGCGATATCAGCGAGGACTGGGACCGGGGCCGCATCTACCTGCCGCTGGAGGACCTCGACCGCTTCGGGGTCGGCGAGTTGGAGTTCCGAGCCCGGCACGTGACGCCGGCGTTGCGACGGCTGCTGGCATTCGAGGTGGCGCGAACCCGGGTGTTGTACCGGCGCGCGGAACAAGGTTGGACGATGCTGGAACCCGCCAGCCGCACAGGCATCCGCATCGCGCACCGCTGCTACGCGGAGATCCTGGACCGCCTCGAGGCAGCGGACTACCAGGTGTTCCGGGTGCGCGCCGCCGTGCCGACCCGCCGCAAGCTGGCCATCGCCGCCCGGGAGCTGGCGCACCCGTCGCGGCCGGCGCCAGGCTGAGGCCGCTTCACCACCCGGCGATCACCCGGCACGGGCCGCCCGAGCCCTGCTCCCAGGGGACCAGCCCCACGAACATCGTCGCCCCGCGCGCCGGGATCTTGCCGAGGCCAGCCAGATTCTCGATGCCGTAGCGGTCGGCGCCCAACAGCGTCACGTGCACGCCGAACGTCGCTGATCTGCCGTAGTCCAGGCTCAGCGTGTCGACACCGATGCTGGTGATGTCACGGCGCTCCAGCAGCCACTCCACGGCCTCGACGCTGAAGCCGGGGAAGTGGAACATCCCGTCGGGGTCAGTGCCGCGGTACGAGTCGGAGTTCCCGGCGCGGGACTCCCAGCCGGAGTACATGCACACGGCCGCGCGGCGGGGGATGCGGCCATGCCTGCGTTCGAAGGCGATGAGGTCCGCGACAGTCACCTGTGCGTCGGCATTGCGGCGTGCCTTGCGGGAGATGTCGACGACGACCGCCGGGACGAACAGCTCGGCGGGTGAGATCTCCGGCGACAGCCGCCCACCGGGGGCGAAGTGCCCCGGGGCGTCCACATGAGTGGCGGTGTGCTCGTAGAACGACCATTCCTGCAGGTAGTAGCCGTCGTCTTCGATGGTGACGTGCGTCCGGCGAGTCGCTCGCTGGCTGTCGGAGAAGACGGGGAAGTCCACCGTGAAGGGATGGGTCAGGTCGACCAGGTGACGGGGTGCGTGGCCGCGGGCGTGGCCGGGGGGCGTGGGGTGACTCGGCTTGTGATGTGCCGCCGCCGCGCTAGGCCACAGTGCGCTCAATGCCAGGCTGGTCGCCCCGGCCTTTAGTGCCGCGCGACGACTGATCGGCGGCGGGTGACCGTCCGTCAGCTGGGGTCGGACTGTCTCGGCGGTGTGGTCAAGGCACATGGCCGCTCCTTCGCAACGCGCTGCCCGGGTGCGGGCACGCTACGCGCGCAGGACGAGGTGCTCAACCCCCACTTGGAAGGTCAGCTGTTGTCGAGCGCCTTGCGGGTGGTGGCAGCGATCCCGGACCCGTCCAGGCCGAGGTCGGCAAGGATGCGATCCGGCTTGGCCTGGGGGATGTAGCGGTCGGGTGTCCCCAGGACCAGGAAGCGCGGTGCCCGGCGGGTCTCGTCCAACTGGGCGACTGCATCGGTCAGGTGAGCGCCGGCGCCGCCGATGCGAACGCCGTCCTCGACCGTCACGACCAGGGGGTAGCCGGCGGCGTCGTGCAGCATCGCCGGGTCGGCCGGCTTAACCACCCGGACGTCCCAGACCGCAGCGGAAATGCCCTCGCCCTCGAGCTGCTCGGCGGCCTCCTCAGCGGCCTCCAGCAGCTTGCCCACCGCCAGGAAGCACACATCGGAGCCGTCTCGGACCTTACGGGCTGCCAGCCCCTCGCCAACCTGGTCGGTGCTGACGTCGCGAGCCACGCCCTTGGGGAAGCGGACGACGGCCGGGCCGTCGAGCGCGACCGCGTGGCCGAGCATCCGCGACAGCTCCTGGGCCGAGGAGGGCGCGAACACCGTCATGCCGGGAACCTTGAGGCACAGGGCCATGTCCAGCACGCCGTGGTGCGAGGCGCCGTCGTCACCCGTGATGCCGGCGCGGTCCAACGCGAAGGTGACCGGCTGGCCGTGGAGGCCGACGTCGAGGTTGGCCTGGTCGAACGCGCGGGTGAAAAACGTCGAGTAGACGGCGACGACCGGCCGCAGGCCTCCCATGGCCATGCCGGCGGCCGACGTGACGGCGTGCTGCTCGGCGATGCCGACGTCGAGCACCCGGCCGGGATGACGCTCCTGCATCGGCAGCAGACCGGTCGAACCGGGCATGGCGGCCGTGATGGCCATCAGCTCGGGATGCCGGTCGGCCAGCTCGACCATGGTGTCGCTGAAGACCTGCGTGTAGGTCCGGGCGCTGCCGCCGCTACTGGCCTTGCCTGTGGCGGGGTCGAAGGCGGAGACGTCGTGCAGGCACTTCTCGACGTCGGTCTCGGCTGGTGCGTACCCGCGGCCTTTCTGCGTCAGCACGTGGACCACGACAGGGCCCTCGTAGGTGGCCGCGTGGCGCAACGCCTGCTCCAGCTTGGCGACGTCGTGACCGTCGATAGGCCCGGTGTAGCGCACCCCCAGCGCCTCGAAGAAGGTCGGCGGCTCCTCGAAGGCCTCGCGCAACGCAGCCTTGGTGCCGCGCATCCAGGATCTCGTCATCCCGCCGAGGACCCCGGGTAGGCGGCGCGCCCGACGCTCCCAACGCTTGCTGGCTGACACGTACGAAGGGTTCAGCCGCAGCATCGCCAGGCTCTCACCGAGGCGCGAGACCGTCGGGGCGTAGGAGCGCCCGTTGTCGTTGAGGACGATCAGCACGCGCTGGCCGCTATGGCCGAGATTGTTGAGCGCCTCGTAGGCCATGCCGCCGGTCATCGCGCCGTCGCCGATGATCGCCACGACACGACGGTCAAGGCCCTGGGTGGAAAAGGCGGTGGCGAGGCCGTGCGCGTAGGACAGCGCCGTGGAGGCGTGGCTGTTCTCGATCCAGTCGTGCTCGGACTCGGCCCGCGACGGGTAGCCGGACAGCCCGCCGGCCTGTTTGAGTTGCGAGAACCCCTCGCGGCGTCCGGTCACGATCTTGTGCACGTAGGACTGGTGGCCGGTGTCCCACAGCAGGATGTCGTCGGGGGAGTCGAACACCCGGTGCAGGGCGAAGGTGAGCTCGACGGCTCCCAGGTTGGAGCCGAGATGGCCGCCGCCTCGCGCGACGGACTCCACGATGAATGAGCGGACCTCGGTGGCCAGCGCTGTCAAGCCTTGCTGGTCCAGCGCCCGCAGGTCGCTTGGGCCGTGGATGCGCTCCAGCAGCATGGATGTGCCCTTGGGGTAGCGATTGCCGTTCACGCCAACCTAGCCCGTCGGCCATCTGTTGGTCACTGCGCGATCGGACACTCGCCAGCAGTAAGGTCGGTTGCCCGATATCGGAGCCGGGAGATGAGCCCGCCTTGAGCCGCGCCGGATGAGCCTCGCCGGATGAGCAGCGACGACGACGCTAGCGACCGGTTGGCGGTGCGCAAGCGCGACCACCTGCGGATCGCCTTGCAGGAGCCGGTCGGCTTCTCGTCGCTGGTGACGGGGCTGGACGACGTGCACGTGCGCCCGCGTGCCTTGCCCGAACGCGACCTGCAAGCGGTGGATCTGTCGCTGCGCCTGTGGGGTCGGGTGTTGGCGGCGCCGATCCTGATCTCGTGCATGACCGGCGGCGTGACCGAGGCCGGCCGGGTCAACCGGGCGCTGGCCGTAGCCGGGCAGGAACACGGTGTGGCGGTAGGGCTGGGATCCGGAAGAGCGGTACTGGAGGGCGGCTCACCCGACAGCTTCGCGGTGCGCGAGGTCGCCCCTGACGTGCTGCTGCTGGCCAATCTGGGCGCGGTACAGCTGCACCAGTACGGACCGGCGGCATGCCGCCGGCTGGTGGCGGTGTGTCAGGCCGATGCGCTGGTGCTGCACTGCAACGCCGTGCAGGAGGCGATGCAGCCGGGCGGTGACACGGCATTCGGTGGCTTGCTGAACCGGATCTCGACCCTTTGCGAGGCGCTGGACGTCCCCGTGATGGTTAAAGAGGTCGGCTTCGGGCTGTCCGGCCAGGACGTGACCCGACTGGCCGAAGCCGGCGTGGCCGGCGTCGATGTCGCCGGCGCGGGCGGCACCAACTGGGCGCAGGTCGAGGGCCGCAGAGACACCCATGCCGGAGCCGTCGCGACGGCTTTCGCCGACTGGGGCCTGCCGACCGCCGATGCCGTGCGAGAGGCTCGGCAAGCCTTGGATGACGTGGACGCGCGCGACGTCGTACTGATTGGTTCAGGCGGGCTGCGCCATGGGGTTGATGCACTCAAGGTCTGCTGCCTGGGCGCGGACCTGGCGGCGGTCGCGCGGGGCCTGCTGTCGGCCGCAGCACAAGGCCCCGAGGCCGCCACGGGGGCGGTGGGAATCCTCTGTGAGCAGCTGCGGGTCGCGGCGTGGGCGGCCGGCGCCGGCAGCATCGCCGACCTGGGGCCGGCACTGCTGGCCTAGTCTCCTCTCCACGCAGTGGACCTAGTCCTGCGTCGAGCCCATGCGCCTGCCCCACCACACCCACCACATCAGGCCTTGACTGATCATGGCGAAGCCGAAGAGCAGGTCTTCCAGCGGCATGCCGCCGGCCCGGAAGATCGCCAGTTGCGGGCATCCCAGCCGTAGCCCGCTGAACTGTGCCTCGGCGTAGGTCACCACCGGCCTGCAGGTGAGCCATCCGTCCACCAGTACCTGGAAGAACCCGACGATGGCCATCGCGATCCAGAAGCGGCGGTCGCTGAACACCCCGGTGTGCAGTAGTTGCTCGAGGCCGAGCGTCAACGCGAGCGCGATGACACAGAACAGGGTGTAGCCGAATGTCATCGGCCGCGCCGACGCCGACGCCTGAACTTGCTCCTGTGTCGCGCGCCGGCGTCATCCAAGGTCATCCGGACAGCCTCGTAGGCCATGATCCCGCAGAGTGGCACCACCAGGAAGAACAGGTACTCCTCGACGGGCAGCCCCAGCAGTTGCAGGCCGGTGACGCTGGACGGTTGGTAGTCCCAGTGGCCCAGGCGGGCGCCGAGCAGGTCCCATCCCACGAAGACCAAGCCCACGCAGCCCAGGGCGCGCCCCAGACGGCCCAGCTGGCGGTAGACACGAACGCCCAGCAGCAGCTCTAGCGGTGCCGTGATGACCAGGCACAGCGCGAGCAGCGCGACGTATTCCAAGTGACCCATACGGGCGAGTCTGCCATTCGCCTCACTCGCCCCGCGGTCGTTAGGATATTACAAAGAGTACCCCCCACATTGCGCATAGTGTTTTCCCGTGGGGCATTATTGTGTTACACCACAGGTGCGACAAGAGGCTAGCCGGCTTCCCGGCAGTGGTGCGGGGAGCTTCCGCGTCCTCAGTCAGCAGAGTCGCCGCGCCACACTCCGTCAAGGAAACCGGGGAGGATTACAGAATGTCGTCTCAGGTCACTGTGTGTGATCGAATAGACGCGCTAGGTATATCGTTCGCGGCCGCCGCGCTTTCCAGTGCATTTTCCGCGGACATCCGGTGGGTCCTGTTGAGTTTCTCCAGCCATAGCGCACGCAAATCGTTGCCTGCACCCGCGTAAGTCCCGACCGAGAGAAGAAAGGCATCACCCATGAAGAAGCTGTCGCCTCGTCTGTTCGCCGCACTGACCGCCGTGTCCACGCTGATGAGCGCAGGCGCCGCCGCCAAGTCTGGTTGGTAGGTCGTCATGAGTTGTCCGTTGTGGATGGAAAGGGAGTAGCCGTGAAGCTCGCCAAGTCTGGTTGGTAGTCGTTGGTCCGTCGTCCGTTGTGGATGGAAAGGGAGTAGCCGAGAAGCTCGCCAAGTCCGGTTGGTAGTCGCCACCAGGTGCGGCCACCCCCAGTTGAGCGCGGGGGCCATTGGCTCCCCGGGCCCTGGCAGGACGTCGCCTTCGCCTCCAATCGCAGGTCTGTAGGAATCGCGTCCCGTCTGTCACGATGGACAAGCCGTGACCGACACCATGGGAACCCACGACACTGAGCCACCGGGCACCACCCGGTCCAGCCTCGTGTTGCGTGGCTATGTAGCCCTCCTGGGATTCTCCGTGGCTGTGCTCATGCCGGCAGGCATCGCCCTCGCGCTCCAGAATCCCGTCGAAGCAGTGCTATGGGTCGTGCTGATCGCTGCGGCGAACATGGTGGCAGTCCCCATCCTCCCCAAGGTGGATGTCGAGGCAAGCCTCGGCTCCCCGGTGATCGTCGCTTCGGCTGTGCTCTTTGACCCAGCGCTCACCGCTTTCCTGAACGTGGTCGGCTTCACTAACGAGCGGGAGTTCCGCTCGGGAACGTCCGGGTGGGCCATTGCCTTCAACCGGACGCAGAACGGTCTCGCGGCTGCCGCCGCCTCGTGGTGTGCTATCCGGCAGTCATACGGCCTTGTTGCCGGCGCCGTGCTCGCCGGCCTGGTCTACAACGCGATTAACACGGTTGCGGTCGGTGTCTGGGTCTACCTGCGCGGAAAGACTGGCCTGGGACCCGCCACCAAAGCGGTGTCGAATCCGTTTCCGAGATTCGCCGTTGACTACGGACTCGTGGCATTGCTGGCCATCGCAATCGTGCTGCTGTACCGGGAAATCAGTCCATGGGCCCTTGCGCTGGTCCTGGTGCCGGGCTATCTGGGTTACAGCGCCATGCGGTCCGCTCGCGTGGCAGAGGATCGTGCCGAGGAGCTGGCAGAGCGCGTCCGCGACCTGGAAACCCTCAACGCGTTGAGCGTCCAGCTGCTGTCGGCTCGGCGTGCAGTGGACGTGACGACCATCGCCAGTTCGGGTCTCGCGCGTGCCTTGGATACTCAGGACGTCGAGGTGTCGCTGGCCGGCAACCTCCCGGCGGATTTGTTAGTCATCAAGGTGCCCGGCGCTGAGCCGGCGGCGATCGGGGTGCCGGCCGATTCACCTCACCGCTCCCTTGCGGTGGTGGAGGCCGCTGCGGCGCTGCTCGGCATGGCGCTGCAACGCTTGGCGTTGGAGTCCGAGGTGGCTGCCGGCCAGCGCGCCCGTGTCGCACTGTCGGGCCAGATCCTGGAGGAGGGCACGCGCGAGCGCAGCCGCATCGGCCTGGAGATCCATGACGAGGTCCTTCCCTATCTGGCCGCGGCCGAGATCCAAGCCGACAACGTGCGTTCCGCACTGAACGGTGGTGACCCCGGCCAGGCCGGCCGGCTGGTCGCGGTCACCCGCGACGCGGTGGGCGCAGGTGTGGTGCGGCTGAAGGAGGTGCTCGAGGCCCTCCGCCGGCAGGTCGTTGTCCCTGGTGGCCTGTGCCAGGGGCTGACCGAGACGTTGGCCGAGCTACGGATAACCACCGGCATCGAGTACGAGCTCGTGACGCCTGAGCCGATGCCAGAGCTGCCGCTGGCCGTGGAGATCATCGTCTTGGAGCTGGTGCGCGGTTGCCTGACCAACGTGACCCGACACGCCAACGCAACCCGGATTGAAGTGCGCATCGAGGTCAAACGTGACGTACTGGTGGCAAAGGTGTGTGACAATGGGCGCGGCTTCGATCCCGCCGGCGTTCCGGCGGGGCACTACGGGCTGCAGCTGATGGCGCAACGTCTTGAGCTCGCGCGCGGTAGGTTCGCGGTAGATAGCGCGCCGGGCGCAGGGACGCGTGTGCTCGTGGAGGTACCACTGTGAGTGACCTACGCACCGCCCAGGAGTCCCAGGAGTCGACCTCCGACAGCGAACGGCAGGTGATCCGTGTGATCATCGCCGAGGATCACGGCGTCGTGGCGGACGGCGTCGCCACGATGCTGTCGTTCGAGGACGACATGGAGGTCATCGCCATCGTCACCTCTGGCGAGGACCTCATCGAAAAGACCACACAGGACGTTCCCGACGTGGCGCTGGTCGACGTCAACCTCATCGGCATGGACGGTCTGACGGCGGTCCGCGAGATCGGTGCCAAGGGCCTGCCGACCCGCACGATGGCGTTGACCATGTTCACCGACCACGACACCGTGACGCGCGCCGTGGCGGCGGGGGTAGCGGGCTATCTGCCGAAGAACGTGCGCCGGGAAGAGCTGGTGCAGGCAGTTCGCGCTGTCGCGGCCGGCAAGGGCTTCCTGCACCCCGACGTCACTCGCCCGTTCCTTGAGCGCGTGGGCCCGCTGGCGATGCACGCCGGGCTGCAGCCGCTGTCACGCCGCGAACAAGAGGTGCTCGAAGAGCTCGCCACGGGCAAGTCCACTCGAGAGATCGCCGAGAGCCTTGGCCTGGGCGACGAGACCGTCAAGAGCCACCTGTCGCGCATCTACCACAAGCTCAAGGCCACCGACCGCGTCCAAGCTGTGGTCATCGCGATGCGCCACGGCCTGGTCCGCTGACGCGTTCGGGCTTGAGCGGCTGCTGACGCCGTCAGGGGCCTGCGCCTGCACCGTGGCCAGACACAAAAAAGGACACCGTCTGCGGGGGGAGGGGGCGGGAACCCGCCCCCCGCATGGTGCCTCGAAGTAGTAGGGATCGTGCCCCTGAACCCGAGATTCTGAACCTGTATCCGCCGATTTTTCTGGACCGCCACGTCACCGCAGGCGCCGCAACACAGTCTCGGCCGCCCCCAGCCCGCACATGCCGTGGACCCCGCCACCCGGCGGGGTGGACGACGAGCACAGATAGATGCTGCGGTCGGGAGTGCTGTAGGGAGGCCAACGCGGCGTCGGCCGGGTGAACAGCTGGCCGAAGTCGGAGATGCCGCCATTGATGTCGCCGCCGACGTAGTTGGCGTCGTGAGCCTCGATGGCGGCCGTGTTCATGCTGGAGCGAGCCAGGACACGATCGCGAAAGCCGGGGGCGAAGCGCTCGACCTGCGCCTCGATGGCCTGGGTCATGTCGACCGTGGAGCCGTTGGGTACGTGGCAGTAGGCCCACAGCGTGTGGCCGTCGGCTGCCCGCGTCGGGTCGAACAGGCTGGCCTGTACCGCCAGGACGAAGGGGCGCGCATGATGGCCGCCGCGCGACATCATGCGCTCGGAGGCGGCGACCTCCGCCATCGTCCCGCCGAGATGCACCGTGGCGGCTCGAGTGCACTCTGGAGCCGTCCACGGCACCGGCCCGTCCAGCGCCCAGTCGACCTTGAACACTCCCGGGCCATAGCGGTAGCGGCCGAGACGTCCGCGGTAACCCGCCGGCAAGCGGCCACCGGCGATCCCCAGCAGCTGTCGCGGGGTCACGTCGAGGACGACCGCCTTCGACGAGGGTAGCTGCGCCAGGTCACTGACGCGGCAGCCGGTGACGATTTCGCCACCGAGCTCGCGCAGGTGGGTGGCGAGGGCATCGGACAGCCGCTGCGACCCGCCGCGGATCACAGGCCAGCCGTAGGCGTGGGCCAGCATGATCAGTAGCAGGCCGAAGGCGGCGGTCGGCTGCCGCTCCAGCGCCATCAGTGCGTGCGCCCCCACGCCAGCGAACAGCGCCTGCGCGCGAGGACCGTCGAAGCGTGCGCGCGCCAACCCCAGCGCCGAGCGCATCGCCGGGAACCCGAAGCGGGCCATCACGATGGGGTGGCGGGGAGGCACGGGCGGCGACCCAAGGAAGCTGTCGACAAGCTTGTCGGAATTTTCGACGAAGGGGGCGAACAACCGCCGCCACGCCGTCGCGTCGGCGCCGATCTGCGACGGCATGTCGTCCAGGTCGCGTTCAAGGATCGCTGCCGTGCCGTCGTCGAAGGGTTGCGCCAGCGGCGCCGACGGATGCACCAGCTCGACGCCGAGCCGCTGCAGCGGCACGCTGCGAAGGAACGGCGAAGCCACCGCAAGCGGATGCACCGTCGAGCAGATGTCGTGGACGAAGCCTGGCTTGGTCAGCTCCGCCGAGCGGGCTCCACCACCGACCGTGTCCGCGGCCTCGACCAACAGCACACCGCATCCGCGGCGCGCGAGGTGGACGGCAGCGGCCAGGCCATTGGGGCCGGCGCCCACGACGACCACGTCGTAGCGGCCGGAGTCGGCCTTGCCGCGAAGATCAGAAGCGTCCACAGCGCGCAGCGTATGGCGGCGTGCGGCCAGGCGCCGCACCCATCTTGTCGGGCGTTGGCTGGCTGCGGATCGGCGCGGCTACGCTGCGGTCGATGCAGGCAACGGTCCGGGAGTTGTTGGCGACGGGGCAGCCCTCGTTCTCCTTCGAGTTCTTCCCACCCAAGACCGACGACGGGTGGAACCAGCTGTGGCGGGCGATCCGTGAGCTGGAGCCGCTACAGCCAACGTTCGTGGATGTCACCTACGGCGCCGGCGGGACCACTCGCGACCGCACGGTCGAGTTGGTGCGGCGCATCGCCGAGGAGACGCCGCTGACGGTGGTGGCCCACCTGACCTGCGTGTCGGCGACCGTGGCCGAGATCCGCGACGTCATCGACGAGTTGGGCGCGGCGGGTATCCGCAACATCCTCGCCCTGCGCGGCGACATGCCCGGCGACCCCCTCGCCGCCTTCCGGTCGACGCCCGGCGGGTTGGACTACGCCGAAGATCTCGTGCGGTTGCTGAAGGAGTCGGGCGACTTCTGCGTCGGCGTCGCGGCGTTTCCGGAGAAGCACCGTGAGGCGCCCGACCTCGACACCGATACCAAGTTCCTGGCCCAGAAGTGTGCCGCCGGTGCTGATTTCGCCGTCACGCAGTTGTTCTTCGACGCTGTCGACTACGTCGCCCTCGTCCAGCGCCTGCGGCGCCTTGGCTGCGATGTGCCCGTGATCCCGGGGATCATGCCGGTGACGAACGTGCGGCAGATCCTGAGCATCAGCAAGCTGTCGGGCGCGGCGTTCCCGCCGGATGTCGAGCGGCGCCTGTATGCCATACAGGACGATCCCGAGGCAGTACGCGCGATCGGCGTGGACGTGGCCACCCAGCTGTGCCGCCAGCTGCTGGCGGCAGGTGCCCCTGGCATCCACTTCTACACACTCAACCGGTCGACGGCGACGCGACAGATCTACGAGTCGCTGCAGCCGCACCTGGCCTGACAGTGAGAATGCCGTAGGACCTGCACCCGCCTGGTCTGACGGTTGGCTGGCTGCACTCTTGAGGCCCACGAGGTGCCGGTAGCCTAACGGCATGGACACGCCGAGGGTGCTCGTGGCCGACTCGCTGTCGGATGCGGG
>JACCTL010000013.1 GCA_013812395.1 Euzebyaceae bacterium
GATTCCAGGCGGGGGTTGTGGAACTAGAGCTCAAATGCCACCTCCACATCGCGCTCGCCCTCGGACACGCGTTTCGAAAGCCCACCGGCATGCTGCCGTGGACGCGAGTAGGCGACCAGTGGTGGCCCGTGCAAGACGTGCCGACGTTCGTCGAGGGAGGGCTAATTGAGGCTCGGTCGGTCGGCCCGCCGGATGTTGACCGAGCGGCTGTTCTCATATCGCTGACCCGCGACGTCGAGCCTGGGGTGAACCAAACGGTCGCCACAACCGGCCGACGCTACGAGCAGCGAATTTCTCTGCGACCGTTGAGCGGTCCTGGCCAGCACACCGTCCCCGATCCGACAACGGCGAACGCGTGGGCGCAGCAAGTCGCGGACGCCATGCAGCGCCTCCGCGGCCAACAGCCAATCGCCGCGATCGACCTATTCATGGCTGCCCCCGTGCAGTTCGCCGTAATGCTGGGGTGGCGCCTCAACGCCGCGGGGCCAATCAACGTGTACCACTGGCGCGGGAACCAAGGGCCGTACGACCTCGCGTGGACCCTGCCGCCGACGTAGCGTGCAGGGCCACTCAGCCCGGTCGGCGCGACCGGTTCCGCCGGAGGCGGCGCCGCCCCGCCGTGCAACCTCGTCGAGTGCGGGGCGTGTGGCGAGCCGCGCATCCTGAAGCTGAGACACTTTCTGCAGGGTCCTCGGCGCTTCGGGCGGATCTACGTCGGATGAGCGTCGTTAGCGGTGCGGATCTGCCGCACGGGCGCGGGCGTCATGAGGTCGCCGAGCGCGGCCGCGATGGCCTTGTCCCGGTCTTCGGTGGCGTGCTGGTAGATCAACGCGGCGCGCGGCGACGAGTGGCCCATGCGGGCCATGAGTTCGCGGGTCGATGCGCCGGTGGCCGCGGCCAGCGTGTTGCCGGTGTGGCGCAAGTCGTGGAACGCCAGGTCGGTCCGTCCGACGGTAGCGCGGGCCTTGCGCCACACCACTCCCCACCGTGAGCGATCCAGCGGCGCGCCCTTTGAGCCGGTGAAGACAAGCGCGTCAGGCGCGGCGCCGGTGTAGCGCTCCAGGTGCTCGGCGAGCTGCGGCACGAGCGGCGGCGGGATGCTCACGGTGCGCCGACCGGCGGCGGACTTCGGGATGACGACGACGCTGCTGCCGTCGTCGAGGCGCTGGCGGTTCTTGGACACCTTCACGGTGCCGTGCAGCAGGTCGACATCGGCGCGGGTGAGAGCGGCCAACTCGCCCAAGCGCAGCGACGTCCAGGTGGCAAGCTGCACGAGCATGCGGAAGCGCTCGGGGACCGCGCCGGCCAGCGCGACCACCTCGGCGACGGTGGCGGTGGGCCGTTCGTCGTGGTGTTCGACGCCGGCGCCTTTGACCTGGCACGGGTTGACCGCGAGCACCGAGTCTTCGACCGCCGTGTTGCACACGGCGCGCAGGAGCCGGTACGCCTTGGCGGCGGTGTCAGGTGACGCCTTGGTGTGCAGGGTGGCGTGCCAGCGACGCACAGAGGTCGTCGTGAGGTCACCCAGGCGCCCCTCGCCGATGTAGGGGGCGATGTGATGCTTGAGCAGCCCGTTGTAGCGCTCGCGAGTGCGCGGCCCGAGCTTGGGGTGTCCATCGATCCAGCGCCGCACGTAGGACTCGACGGTCACGCGGCCGCGCTCGGGCGCGACCCATTTGCCGCGTGACTGGTCAGCCAGCGCCTGCGTCAGCCCACATTGGCGTCGGCCTTCGAGGAGAACGTGCCGACCGAGACGTGCTTGCCCGTCGCGTCGTCGTACACACGCACCTGCCAGCGCCCTGACGGGAGCTTCCGGATGGTGCCGCCGTGGCGACGCCGTTTCGCTCGTGCCATCGCTGAAATTATGGCACGTAGATGGCACGAACGGCTGCAAGCGGTGTCCTGCTTCTGTGGACCGGAGTCCAAGAACCGCCTCTGACCTGGGACTTTGTGGAGTGCTCCCGACGGGATTCGAACCCGCGCCGCCGGCTTGAAAGGCCGGTATCCTGGACCGCTAGATGACGGGAGCGCGCCCGGGCGAGCCTAGCGTTCGTCGACCTCGGCGAAGAACTCGGCCACCGCGGCGTTGAACGCTTCTGGAGCCTCGAGGTTGGGCAGGTGACCGACGCCAGGCAGCGTGAGCAGGGCTGAGGGGATCTCCGCGGCCAGACGGTCGGCGAAGCGGAGGATGTCAGGCCGGTCCCGCTCCCCGACGATAACCAACGTCGGTGCGCCGATCTCTGCCAGACGCTCGGCGGCGTCGGGCACAGGTTCCTCGTCGGGCTCGTCGCGCTGGTAGGTCGGCAGCAGCATCTCGACCACCAGACGCTGCACGTCATCACCCGCGTTCGGGACCCACATGGCCGCCTCGATCTCAGCGGCCCGGCGGAACTCCCCTGCCTCGGCCGCTGCACCGGCCTCGCGCCAGCCGTCGAAGGTCGCCGCATCGGTGAACTCGGCGCCGTTGAGCGCCGATCCTGACAGCACCAGTCCGCTCGCCCGGTCGGGATAGGTCAACACCAGGTCCACGGCCACCGCCCCGCCCATCGACGCTCCTACGACCACGGCCTCGGACACCCCCGCCGCGTCCAGCACTGCCACGGCGTCGGCGTGGTGGGCAGCGCGTCCTGGCCCCGACTGTGTCTCGCCGAAACCGCGAAAGTCCAGCCGCACCACCTGGCACTGTGCGGACCACGCCGCGACCTGCCCGTCCCACATGCGTCGGTCGGCGATGCCGGCGTGCAACAGCAGCACAGGCTGCCCCTGCCCCCCGCCGCTCACCTCATACGCCAGGCGCGCGCCGTCAACCTCCATGAACGATGTCATCGCGTTGTTCTCCCCTTGCGCACTCTGCCGACGAACCCACCCACCATGGCCAGGACCGCCAGCATCATCGCCCCGACACCGACCACGTCACCCACGACCACGTACGGCGTCGGCTGCGACACCAACGGCAGCTCGGCGCGCACGATCGCCTCGTCATACAGCCGGGTGCGCTGGCTCACCTCCCCGGACGGATCGATGATGCCCGAGATCCCCGAGATGCCAGCGTGCAGGGTCCAGCGGCCGGACTCGACGGCCCGCAGCTGTGAGAACGCCAGGTGCTGCCGGCTCATCGGGGAGTCGCCGTAGGAGGCGTTGTTGGTCGACACCACCAACAGCTCGGCGCCCGCGCGGACCTGATCGCGTACCAGTGCCGGGAAGATGTTCTCGAAGCAGATGACGAATCCGATAGGCGCGCCAGCGACGGTGACGAGGCCGGGCGCGTCGGCGCCGAGCACATCCCGAGGAATCTGGCGCAACGGCGGCAATGTGCCCAGCAGCGGTCGCAGCGGCACGTACTCGCCGAAGGGCACCGGGTGGCGCTTGCGGTAGATATCGCCCACCGCTATTCCCTGACCCAACTCCATGACGGCGTTGTAGATCGTGCCCGGTCGCGGTCCCGCCAGCAGGCCGCCGGCGACCAGCGCCTCACCGTCGAGCAGCTCCAGCGCCGTCGAGACGATCATGCGCAGCTCGGCGTTGGCCGGATCGGTGACGTCGGCGTCGAGGCTGTTCTCCGGCCACACCGTCACCTCGGGCGGGTCGTCGGCCAGCGGCTGGGTGGCCTCCAGCATCGCCTGGGCGACGTTGACTATCCGCTGGTCGTCCAAGCGGGTCGCCCCTGCGGCGACGCTGCGCTGCAGGTCATTGCCCTGCACCGCGGCGATGTCAACGCTGTCGCCGCTCGGCGCCGGGGGTGGCACTGCCGCCAGGGCACCCACCGCCGCCACGACGGCGAGCAACGCCAGCAGGGGACGCAGAATCGAGCGGTGCGCCAGCGCGTGCTCCAGACACGCGGCCACGGCCGCGCAGGCGGCGCTGACGCCGAGGACACCCAGGCTTCGAGCCACCGCCAGCAGCGGTCCGGTGTCGTGCTGGCTGTAGCCCAGCGCCCCCCAGGGAAAGCCACCCAGCGGCCAGCGGGTGCGAGCGGCCTCCACGGCGACCCAGGCGACGACGGCGGCCACCGCACCGAACGGACGCTGTCCCCAAGCAGCCACCGCCGCCACGAACAGCCCCACGAAGGCGGCCTGGATCGACGCCAGCAGCAGCCAGGCGGCGACGCCGAAGGGAATCAGCCAGGTCAGCAGCACGGCGAAGAAGACTAGGCCCGCAAGCAGCCCCCACCCCAGGCCCCCGACGACTGGCCGAGCGGCCGTACGAAGATCGCGGCCCAAGGCCAGCAGCGGCACCACCGCCAGGAGCCCAAGCCATCCCAGGTCGGCCGGCGGATGCGCCAGATACAGCAGCAGCCCGCCGGCGACAGCGAGGCCAGCGCGGCGGGCGCAAGCGCGCCCGCGTGGGGTCATGCGCAGTCGAAGCAGATCATCTGATCGGCGTCGGCCAGCTGCGCACGGCGCTTGACCAGGAAGCAGGAGCGGCAGGTGAACTCATTGGCACCGATGGGGGTGGTCGTCGAGGTCAGGCCGTCGCGCGGCTCGTCATCGAGCCGGACCAGGTCGTCGTCCTCGGCCTTCTCGCGGGCGAGCAGGACGTCGAGGGATTCGTCCTCGGTCTCGTGGACCACCTCGGCCTCATCGTCGCTGTCGTCGTCTGCCTCGACATCGGCGTCGTCCTCCTCGGGCTCCGCCTCGTCGCCGGCGACCGCGGGCACCGCGTCGGCCCCGACCTCCTCGTCGAGATCGTCACCCGCCTCCAGACCATCCACGTTGTCGCTCGTGTCGAGCTCGTCGAGTACCAGGTCGTCGTCGCCTTCCTCCTCGACGAGGTCGTCCTCGGTCTCGAATTCCTGGCTGGCCACCATCGGCTCCTTCGCGGCCGTCTGTCGCGAGCTTGGCGTTATAGGGGTTCCCCCAAGCTGATGCAACGCGACAGCGCCCCTACCCGTTCCCGTTTGCCACTATCGCCTTCGCCCACCGAGGCCGGCCACTGCGGCCACCGCGGCCACCGCGGCCCCTGCCACGCCACGGCCCCGGAGCGGGTGCTCCGGGGCCGATGAGGAGTGAGGACAGACCGTTGGCGCCATACGGCGGCCGGGACAAACACGGCCGGACCGCAGTTCTCTACTGAGCCTGTTCCCTCCTCGGTCGACCCTCGAGTCGACCTGGCGTGCAGTGTCAACTTGCCGCTTGCAGTTGCGCCGCAGATGTCTCCTGCGGTGACCGTGGGGCACTGTAGGGGGCTCGGCCACATCGCGTCAACCCCGTCGTAACTATCCCGACACTCACTGTGACCAGGGGATACGCGGCATCGTCGCAGGTCACGGGGTCGCGAAAAATCCGTGATCCGTGCGGTCGGCGCGCGGAGCGGCCAGCGCGAGGTCGCCGTGCCGCACGTCACCGGCGACCACCGTCGCCAGGCAGGCCAGCGCGTGCAGATCCTGGGTCGCGAACGGGTCGGCGTCCCAGACGGCGAAGTCGGCTCGCTGCCCCACCACCAACGGCCCCACGTCGTCCTGCCCGGCGACATGCCGTCCCCCCAGGGTGTGCGCGGTCAGCGCGGCGGAACGTGGCATCCCCAGGCCGCCCAGGTGATGCGTGGCGGCAGCCACCCCGCCCCACGGGTCCAGCGGCGTGACCGTCGAATCCGAGCCGAACGCCATAGCCACGCCCTCCTGCGAGAACCAGGCCAGCGGATTGGAATGGCGGGCGGCCTCGACCCCGAAGCGAGCCGCGTACAAACCCTGGTCCCCACCCCAAGTCGCGTCGAAGGCGGGTTGGACGCTGGCCACGACCCCGAGGTGCGCCATCCGCTGCACGTGCCGGCGGGTGGGCAGCTCCACGTGCTCGATACGGTGACGGCAGCGACGGACCGCATCGAGGCCGTGGGCGGTTGCAGCCGCCTCGATGGCGGTGACCGCCTGCTCGATCGCCCGGTCGCCAATGGTGTGCACGCCGGCGCCGAGGCCCGCCGCCGTGCACTCGGCGAACCAGTCGGCGACCGCCTCGCTGTCGTGGAACAGCTCACCGTGCCCGCCGGCCGGTCCGTACGCCGCCGAGGTCGCCGCGGTGCCCGACCCGATCGACCCGTCGAGGAACAGGTCGCCGCCGGGCCGCAGGCCGTTGTCCGTGGCCGCCGCGAGGTCCAGCTGCGCCCACCAGGTGTGCACCTCGACCGGCCAGTCGCCCGTCGCCCACGCCCGCGCGTCATCCAGGCCCCACAAGCCAGGATGGCCCATCTCATGCAACGAGCCGATGCCCAGCGACGCTGCCGCCCGGCAGGCGGCAATGCGCGCCGCCTGTAGCTGCGCTCCGGGAATGCGTTCGCGAACCACCGCCAAGGCGGCCTCTGACGCGGCCTCCTGCAGCCAGCCGGTCGGGGTCCCCTCCTCATCGCGGACGACTCCCGCCAAGGTCTGCAACGGCAGGCGCGACAGCGAGTCGGCGTCAACCAGGCAGGAGTGGGCGTCCACCCGGCTCAGCAGCACGGTGCGCCCCGGCGCGGCCTGGCTGATCTGCTCGGCCGTCGGTGGCCCACCTTCCGGCCAGCCGAAGTCGTCCCAGCCGTAGCCGAGGATGACCGCGCTGTTGCTGCCGGCCGCATGGTGGCGCAGCCGGTCCAGCACCTCGGCCGCGCTGCTCGCCGTTGCCAGTGCCACCCCATCCAGCGCCAGGCCGGTGGCGGTGGCATGCACATGGGCGTCGACGAACGCCGGCGTCACCCAGCCGCCGCCGAGATCGACCGTGCGGTCCGCCGTGGGCGTCGCTTCCACCGATCCGACCCAGGCGATGCGGTCACCGTCAACCAGCACGGCCCGGCTGGGCTCGGCGTTGGGGTCGCCGCCCAGTGCGTGCACCCCCGCGGCGACCAGCAGGGTCGTCACAGCTCGCCTCGGCGGAAGGCGGTCGACAGCGAGTCGGCGTATTCGTTCCAGCGGCTGCCGCTGTGCGCGGCGATCCATTGCAGGCGAAGTTCGGGGCGCGCCTGTGCGCGCGCGTACAACTCCTGGACCAGGTCGAGGTTGGCGATCTCGCCGCCCTTGCGTTGCCACCCTCGGGCGGCCCAACCCTTGGCCCACTTGGTGATGGTGTCCACGCACAGCTTGCTGTCGGTATAGACCGTCGCTGCGGTCCCGTGCGGCACCATGTCGTATCCAACAGTCAGCGCGGTCAGCTCCATGCGGTTGTTGGTCGTCTTCGGCTCGTGCCCGTGACGTTCGGCGATCTTCGTGTCGCCCACGACGTACACCGCGCCCCAGCCGCCCTCCCCCGGGTTGGGATGTGCGCTGCCGTCGGTGAAGACACCGTCGGTCGGCCCCTCGGTGTACTTGGCCAGTACCTCGGCGGTCGTCAGGTTCTCCTCGACCAGCGTCGCGCTGCGGTAGCCCCGGGTCCTCCCGGGATGCGCCTTGCCGCTGGCTCCCGACCCGCTGGCGCTGGCGTCACGACAACGGCGGCACTGCTTGGGCTCCCAACCCGGGTAGCGGTCCAGGACCTTCTGGGACAGCGAGAACGTGGTGCCGCAGGTCGCGCAATCGAAGCTCGGCATGCGCTGAACCTTAGCCACCGCCGATCAGACGCCACGCGCTAGCGCCCCGACCATCAGGAAGGGGCCCAGCAGGGCGAGCACCGTGCTGGCGGCCGTCCACGCCCAGCGCGCGGCGCCGACGCGTTCGCCGGCGAAGATGTCTAGGACCGCGCCGAGCAGCAGCCACCCGGCGGCGACCAGCGACCCGATGGCGATGCCGGCCATGACCGCCGCGGCAGCACCCCCGCCGGGCCCGAGCAGCAC
>JACCTL010000134.1 GCA_013812395.1 Euzebyaceae bacterium
AGATCGGCGACACGATCGGCACAGCGCGAACGACGTCGGAGGAGCATCACTTCGCCCCACCGACGCTGGAGACGGTCATCATTCCCACCCGCGCCAGCGACAGGGGTGCGCTCCACGTTGCGCTCGATCAGCTCGCTGAGCAGGACCCGCTGATCAACCTCCGCCAGGACGACGTCCGCAAAGAGCTGTTCGTCTCGCTCTACGGCGAGGTGCAGAAGGAGGTCATCCAGCAGACGCTGGCGCTCGACTTCGGCATCGACGTCGAGTTCCTCGAAACGACGACGATCTGCATCGAACGGCCCATCGGCACCGGTGCCGCCGTCGAGATCATCCACAGAGCGCCAAATCCATTCCTCGCCACGGTCGGGCTGAGCGTCGAGCCGGCCGCGATCGGCTCTGGCGTGGAGTTCCGGGTTGAGGTATCGCTGGGGTCGATGCCGTTCGCGTTCTTCAGGGCGGTCGAAGCCACCGTGCACGAGACGCTTCGCCAAGGGCTGTACGGATGGCAGGTCACCGACTGCACCGTCACCATGACCCATTCGGGCTATGCGCCGCGGCAGAGCCATGCCCATCAACGCTTTGACAAAAGCATGTCAAGCACGGGCGGCGACTTCCGCAACTTGACACCACTTGTCCTGATGAGCGCCCTAAAGCAGGCCGGCACCATGGTGTGCGAGCCGATCCACCGCTTCCACCTCGAGGTTCCGACCGACACCCTCGGACCGGTGTTGCCCGTGCTGACCCAGCTGCAGGCCGTCCCTCAAGCACCCGTGATCCACGGTTCGTCGTGCACGCTGGAAGGTGGGATCCCCGCGGCTCGGGTGCACGAGCTGCAGCGACGGCTGCCGGCGCTGACTCGCGGCGACGGTGTCCTGGAATGCGCCTTCGCGGGCTACCAACCGGTGCAAGGCACGAGCCCGACCCGGCCCCGGTCCGACCACAACCCACTCAACCGCAAGGAATATCTGCGCCACGTCCAGCGACGGGTCTAGGGCAAGGAGGTGCTGTGTCCGGTCAAAAGATGCATGCCGACGAGATCGACATTGACGGACACCTCGTGGGCCGGCTGCTCGCTGCGCGGTTCCCGCAGTGGGCCGACCTGGCACTCGAACCGGTGCCCTCGGCAGGGACGGACAACGCGATCTACCGGCTCGGCGACGGCATGGCCGTGCGGTTGCCCCGTTACCCGGCAGCCGCTGAACAGGTCGACCGGGAACAGCGGTGGCTGCCGCGACTTGCCCCGCACCTGCCGCTAGAGATCCCCGCCCCGCTGGCCATGGGAAGCCCTGCCGACAGCTACCCCTGGCACTGGTCGGTCTACCGCTGGCTGGAAGGCGAGAACGCCAGCATCGAGCGCTTCGCCGATCCATACCAAGCGGCGATCGACCTGGGCCAGTTCGTCGCCGCGCTGCAGCACATCGATCGCGCCGGCGGGCCAGCCTCAGGCCGCGGCCTGCGGCTGGCAGATCGAGACGGGTCCGCCCGCAGCGCCATCCGGGCGCTGCGCGGCCTTGTGGATACCCACACGGCGGCGGCGGCGTGGGAAGCATCGCTTGAAGCCCCAGCGTGGGCTGCGCCGCCCGTTTGGACTCACGGCGATCTGCTGCCTACCAACCTGTTGGTCGTCCAGGGCCGGCTCAACGCCGTCATCGATTTCGGCGGTGTCGGCATGGGCGACCCCGCCTGCGACTTGGTCGCCGCGTGGAGCGTCTTTTCTGCCGGGACCCGCAAGGTCTTCCGCGCTGCGCTCGGGGTCGACAACGCGACGTGGGAGCGCGGTCGCGGGTGGGCCTTGTCCCAAGCGCTGATCATCGTCCCGTACTACCGGCGCACCAATCCCGCGCTCGTCGCCGTCGCCACACGGACAATCGATGAAGTCCTCGCCGACCACCGAGCAACGGGAGCACACGGATCGGCAACCTGAACGGTCGGCATCCCTCCGTTGTGCACCACGATTGCGACACGGCCAGTCCGGATTGGTCGCCGGCCGTCAGCGGGCGCGGCCCTCCTTCAGGATGGCGACCGACTTGGCGATGCGGCGTTGGCGGGTCTCGTCGGTCTTGGCGCCTTGGACCTGCAGCGCGTGCCACGACTTGTTGCTGTAGGACAGGCCGTCGAACGTGCGTCGTGCCTCGGGCTCGGCATCAAGGGCAGCGGCGAAGTCGGCGGGCACGGTCACCTCGCGAGGGGCGGTGTCGAGCTGCATCTCGACGTCCACTTCGTCGCCCCCGGCCACCGCGGCGCCGGCACGGTGCTCCGCGCTGATCCCGACCATGTAGACGCCGCCCATCACCGCCACCGTGCTGCGATATTTGTAGCCGTTGATGGTGACCTTGACCGCGGGTCGCTTGCCCGCCCCGAGGGCCTCGACGACCTGCTCGGGAACCTGGATCCCCGTGGCGGTGTTGCCGCTGCGCTGGATGATGGTGCGGAATCGCATCTCGATCCTCCTTGCATGGCCGCCCGGCGGACCGAGGCAGCTGGTCTCTCGGACTCTGCTGCTGTGACTCTTGCACCGCCGCGCTGCAGAAGTCACAGCACCTCGGGTATGGGGCCCGCGCCTGGTACGGCGTGTCGTGATACTGCTGGCCGGGTGTGCTCGCCGGCGATGACAAAGACCGGCTGCGGGCAGGGAGCAAGCGTGGATATCAAACAGATCAATCGCCGGACGATCGAGCAGTTCCGTGCCGGTGGCCCGATCGAGGGCATGGACCGTGACCGTCTGGTGCTGCTCACGACAGTCGGGCGCAAGACCGGGCAGCGGCGTACCACGCCGATGATGTTCCACCGCGATGGCGACCGACTGCTGGTCATCGCTTCCAATGTGGGTGCGCCCGAACATCCGCAGTGGTATCGCAACCTGCTGGCGAATCCCCGCGTCACCGTGGAAGTCGGCAACCAGACCTATGACGCCGTGGCCGCACCGACCGAGAGCGAGGAGCGGGCGCGGCTGTGGGCCATGCTGAAGCAGACCTATCCGTTCTTCGCCGATCACGAGGCCAGCACCGACCGCGCCATCCCCGTCGTCGCGCTGACGAGGGCCTGAGCGAGGAGCTG
The DNA here is from genome assembly GCA_013812395.1 of Euzebyaceae bacterium. Classification (GTDB taxonomy): domain Bacteria; phylum Actinomycetota; class Nitriliruptoria; order Euzebyales; family Egibacteraceae; genus JACCTL01. The sequence goes on from JACCTL010000134.1 coordinate 3,058, forward strand.
CGTCGGGATCACAGCTCGGGGACCCAGCTAGCGTGGCTGCCATGGTCTCGTCCTGGATCACGCCGAAGGCCAGCAAAGGCGGCACCAGCGGTATCGCCGGGCGCGGGTTGCATGCCAGCGAGCCGATCGGCGCCGGCGAGGTCGTCGCGGTCAAGGGCGGCCACATCGTGACCACGCAGACGCTGCATGACCTTCCCGACCCGCTGCCGAACTCCGGCATCCAGATCACCGACGAGCTGCACCTCGTCGCGCTCACCGGGGCTGAGTACGAGCCGGTGATGCTGTTCATCAACCATTCGTGCGAGCCCAATGTCGGCTTCGGCGGCAACACCGTGTTGGTGGCCATGCGCGACATCGCCGCCGGCGAGAAGCTGACTACTGACTACGCCCTGTTCGACGATTACGACGGGCAGATGACCTGCGGCTGCCAAACGGTCGGCTGCCGTCGCACGATCGACGGGCGTGACTGGCAGCGGCCCGAGCTGCAGCACCGGTATCGCGGCTACTTCTCCTGGTACCTCCAGCGCAAGATCGACGATCGACGCGGAACCCGGCAGTAGCGGCCTGTCGGCGTCCAACTCGTGCTGCTGGACTTGACCAGATGGTCTTGGCAGACCAGGGCAGGTCTCATGAACCTCGGAGGCAACGCTGGTGACGACGGCGATCAAGCCGCCAGATCGGCGGCTCTCACCGGCGTTGCCCGCGGCGGCAGACCGTTCGACCCCGCCGATCGCAGCAAAGCGATCGAGCATCGCCTGGAACAGCCCTTATGTGACTGGCCGGTGCCCGACGAACAGTTCGCGAGGTGTGGGATCCTCGGTTGTCGCCTCGGTGGCGGCCATTGGATCGAAGCCGGCGCCGGCCAGTATCCGCAGCCAGTCGATGCGGCCGAACAGGCCCGTGCGATGCGTCTCATGGACGACCTGCACGGCACCGTCGGTGTCGCGCAATAGGAACGCGTACTCGGTCAGCGACCAGCTGTCGTGGGGGTCCGGGTCCCACGTCCATTCCAGGTAGCGGACACCTCGACCGTCGGTACCGTCGTTGCCGCCATGGTCGCTGGCCTCTTCGAACGTCTCAGTGGTGGCGTCGGGCACGAAGACCGCGACCCCCCCGGGCCGGCAGTGCACGAAGGCGGTCTCGACGGCTGCCCGCAGATCGGTCTCGGTGGTCATGTAGTCGATCGCGTCGTGGATGAACACCGCGTCGAAGGTGCGGCCCAGCCGCACCGTGCGCATGTCACCAAGTTGATGATCACATTCGGGGTTGAGTCGGCGCGATACGTCCAGCATCGGTGCGGACAGGTCCAGCAGCGTCATCGCGAAGCTCGCCTTGAGGTGCGCGGCGTTGTGGCCGCCCCCGCTGCCCAGCTCCAGCACTTGTCGCACCGGGATCGACGCCGACTGCACCAGCGCCGCGACGAATGCGGCCTCCTCGGCGTACTCCTGGGGCGGCGAGATCAACGGCCACCAGACGGCTAGGTCACCATAGAAGCGCAGCGTCGTCGGCGTGTCTGGCATCAATCCATCCTCTCACCACGGCTCGTTACAGCCTGGTTCGATCGAGGGCGGACAGCAGTAGCGCGCCGGGTGGTCGGTATCTGCTACCGATCCGGTACTGAATCCCCACCGCCCCGGGACGCTGTCGCGGACGTGCTCGTAAGGCCGGCCAACAGCCACGCTCTGGAGCGCCTGAGTTGCCGCCGCCACCTGGTTGAGCACGTCGATGCAGCACGTGTCCTCGTCGATTGGCCGCTGCAGGCCGCGGTCCGGCTTCTCAAGGGTTTCTCAAGAGGCGTGGGCCACGCTGGCTTCCCGATACAGAAAGGCCCGACAGATGCCGCCGACTTCGCACTACCGTTTGCCCCTCATGGTGCTGCTCGCCATCGCCCTCGGCGGCTGCTCCGACGCCCCCGCCGAGTCCAGCCCGACCCGTCCGGCTGCCCCGCGGTCGGAAGCCGCTACCACCGAGGCCGTTGCGCAGCCGTCGGCCGAGCCCTCGTCGGCGACCGGACAGGTCGCCGCCAGGCCTCAGTTGCCGCGCGGCGACGACCCCGTGAAGCTGTATCCAGCGGACTTCACGACGAAGATCGACAATCCCTACTCGCCGATGGCGCCCCGGACCCGCTGGACCTACCGCGAGATCGACGAGGAGGGCAAGCAGCTCAAGGTCGTGGTGATCGTCACCAACCAAACGAAGGAGATCGCGAACGGCATCACGGCTCGGGTCGTGCGCGACACCGTGACCGAAGCGGGCGAGCTCGTCGAGGACACCTTCGACTGGTACGCCCAAGACAACGACGGCAACGTGTGGTACCTGGGAGAAGACACCGCAGAGTTCGAAAACGGGAAGATCGCGACCAAGAGCGGCTCGTGGGAGGCCGGCGTCGACGGTGCCCTGGCAGGCATCATCATGCCCGGCGACCCACGAGCAGGGCTGCGCTATCGCCAGGAGTACTACAAGGGCGAAGCCGAAGACAACGGTGGAGTCCTCAGCACGCGGGAGATGGCAGACGTGCCGGCGGGCCACTACGACAACGTGCTGCTGACCAAGGACACCAACGCGATCGAGCCCAATGTGCTGGAGTACAAGCTGTACGCCAAGGGCGTCGGCCCCGTCCTCGCGCTCGGCATCTCCGGAGGCGTCGGGCGAGAAGAACTGCTCAATGTCGACCGTGCCCCCAGCACGGCTGGCACGGGACCGCTGGGCACACCCGACTCGTAGCGGAAGGAAGGCTTGCATGCGGGTGCTGGTCGTCGAGGACGAACGCCCGCTCGCCGCTGCGCTGCAGCGTGGTCTGGCCGACCATGGGTTCGCCGTCGAGATCGCCGCTGACGGCCTCACCGGTTACCTGCTGGCCCGCGATGAGGACTTCGACGCCGTGGTGCTGGACATCATGCTGCCCGAGCCCAACGGCTTCCAAGTGTGCGAGCGCCTGCGCGCCGACGGCGTACGGACTCCGATCCTCATGCTCACGGCGATGGACGATGAGTTGGACGAGGCCGAGGCGCTCGACCTCGGCGCCGACGATTTTCTGCGCAAGCCGTTCTCCTACGTCGTGCTGGTGGCGCGCCTGCACGCATTGCTGCGGCGCCCCGCCGAACGCCCGACGCTGCTTCGCAGCGGGCCCCTGACGCTTGATCCCGGCAAGCGCACCGCCGACTACGACGGCGCCCGTCTGGACCTGACCCCACGCGAGCTCTCGCTGCTCGAGTACCTACTGCGCAGCGTTGGCCAGACGCGCTCGAAGCAGGACATCCTCGAGCACGTCTGGGGCGTGGACTTCGAACGCGATCCCAATGTCGTGCAGGTCTACATCGGCTACCTGCGCCGCAAGATCGACCAGCGCTTTTCCACCCAGCTGATTCGAACGGTCCGGGGTTACGGGTACCGCGTGACGGCGGGTGACGATGCCTGACCGAGGGATTGCGCTGTCGTTGCGCACCAGGATGGTGTTGCTCGGCACCATCGGTGTCACGCTGATCTTGCTGGCCGGGGGCCTGCTGCTGGGCGGCGTGTGGCGCAGGACGCTGATCGGCAATGTCAGCCAGACAACCGCGCTGCGCAGCCGCGACATCGCTGCACTGGTGAAGCGAGGGACGGTGCCCGACCCGATTCCGGTATCCGGCAGGGACGAGGCTCTCGTGCAGATCGTGGGACCGGATGGCGATGTCGTTGCCGCCAGCGCCAACTTGCGTCAGCGCCCTGCTCTGGTGCTGCCGCGCCCCCCGGCGGGTGAGACAGCCGTCTCCCAGGTGGAGTTCCTGCCCGTTGACGACGACGAGGCCGGCTTTCGGGTCGCAGCCTCGACCGTGCAGACCGCCGCCGGCCCGACGACCGTCTTTGTCGCCTCCTCCCTGGAGGACGTCACCGACACGATCGCTGTCGCTGCCAGGTTGGTGCTCACGGCGCTGCTGCTGTTGCTGCTACCCCTGTGTGCTGCACTGTGGGTGCTGGTCAGCCGCACGCTCGCGCCGGTCGCCGCGATCACGGCGGAGGCCCGCGAGATCAGCGCCCGCGACCTGCACCGGCGGGTCCCACAACCTCGCCGCCGTGACGAGATCGGACTGCTGGCCGACACCCTCAACCGCATGCTTTCCCGGCTCGAGGCAGCCTCGACGCGCCAACGACGGTTCGTGGCCGACGCCGCCCACGAGCTGCGCAGTCCGATCGCGAATCTGCGCACGCAGCTGGAAACGGCACGCGCCAGCAGCCAGCGGGTGGACTGGCTGTCCACGAGCGGCGACCTGCTCGCCACCACCATCCGCATGCAGCGCCTGTCCGACCAGCTGTTGCTGCTCGCGCGGCTCGACGGCGCCGGGCTGGCGCCTCGCCGGCGCGCAGTGGACCTCGACGACGTCGTGGCGGTGGCCGTGGCGCGGATGCATGACGGCCATGAGCTCGAGATCGACCTTTCGGCGCTGTTACCGGTGCAGCTGCAGGCCGACCCAACGCTGGTCGAGCACGCCGTGGGCAACCTGATCGACAACGCGCTGCGGCATGCCCGTAGCCGACTGCGTGTCGTCACGACGTCGGACGACCACATCGCACTGGTCACGGTCGAAGACGACGGCCCCGGCATTCCCGCCGACCGGCGCGACCACGTCGTTCGACCGTTCGCACGGCTTGACGAGGCCCGTGACCGTGACGGCGGCGGTGCGGGACTAGGCTTGACCATCGCCGGCGACATCGCGGCCGCGCACGGCGGCCGGTTGACGATCGGCGACAGCGACCTCGGCGGAGCAGCCGTGCGGATCGAGTTGCGCTGGGAGCCGCGCGGGACTTGACCTCAACAACGGTTGAGGTTCTAACGTGAGTGTTCGCGTCACCGGCCAGGACGGCCGGCGACCTTGGAATCCTGGCGGTGCACGATGGACATGGAAGTCACAGCGTGGATGTCGCTGTACAACGCGATGCACGCACAGCAGGATCGGCGGCCGTTCTCCAAGGCCACGCTGCGACGCATGGCCGCATTCGCCAGACCTCATCGCCGGCAACTGCTGCAGTTCCTGGTGCTGAGCGTGGTGACGGCCGGCCTGGCGGTCGCCACCCCGGTGCTGGCCGGCCGGGTCGTGACCGCGATCGTCGCGAGCGCCGCGCTGGAGGTCGTCCTCGGGCTCGCAGGGCTCATCGCCGTCATCGCCATCGCCGAAAGCGGGCTCGGGGTGGTCACACGCTGGCTGTCGGCGGGAATCGGCGAGGGCCTCATCCTCGACCTGCGGACGGCGGTGTTCGACCACGTCCAGCGCATGCCGATCGCCTTCTTCACCCGCACCCGCACCGGGGCGCTGGTCAGCCGGCTGAACAGTGACGTCATCGGCGCGCAGCGCGCCTTCAGCGGCACCCTCTCCGGCGTGGTCAGCAATCTGGTGACCCTGGCGCTGACGTTGATTGTGATGATCGGCACGTCCTGGCAGATCACCCTGCTGACCCTGCTGCTGCTACCGGTGTTCGTCCTGCCGGCGCAGCGGATGGGCACCCGGCTGGCGCAGCTCGAGCGGGAATCGGCCAACCACAACGCCTTGATGAGTACCCAGATGACCGAGCGCTTCTCGGCTCCGGGGGCGACCTTGGTGAAGCTGTTCAGCCGGCCCTCCCAGGAATCGGCCGAGTTCGCCGTACGGGCGCGGCGGGTGCGCGACATCGGGGTGCGCACCGCGATGTTGCAATGGGTGTTCGTCAGTGCCCTGACGCTGGTTTCGGCGCTGGCGCTGGCCGTCGTCTACGCCTTGGGCGGCTTCTACGCGCTGCGCAACCAGCTGGAGCCGGGCGAGGTGGTCGCGATGGCCCTGCTGCTCACCCGCCTGTACGCGCCGCTGACCGCCCTGGCCAACGCGCGCGTCGAGGTGATGAGCGCCCTTGTCAGCTTCGAGCGGGTCTTCGAAGTGCTGGACCTCAAGCCCTTGATCATCGAGAAGCCCGACGCAAGGCCGGTGCCGGACGGGCCGGTCTCCGTCGAGTTCGACGACGTGCACTTCAGCTACCCGTCGGCGGACAAGGTGTCGCTGGCCTCGCTGGAGGAGGTCGCCAAACTCGACCAGCGGGGCGGCGTCGAGGTGCTGCACGGCGTGTCGTTCCGTGCCGAGCCGGGACAGATGCTCGCCTTGGTGGGCTCGTCGGGCGCCGGCAAGTCCACGATCGCGCAGCTGGTGCCACGGCTGTACGACGTCGAGGGCGGCGCCGTCCGCCTGGGTGGCGTCGACGTGCGCGACCTGTCCGCCGACTCGATTCGCGAGACGCTCGGCATGGTGACCCAGGACGGCCACCTGTTCCACGAGTCGGTGCGCACCAACCTGCTGATCGCGCGGCCGACGGCGTCGGAGGACGAGCTGTGGGAGGTGCTGCGCCGCGCGCGACTCGCCGACCTTGTCACCGCGCTACCCGACGGGTTGGACACGGTCGTCGGCGAGCGCGGCTACCGGCTGTCCGGTGGCGAGCGGCAACGCCTGACGATCGCCCGGCTGCTGCTGGCGCGCCCTCGGGTGGTGCTCCTCGACGAGGCGACCGCGCACCTTGACTCGACGTCGGAGGCGGCAGTGCAGGCGGCGCTGAGTGAGGCGCTTGCGGGGCGCACGGCGGTCGTGATCGCCCACCGGCTGTCCACCGTGCGCGCCGCCGATCACATCCTGGTCATCGAGGACGGACGGGTCGTGGAGCGGGGCACGCACAGCGAGCTGCTGGCGGCCGGCGGCCGCTATGAGGAGCTGTACCGGACCCAGTTCGACCAGCCGTCCGCCGCCGAAGCGGTCGCCTGACCCTGCGTCGGCCCAACACCGAGGACTACCAATGACGGTGACCACGCCACTGGGGCAGGTACTGCGCGACGGGGGCGGGATGCGGCTGGAGTTCGTCCGCGCTTATGACGACCCGATCGACCGCGTCTGGTCGGCGCTGACGGAACCCGACCGCGTCGCCCGCTGGTTCGGCACCTGGACCGGTGACCCTTCCACCGGAACCATCGAGTTGCTGATGGCCGAGGACGAGAGCTCGACCCCGCAGACTGTCACGATTCTCCAGTGCCAGCCACCGACCCGGCTCTCCGTCGACCTGCCGAGCCCCGACGGCAGTTGGCGCCCGTCGGTCTCGCTGCGGGCGCAGGACGGTGAGACCACGCTCCTGTTCACCCAGCGCTTGGCCGAGCCGTACGACGCGAGCAGCATCGGCCCCGGCTGGCACTACTACCTGGATCGGCTCGGTGCGGTCGTGGCCGGTGTAACCGTGCCAGACAGGTGGGACGAATACTACCCGTCGCTGCAGGACGCCTACGCCCTACTCAGCTGAGCCGAGGCCGCGCGCTGCCGGCGCGCGGGTCGCCTTCCACCACGCCGGCGCGGACCCTCGTGAGCGGCTGCGGCAGACCCTGGCCGATGACGAGCACCTTGCACAGGTGGTCCAGCGACTGGATCGTCTCGACAGCGCCAGCCGCCATGCGCGGCTGGACCCGCCGCTGCTGGCCGCCATCGAGGAGTCGCCCGGCCTGCGTAGTGGTGACCTTGCCGAACGGCTAGGTGATGAGCAGGTGCGGCTGAAGCGGCGGGTTCGTCGCTTGAAGGACCTCGGCCTTACCGAAAGCCTTGGCATCGGCTACCGGCTGTCTCCACGAGGACAGGCAGTTACCGAACGCCTCATGGGCGGCTAGCACGCAGCGGTAGCAGCGATCACGGTCGGGCGGCGACGCAGAACTCGTTGCCCTTGGGTCGGCGAGCACCGCCCAGGAGTGTCCCCACTCGTCCTTGTCGGCCACGTGCGTCGCGCCCAGCTCGACGAGCCGAGCGATCTCCTGGGCGCGAGGCACCGCCTGGTCGACGAGCAGGTCCAGGTGCAGCCGGTTCTTGGCGGTCTTTGACTCCGGGACCTTGAGGAACAGGAAGCGGGGCAGCTGGCTGGCGTAGCGGTTCAGCGAAGCCATATACGGCGAGGCATCCGGGTCCAGCGGGATGCCGAGGGCTGCGGACCAGAAACCGGCGACGCTTGGGACGTCATTGCAGTCGACCGTCACAGAACCAACGGACACGGTCACGGCGTTCCTCCTCGGGTCTCGGTGACCACTCGCCAGCAGCTGTCGGCGGCCAGCAGGCGTCGGTGCCGTAGCCCGCCGGTTGCGCTTCAGCGGCGCCCCCGGGCGCGGTCCCGCGAATTTGTCGCCGCTGCGTTGACCAAGTCGCGGGACCCATTGCAGGAGGGGCGTACCCGTACACATCCGTGTGGATCTAGACATCGCCGCCAAGCTGCTGGACCCGCCGGATCGGCGTTCGATCGGCCGTTCCAACGAGGTGGTCTCCGACGTCCTGTCCGATACGCGCTGTTCGCCGCCGTGTTTGCGGCGATCAGTGACGACGAACCGATCGTGCGGATGCGCGCCGCCGACGCCGTCGAGAAGATCACCCGTGTCCGGCCGGACTTGCTGCGACCCTACGTGGACACGCTGCTGGCCACCGCCGCCGACCGCGTCAGCAGCCGCAACGCCGTCGAGGATCGCCAGGCAGGCCAGCGCCGTGCCCGTCCGACCCTGGCCGCCGCTGCAGGCAACTTCCACCCGCTCGAACTCGGCGCGCTGCCACAGCTCAACCATGGCCTCTCGGGCGGCG
>JACCTL010000062.1 GCA_013812395.1 Euzebyaceae bacterium
CCCTGACCGCAGCCACAGACGTGTTCGCGGGGTACCTGCTGTTCGACGCCTTGATCGCGAACACCGACCGCAACCACGAGAACTGGGCGGTCGTCGTGCCACCTGAGGGAGACGCTTGGCTAGCGCCCTCGTACGACCACGCCACCAGCCTGGGCTTCCAGGAGCCGACGAGCCGGAAGGCTCAGTGGCTGGCGGGCGATGCCCTTCAAGTCGGCCGGTGGGTGGAGCGAGGCCGCAGCAGCCACTTCGAGCGCAAGCCACACCTGGTGGATCTCGCCGCCGGCGCCATGCAGCGGGTGCCCCGAGCCGTGTCGCGGCATTGGCGGCAGCGCCTCACCTCGCTTACCGAATCAGCGGTGAGCGCTACGATCGACGCTGTTCCCGCCGGCCTGTTGTCACAGGCCGACCGTACCTTTGCCTTCCAGATCGTCCGTCTGAACCGGGAAAGGCTGCTCCGTGCCTGCTGGGCTGATTGAACGCGTCGCCTCATGCCGCGCCGCACGTGGGGCGCGGCGATTCATGGTCGTGTGGCAGGACCGGGAGACCCGTCTGTTCCACCATGTCGGCACTTTGGAAGCCGACCCTGCGGGCGACTACCGGTTCCAGTACCAACCAGAGGCACGGCTCGCCCCCAACTTTCGCCCGTTCATGGCCTTCCCCGACTCGGATCGCCAGTACCGATCGACGGCGCTGTTCCCGTTCTTCTCCAACCGGGTGATGTCGCCGAGCCGCCCCGACTTCGGTGCCTACCTGGACGCTCTCGGCTTGACTCGCGACCAGGCCGACCCGGTGGAGCTGCTGGCACGTTCGGGGGGAGCTCGAGCCACCGACACGGTGCAGATCGTCGCGGAGCCAATCACCGAGAACGGAGTCGAGACAGCGCGGTTCCTCGTCTCTGGGTGCCGCTACATAGACGGCGCCGACGAGCGGATCGCACGGCTGGTGGCTGGCCAGCCGCTGCGGGTGCGCCCAGAGCCCGAGAACCCCCAGGACTCGCGGGCGCTGCTGCTCGACGTCACCAGCGGTGACCCGGTTGGCTGGGTGCCGCGCTACCTGCTGGACTACCTGCATAAGCACATTGATCAGGGAGCGGACGTGCAGGTGTACGCAGAGCGGGTCAACGGCCCCGAGGCGTCCTGGCACATGCGGGTGCTGGCCCGTCTGGAAGTCCGCCCGGCCAACGGCTGACCGCTCGCGTTCGGACAGCGCCTTGACTAGGCGTTCTAACAAGGCGCTCTGCCCGGCCCCTCGGCAGGATTCGACCGACAGCCACGGTGCCGAATCGTGCGTCGAAGGATGCCCCTCGGTGACATGCATTTGTCACCGGGCCGCAAGCCGCCGGGATAGGCAACTGTGGCGTTGACGATCACGGATCGTGAACGGACCGTTCCAACATTGCGGACAGCGTTGCCGATCGTTCGGGGGGAGTAGCCACTGTGGCCCGCAATCCCATCTTCGCGACTTATCGCCAGGGTGAAAACCGTGTTACAGGTTCGATGCTGGCCGTCTTCGAGCGCCTCGAGGTTGGACTCCTCCAACGCATCCTTGGGGGCATGTTGGAGGAGTCGACGATCGAGATCGTGGAGTACCGCCTTCAGCCGGGCGAGAGCGATGCTTCAGTCCCCGACGCGAGGATGCGTGCGAGCTTCGAGTGGTTGTTCGAGGTGAAGACGACGCAAGGGATGGTCAGAGAAAAGCAGCTCCGTGCCCACCTCAGCTGCTTCCGTTCCGACGCTGACGATCAGCGCCTGCTCGTGCTGACACCTGATGCAGTCGAGCCGCCGGCTGTTCGAGGGATGGATCCGAGGTGCAGTTGGTGCAGCTTCCGCCAACTGTCCGACGCCATCGACACGGTGCTGGCGGATCCGGGCGTGGTCGTCGGTGAGCATGCCGTGTTCCTGCTGCGTGAGCTACAGTCGCTGTTCGCTGAAGACGGCCTGCTCGACCCAGGCGCGGACGTCGTCGTCTTGCCCGCCCGGATCGCCTACCCCGAGTACCTCGCGTACTCGGCGTACGTGTGCCAACCGAAGCGTGCCTTCAAGCCGGGCCTAACCCATCTCGGCTTCTACGTCGAGCGCGCGATACAGGCCCTCATCCCTGCGATCCGACTCGTCGAGGACGAGGTGCTGTTCTCTGAGGCTGTGGCCAAACACCGCGAGGCAACTGGTGCGCCAGATCAGGCTGAGATCGCCGCCTTGATCCGGGCACTCCTGCGCACCGGCCCGAGGGCCGAGGAGAGCTACAAAGTGATCTTGCTAAGCCCACCGGACCACGACGCCACGGTACGGCTTCCTGCTCCGATCCCGCACACGGGCAAGGCGGCGTGGGTCCAGAACCAGCGGTACACGTCGCTGGCAACGTTGACCACCGCCGGTGTCGTGTCGACCGACGACCTCACGAAATAGGAGCGCCTGTGGCACGGAAGCTGATGATCGAGCTGCCGGATGGCACAACGCCGATGCTGGAACAAGTCCCGTCCCCCGAGCTCCCGCTTCAGGAGCAGCTCAAGCTGCATCCACAGCTGCTGCCCCTCGACGAGCTCGGCCTGGTCGGTCCCGCCGTCGTGGTCGGCCGCGAGTCCAGTCTCGAATCGGGCAAGGTCGATCTGGTTCTGCTCGGCAACGGCGGAGAGCTCGCACTGATTGAGTTCAAGACCGGACCACAGAACACAGATTTCCGGGCATGCCTCGCCCAGCTTCTCGACTACGGCTCGGACCTGTGGGGAATGTCGCTCGAGGAGTTCCAAACCCGAGTTGCCGAGGGGTACTTCAAGAGTCCCCACTGCCCTTCGGGATCGGTGCCAACCGGTGCGTCGCTCGACCAGGTCGTGACGAAGGCCTGGGGTACAGGAGTCGACGACGCCATCGACTGGCGAGACCGGCTGCAGGCGCAACTCCGCGACGGCACATTCCACTACGTCGTGGTCGCTCAGCGGTTCACTCCGTCGGTGCTCCGCACGCTGCGGTACCTGAACGCGACGATGAAGGCATCGAGGTTCTCGGCGGTGGAGCTCGTTCGCTTCACCGGCGGCGACCACGCTGCCTTTGAGGCGCGCTTCGTCGCTGGCGCCGAGCCATCAAAGGGATCGTCAGGAACCGCGAAGGCTGTCCTTGCTGGCGTCGACGAGCTCCTTGGACGCATTACCGACGACGACTACCGGCACCATCTGCAGGACCTCTTCGAAGGGCTGGCGACCGTGGATGGCCTCACGGTCTTTTGGGGAACCAGCGGCTGTTCGCTTCGTGCCGCCGTTCCCAACCGAGGCCCGCTCTCCATCGGATGGATCTTTCCGCCCGGCTCGCGGGGTTTGATGGGTCTGACCGATGTGACGCTCGGCTGGTACGAGGACGCCAACGGACTCGTTGTCTCAGACCAGGGTCGGACGGCACTTGGCGCCTACCGTGAGCGACTCGAGTCGTTGTCCGGCGCGACGAAGCCAAAGTCATCTGCCATTCAGGGCTGCACCTTCCCACCCGCCGCCGTCACTGAGAACGCACCGGAGCTGCAAGAAGCCCTCCGTGCTGCGGTGAGTGGGCTGGCGGCTGGCTGATGGGCGCCCGCGAAGACCTCCGGGAAGCGGCTCGGCGGCTCACCGGGCAAGGTCGGTCGCCCTTCTCGCCAGCAGAGCTCATCGCAGAGGCGCGCAGGCTGGGCAGCAGCTACCCGGACACGACCCTACGCACCTTCATCGTCGGGCCGATGTGCGTGAACTCCCCGGACCACCATGCCGTTCAGTGCGGAGATCTGGTCCGGGTGCGTCGCGGTCTCTACCGGTTGGCCGGCGCCACGCCTGACGAGCCGACCGCCGTCACACGAGCGCCATCAGTTGTCGAGACTCGCATCATGGAAGCCGCCCAGCCACTGGAGCCCGATGCCTGGTTCTCAGAACGCAACGTCCAGGCCGCGGTAGTGCGGCACCTGGCCGGCGAGCGATGGCACATCCGGCGAGTAGCCGACACCGCAAGCCGAGAGCGTGGCGTTGACGTGGAGGCTGACCGTGATGGGGTTCGCATGCTGGTCGAGGTGAAGGGCTACCCGGCTTCCACGTATGCCAGAGGCGATCGGGCGGGACAACCAAAGTCCACGCCCGCCCCGCTACAGGCGCGCGCGTACTTCAGCCACGCGCTGCTCTCAGGCGTACTCATGCGAAACGACGACGCAGAGGCGCGAGTCGTGCTTACCTTCCCGGAGATGGACACCTACCGCCACCTCGGTGAGCGAGCCGAAGGACCGCTGTCACAGGCGGGGATCGAGATCTGGCTCGTGGACGAGTCCGGTTCACTGCGCCAGGTCGGCTGACCCGCTGCTCGTGAGACCGATGCGACACCTGAGTCTTCTGGTTGAGCGTCCCTGAAATGGAGCTGCAACGCTATCGTCGTCCTCCGGCTCTTGGCGCAGTGCTCAAACACACCACGGTTTGGCTAGGTGTTCGGTTGGGCTCGGACGAGGCCGGTTTCGTAGGCGGCGACGACTGCTTGAACTCGGTCGCGCAAGTGGAGCTTCATGAGCACGTTGGCGACGTGGGTCTTGACGGTTGATTCAGCGACGGTCAGGTGCGTCGCGATCTCGGCGTTGGACATGCCGTGTGCGATCAGTCGGAGCACCTCGCGCTCGCGGACGGTGAGCCGTTCCAGGGTGGCCCTGTCGACGTCGGGGATGGCCGGCTGTGTGGCGTAGCGTTCGACGAGCCGGCGGGTGACGGTCGGGGCGAGTAGCGCCTGGCCGCTGACAACGACTTCTATGGCGTGAAGCAACTGCTCGGTGGGCGTGTCCTTGAGCAGGTAGCCGCTGGCGCCGGCTCGCAGGGAGTCGTAGACGTGCTCGTCGAGGTCGAAGGTGGTGAGCACCAGCACGCGCACCGGATCCTTCACATCGGGACCCGCTAGGAGGCGGGTGGCCTCGATGCCGTCCATGACCGGCATCCGCACGTCCATCAGCACGATGTCAGGGCGCAGCGCTCGCGCCATCTCGACCGCTTGCGAGCCGTCCTTGGCCTCGCCGACCACTTCGTGACCGGCTTGGTGCAGCAGCATCTTGAAGCCATTGCGGATCAGCTCCTGGTCGTCGGCCAGCACGATCCGCTGGCTCACGGTTGCTCCTGCAACTCGACCGCGTGCCGATCGTCGGTGTCCACCGGCAAGGTCGCATGGACGCGGAACCTCCCGGCGGGCTCGGCGGTGGCGCTGAGGTGGCCGCCGAGTAGCCGCGCCCGCTCGCGCATCCCGGTCAGGCCGAGCCCGCCGTCGCGGGCGGCGTGCTGCGGTAGGGGACCGGCGACGCCGTCGTTGACGACCTCAACCTGCACGTGGGTGTCATCGTGCCCGATGCGCACGACGACCTCGGTAGGGGTGGCGTGCTTGAGCGCGTTGGTCAGGCTCTCCTGCACGATCCGGTAGACGGCGACCCCGACAGCGGCCGGCAACGGCACGGCACCGCCGCTGTGGTGCATGCGGACCGGGAGCCCCGCCTGACGGTAGCGGTCCACGAGCGCATCCAGGTCGGTGATGTTCGGCTGCGGCGAGCGTTCAGGTTGCGCACCGTCCTCGCGGAGGGCGCCGAGCAGTAGGCGCATCTCGCCCAGCGCCTGGCCGGCCGTGTGCTCCACGGCCTCCAGCGCGCCCTCCGCCGCTGGCAGGTCGCTGTGCAGCGCCCCGCGGGCGGCGCGCGCCTGCACGTGGATCACGCTCACCGCGTGGGCGATCACGTCGTGCAGCTCCCGGGCGATGCGAGCGCGCTCGTCGGCGACCGCCAGCCTCGCTCGCGCCTCGCGGTCACGCTCCAGTTCGGCCACGTACAGCGCGCGGGTGCGCGCCAGCCTGCCCGACACCCAGGTCGCCACCAGCACCGCCGCCAGGAACGGCACGAAGCCGGCGGCATCCGACACGAAGTACAGGACCCCGACCCAGCCGGCGCTCACCGCCGCTGCAAACCAGGACCTGTCTGGACGGTCGTAGGCCGCCACCGAGTACAGCGCCACAAGCGGCGCCGGGGCCGGCCCCGCCAATACGCCCTGGGTGAGCAGCGGTAGCAGGGCATGCGCGAACGTCGCACCCGCGATCACCAGGAACACGGCGAAGGGGGCACGCCGGCGGGCCACGAGCGGCAACGTCATCAGCAACGCGACGACGACACCCAGGGTCATCACCGCGGGGCGTCCGGCGGTGACGGCGCCCCAAGACTCCCGCAGGATCAACAGTTGCACCACGGCAAGCGCGGCCGCCAGCCAGGGGTCGAACCGGCCAGCCGGCAGAGGGCCAAAGCGAGCGCGCGCTGCGCTCAAGCGGGTGCTCATCGCTTTCGACGCTAGCGCGCTGGCTACACCGCCACCTCCGCCTCGGGGACGAACCCGCAGCTCCCCCGGACGGCGGAAGCGTGGCGCTGGTCCGCCTCCTCGACGGAGCCGAGACCGCTCGACCGACGGACCCAGGAATTGGCTCCTACGGCGGAGGTCGCAGGCGTCCGCCATTCCTACCGTTCATTGCAGACGCCAACACCCGAAAGCGAGCCACCGAAAATGACCACCATCTCCCACCTCCACAGCAGAGCCGACCGGCGCGTATTCGAATTCCTGCGGCGGGTCAGCCCGTGGCTGTTGCGCGCGTCACTAGCGCTCACGTTCATCTGGTTCGGCGCGCTGAAGGTGGCAGGCACCACCCCCGTCACCGCTTTGGTCGCCGACACCGTCGCCTGGGTTCCCGGCATCGACGCCGGCTGGTTCATCCCGGCGCTGGGTGCCTTCGAGGTGCTGCTGGGGGCCGCGCTGCTCCTGGGCCGGGCGCCGCGGCTGGTCCTGGCCACACTCGTTGCGCACCTGACCGGCACCTTCCTGGTCCTGATCGTCCAACCCGCGGTCGCCTTCCAGAACGGCAACCCGCTGCTGTTGACCACCGAAGGCGAGTTCGTCGTCAAGAACCTCGTCCTGATCTCGTCACTGCTGATGCTCGCTGTGCAACGTCAAGGCGGGCGGCCCGCGAGCCGCAGCGGACCGATAGCCCGTGGGACCAGCCCGCCTCCCCCTTGCGACGGAGGTGAAAGACCCCTCCGCTGACGGAGGTCGGGACCCGACGGCGTCCCTACCGTGGCGAAAGCTCCTCCTATCGAGAAAGAACCAACCGTGAATACGGCAGAAAGAACCAACCGTGAATAAGGCAATGTCGCCGCCAGTCAAGGCGACCGTGGCTGGCCTGATTGTGGCCAGCGTCGGAATCGTGATTCAGATATTCGCCGGAGTCGACTTCCCGGCAATACCGCCGGGGTTGGTCATCCTGCTGCTGGCTGCGGGAGCGGTCGCGTTCGCGCCATGGCGCTGGACGCTCGTCGTGGCCACGCTCGTGGGACTGTCCCAACTCGTCGGCCTGTTCTTGGCCGGCCAGGCGGGCCGGCTGGTCGACCTGACCCAGCCCGTCGGGCTGGTCGGACTGTGGGTCCAGTTACTCGCCCTGGCGACCGCCGTCATGGCCAGCGTCATCGCGCTGCGCCAGAAGCACGAAAGGCACTCGTCATGAACGCGAACGCGCCGCACAGGCACCCTGCGGCCACCTGGCTGGGATGGCTCTCGGCGCTGTATGCCGCGACCTTCTTCCTCGGCGCCCTGCTACACACCGGTATCCGCCTCCCGCTCGGGATCGCGGTTCTGGCCGAGCCCCGGATCGCTCCCGCCACCGTCGTCGAATCCCTGTGCGGCATCGCGCTGGCGATCGGTGCCTACGCGCTCCTCGCCCGGAAGCGCTGGGCCTGGGCCGCGGGGATCGCGAGCCACGCGTTCGCGCTCGCGGGGGTCCTGCTGGGTACCGCCGCTGTTGCCGCCGGGCGGGGCCCGCACTCCGTGCTCAACGACAGCTACCACCGGGTGATGATCGTTGTACTGCTCGCCGGGCTCCTGGCGTTGGCGACGCCGGCGGTGAAGACCGCGCTGCAGCAACGCAGCGGCGGCGCGTAAAGAGGGCGGCATGGTGACCACGCCGGTGCTGGCGACGTGATGCTCGGCGAGCGTCGCGCGTCGCTGCGGGGGGGCGGGGTGGATCCGCTCGGCCCGCGTCGCCAGCCTCACGGCGTGGCGGGGTGCAGCACGTCAAAGCGCAGCCACGAGGTGGGGCCGTCGACCAACGGGTGGCGGGACCGCTGCACCCACAGCAGCGGCGCCCCGTCGGTGGTCCGGCCCAGCACGAACCGCCGCTCCAGGGCCAGTCCCTGGTTGGGCAGCGCGGTCGGGCGCAGCGTGTGCCCGCGTCCCAGCGGCGCGCCGGGTGCCCCGCCGATCAGCGTCGAGGCCGGACCGGCCCGCGGCGGCGGTGGCTCACCGGCCAGGCGGGCGGGGTGGCCCAAGTCCGCCACCAGCCCCTGGGTGTAGACGCGCCCGCCGTCGGCGGCCTCGATACGGTAGGGGTGCCAGTGGGGCGGCAGGGTCGTGGACGGCAGGTAGTCATAGCCGTGAGCCGGCCCCGACGACCCCAGCGCCTGGACCTGGCCGCGGGCCCGCAGGCTGTCGGCGTCGGGGAGTAGGCGATGGCCGTCCACGACCAGCTCGACCGCCCAGGCCAGGTCGGTGTCCTCGTCCACGGCCAGCACCACCCGGTCCAAGACCGGCCCCACAACCGGCGTGGCGACCGTCGGCCAGACCACCAGCGCCCCCGCGGGCAGGTCTGTGCTGTGGAACAGCGACCAGCTCGGCGGGGGCGGCGCCAGCGCCCACGGCGCGTCGTCCATGTCGTCGTGGACCTCGGCACGCAGCAGCTCGACCACGTGCCCGGTGGTGGGCGGCGGTTCGCCGCCAGGGTCAGGCTCGCCGCCCGCAACGGCGGGATCGGGCACCGGGAAGGTGAACCAGTCGTCGCCGTGGCCGGTGAGCAATTCCAGCAGCAGCACGGTCGCCAGGTGCGCACGGTCGGGGCCCTCAGCTGCCCAGTCGACGCGGTGGTCTTCGATCTGCCACCAGCGGGGATGCGGGGCGCCGGGCCAGCTCAGCCGGGAGGCCAGCACCCGTGCGGTGGTCGAGCTGCCCTCCCCCAGGGGGCGGCTGTCGCCGTCCACCGAGTACCAATCCAGCGGCCCGCCGTCGTGGCCGTCCAGGGTCAGCGCGGTGCCCACCCCGACGGGAAAGTCGTCGCTGTAGGTCAGCGACGCCGGGTCCCAGCGGTCACCCGCCGCGGGCGCGGGCACCTCGTCGAAGGCGGGGTCGCCGCCGGCCAGCCCGGCACGCCACACCGCCAGCCCATCGACGGCGTTCCGATTGACGAGGTCGTAGGGGGCAGGCAGCCGCCCGATCCGGCAGGCGCGACGCTCGGCGGCGCTGAGCCGGGCGCGCACCGCCCGCCCCAGGCGCAGCCGCCGCCCGACCGTCCACCAGCTGTCGGCTTCGGCCTCCAGGATCGCCTCGGGCGGCACCCGCACCGGATCGCCGCCGGCCTGGCCGACAGGGACCCGACGAGCCTCGACCTGCACCACCACCGGCGTCGAGGCATCCTCGCCGTGCTGCTCGCCTAGCTGCCACTGGCGGGCCAGGAACCACACCGGGTCGGCGACGCGAGCGCTCACCCCCTCTTGAAAGTCGACGTTCGGCCGCTGCGGCTCCAGCCGCGTGTAGCACTCCCACCAGCGTCCCGGCGGCATCGTCAGCCCTCCTGGGCCAGCGGGTCGGCGCCGGCGACGGTGGTCCGCAGCAGCAGCGGCAGGCCCACCAGGTCGGCGACGTCGTCCAGGTCGTCGGGCCCCACGGCGCGAGCCCGCGCCGACAGGCGCAGGTCGTCGGTGATCGCCACCAGCGTCTCGGTGTCCAGCGGCCGGGCGATGTCGGGCGGCACGGCCAGCACGATCGCCTGGGGCGCGCGCGACCGGGGACCGTTGAAGCCGAAGGCGGCGCCGGTGGTCTGGCGCGTCGACGGAACCGTCTCGACCAGGCGGTCGAGGACGACGGCCACACGCGGCCCCGTCATGGCCCCGCGTGGCCCGTGCGCCACAAGCACACGGTGGGTCGCCGGGCGGTCGGCGGGTACGCCCCACGGGTCGGGCGGGTCGCACCATGCCCTCCACGAGCCGCCGGTGGCGTGCTGCCAGGCGTCGAGGCGGGCGATGCGCTCGCGGACCGCCGCGACCACCTCCCGCCAGCCGCC
>JACCTL010000067.1 GCA_013812395.1 Euzebyaceae bacterium
CCGTTGACCTCGACGAGGTCGCCGTCGTGGTTACCCGGCGCGCAGCCCCGACGCAGCCGCCGTTGTGATCATCCGGCGCGTGCAGCCCTGACGCGGTCGGCGAAAGATCGCACCGCCCGGCATCCCACGACCGCGCCGCGCCGTGGCGTCTAACCTGCTGTCGATGCGGCGCGAGCGCTTTGCCTTTCTCGGGCTGGGCAGCAACATCGAGGATCGCCTCGACCACTTGCAGGCCGGCGTGGACGGGCTGGACGCCGATCCGCGCATCCGCGTCGACGCGGTATCCAGCGTGTACGAAACCGAACCGGTAGGCGGCCCCGAGCAAGGTCCGTTCCTCAACGTTGCGGTGCGCGTGGCCACCAGCCACCCACCGCGCCGGCTGCTGCGGGCGTGTCAGGCGGTCGAGGCGAAGCTGGGACGCGTGCGAACCTTCCGCTGGGGTCCGCGCACCATCGACGTCGACATCCTGCTGTACGACGATCGCACGGTCCGGCGTCGTCGCCTGCAAATCCCACATCCCCGGCTGGTCGAGCGTGCCTTCGCGCTGATCCCGCTGATCGAGGTCGCGCCAGGCCAGGTGCTGCCCGACGGCCGCTCCCTGCCGGCCGCGCTGGCCAAGCTCGCCCCCGTCGAGGGCGTGACGATGGTGGGAACGCAAGTACGCCTGCCGTCCGAGGTCCGGTCGTGAAGCGCACCGCGGTCATCGGTCCCGGCCGGGTCGGCACCGCCCTGGGGATGGGGCTGGACCGGGCGGGCTACCAGATCGTGGCCGTGGCGGGCCGCTCGCAGGGACGGATCGACGAGTTCGTCCGTCGCCTGCCTGGCGCGCGGCCCACCACTGCAGCCGAGGCCGCGCGCCACGCGGAGCTGGTCGTGGTGTGTGTCGGCGACGACACGCTGGTCGACCTCGTCCGCCACGTAGCGGCCGCCGATGCGGTAGCCGAGGGGAGCCGCTGGCTGCACACCTCGGGGGGCTACGGCGTCGATGTCCTGGAACCGGTGCGCCTGGCGGGGGCCGCCGTCGCCGCCTGCCATCCCGCACAGACCTTTCCCGACCCTGACACCGGCTTCGCCGCGCTGCCGGGCACGTCCTGGGCGGTGACCGCCGACGAGGCCAATCTCGGCTGGGCCCGCGTGCTCGTCACCGATCTGCGTGGCAGCCCGGTCACCGTCCCCGCTGGCTCGCGGACGCTGTACCACGCGGGCCTGACTGTCGGCAGTAACGCCACGGCCACGGTCGTGACCCTCGCGCGCGACCTGCTGCTGGGCGCCGGGGTGACCGACCCCGCGCAGTTCCTCGGGCCTCTGGTCACCACCTCCGCGTCCAACGCCGCCCGCAGCGGCGCGGCGGCACTGACCGGGCCGGTCCGCCGCGGCGACGCCGGCACCGTCGCGCGCCAACTCGACGAGCTGCGCACCGTCATGCCCGAGGCTGTCGACGCCTACTTGGCGCTGTCGCGGCTCGCCCTGCGCCATGCCCGCCGGGCCGGTCTTGACGACGCCGCGGCTGGCGCCGTCGCTGCGGTCCTGGACGAATAACCGTGGACGTCGTCCGTCACAGCGAGGACATGCGGCGATGGCGGCGCGGGGCCTACTCGTCGCCCTTCGCGCTGTTTCCCACCATGGGTGCCCTGCACGACGGCCATCTGTCGCTGGTCCGCCAAGCCCGCGACAGCGCGCTGTTGGCCGTCAGCATCTTCGTCAATCCGCTGCAGTTCGGGCCAGCCGAGGACCTGGCCGCCTACCCACGCGACCTCGACCGCGACCTCGGGCTGTTGGAGCCGCTCGGCGTCGACGTGGTGTTCGCCCCCGACCCTGCCGACTTCACACCTGCCGGGCGGCGTACGACTGTGCACGTGGCCGGTCTCACCGACCGGCTCGAGGGTGCCAGCCGGCCCGGTCACTTCGACGGTGTGACCACCATCGTGGCCAAGCTGTTCAATGTCGTCCGGCCAGACACCGCCTACTTCAGCCGCAAGGACTACCAGCAGCTGCTGGTGATGAAGGCGATGGTGCGCGACCTCGACGTGCCGGTGCGCCTCGTCGAGTGCGACGTTGTTCGCGACCACGGCGGGCTGGCCCTGTCGTCGCGGAACGCCAACCTGTCACCGGCGCAGCGCGGGCAGGCGCTGGCGCTGCCGGCGGCGTTGTCGGCTGCCGTCGCGTCGTGGGACGGCGACGCCGATACCGCCCGCGCGCGCTTGGTCGCAGCGCTGGCGACGGCCCCAGGCATCGAGCTGGACTACGCCGAGATTGCCGACCCGGACACGCTGGAGCCGCTTTACGGGCAACGCAGCGGCCCGGCCCAGGCACTTATTGCTGCCCGCGTCGGAGCGACCCGGCTCATCGACAACGCCCACTTGCGTGCGGTCGGCCCGATGGCCGGGACCTGACAAGATGTCCTTATGCAGCGAAGCGGTCGGACACCAGATCAGAGGATGATCGACATCATCGGGGTGGCCTGATGTTGCTTGCCGTGGACGTCGGCAACTCGCTGACGGTCATTGGCGTCTTCAACGGCGAGGAGCTCGCCCAGCAGTGGCGCATCTCCAGTGACGCCAGTCGCACCGCCGACGAGCTGGCGCTGCTGTTCCAGGGCCTGATGAGCTTCGAGAACCTGTCGTTCAGCCGCAACGTCCACGGGGTCGTCATCTCGTCGGTGGTGCCACTGGTCACCGCGCGGCTGCGGGAGATGACCCAGCGCTACTTCCACTTCCCGCCCGTGATCGTGGCGCCGGGCACCCGCACAGGCATTTCCATCAAGATGGAGGATCCCCGCGAGGTCGGTGCCGACCGCCTCGTCAACGCCATCGCCGCCCACGACCAGTACGGCGGTCCCGGGATCGTCGTTGACTTCGGCACTGGCACGAACTTCGACGTCTACGACGCCAGCGGCGCCTTCATCGGTGGGGCGATCGCTCCCGGCGTGCAGATCTCGCTTGAGGCGCTCACCGCCAAGGGGGCGCAGCTGCGCACGGTCGAGCTGACCGCTCCTCGTCACGCGATCGGGCGCAGCACGGTGGAAGCGCTGCAATCCGGGGCGGTGTACGGCTTCGCCGGCATGGTCGACCGGGTGGTCGAGCAGCTCGCCGCCGAGTTAGACGGGTTAGACGGGCCGCCCGTGGTGGTCGCGACCGGCGGGCTGGCGTCAGCCGTTGTCGACGCCTGCCGCAGCATCAACCATCATGATCCCTGGCTCACGCTCAAGGGTCTGCGCATCGTGTGGGACCGGAACACCTGAGCGGCCGCCGGTAGGGTTGTGGCTGGCGAAGGGATGGGCGTGTCGGAGCAGATGGTCAAGGTCGGCTCCGCGGTGATCGGCGTGCTCGTCGTCGTTCTGGGCACGACCGCCCTGACGCTGTACCAGACCACCCAGCGGCTGCGCGCCGACGTGACACGGCTCGAGGCCGAAGTGGCAGCGGCGTCGGTTGACGGCAACGCCGGCGGCGACTCTGAGTCGGGCTCCCTGCAGGAGCTGCTGGAAGGCGGCGTCAGCGCCGAGGAGCTGCTGCGTGAGCTGGGCAGCGCCGAGAACCGCGATGCTCTGGAGGGGCTGCTCGAGGACCAAGGTCTGCTCGACCGTGACGCACTGGAAGGTCTGCTCGACCGTGACGCACTTGAGGGTCTGCTCGACCGCGACTCCTTGGAAGGTCTGCTCGACCGCGACGCGCTCGAGGGTCTGCTCGACGGCGAAGGCCTCGACGCGCTGACGACGCCGGCGCCAAGCCCCGACCGCTAGTACGGGAACAGGTCGTCAAGCGATGCGGGCCTACGTTCGGCTGCTGCGCGTCCCCGGTGCCGCGCTTCCGGTGGCGACGTCGCTGCTGGGGCGCCTGCCGCTGGGCATGGTCGTTCGCGATCGTGCTGCTGGTGCGTGACAGCGCCGGCTCCTATGCCTTGGCCGGGGTGGTGAGCGCCGCGTACTCCGTCGGACTCGGGTTGGTGGCTCCCCTGCTTGGCCGCCTGACCGACCGCAGCGGCCAGACGCGG
>JACCTL010000075.1 GCA_013812395.1 Euzebyaceae bacterium
CTGGACGGGAGTCAGACTTGGCAGGGGCGGTGGAACCGCTGTGCCGATGCGCACGATCGGAGGGCGTGGTGGGCGAGCTACCCGACTACGCGGTGGAGAACCGGCGGCACTGGGACGCCACGGCGGACCAGTGGGTCGACGCCGGTGAGCAGCGCTGGGCCGCCCACGAGCCGACCTGGGGCGCCTGGGGTGTGCCCGATGATCAGGTCCCGCTGCTGCCCGACGACCTGACCGGCAAGGACGTCATCGAGCTTGGCTGCGGAACCGGCTACGTGTCCGCCTGGGCGGCACGCCGAGGCGCGCGACGCGTGGTTGGGGTCGATAACTCCGCGCGCCAGCTGCAGACCGCCCGGCGTCTCGCTGGCGAGCACGGAATCGAGTTGACGCTGCATCACGGGATCGCCGAGGACGTGCCCGAACCCGACGACGCCTTCGACGTCGCGGTCAGCGAGTACGGCGCCGTGCTGTGGGCCGAGCCCATCGCCTTCCTTTCTGAGGCGCGCAGACTGCTGCGCGACGGCGGGAGACTGTCGTTTCTGACCTCGCACCCGCTGGCGGTGCTGACCGCGCCGCTGGATGGCAGCATCCCGTCGGGAACGCAGCTGCTGCGCCCCTGGTTCGGCGGCTACCACTATGACTGGCGTGACGCGGTGGACGAGCCCGGCGGCATCGAGTTCGTCCCCACCGTCGGTCAATGGTTCGCGCTCGCCCACCGGACCGGCTTCCGCATCGACGACTACCGCGAAATCCGGGTTCCTGGGTCGGCCAACGACGGGCTCAATTGCGCCGTCACCGGCGCATGGGCCAAACAATGGCCGGCAGAGCACGCCTGCTGGCTCACCGTCTGCTGACCGTAGGCGTTCTGCAGCGAGGGGTAGTAGCAGTCCCCGGCTGCTGGGCACCGCGGTGTCCGCCACGACCGCGCCGAGCCGCTCGAGGTAGAACTGCCAGCCGGGACCGATGCTGCTCGCGTCGTAAGGGTTCGGCGAAGCGCTGGAGGAGTCAACGGTGCCAAGAGCCACAGAGGCGTCGCAGCGGTATGGGACACTTTGCCCAGCCCGGTCTCCTACCGCTTCGGGGGAAGCGATCGTGCGTACCTGGTTCCCAGTGTGACCCACTTCGCGAGTTGACGCTTCGTACCGACGTCGCGTGACTCGACGCGTAACCACCCGTGCATCGCTCGACCGCGCATCTCCATGAACCGAGCATTCGTCGTCTCGGCGAGCATGTCGGACTCCGCGGGATCCACTCGGACAAGGATGCCGCCCTGACCGCTGGTCGCCACCGCCATGTTGCCCGCGACGAGGAACGCGAGCCCGCCGAACATCTTCCTCTCGGTCAGATCTGGCTCGCCCGCCAACAGCTCGCGAATGCCCTCCGCGACGTCCTCGTCATAGGCCATGGCACATCGTACGGACCCAGCGCGACCGACTGTGAGCCAGCGATCGGGGGCCGATGCGGGGTGGGCCGCCTCGTCGGGGCGCGTGCTGGACGGCTTTGGGAACGAACGACGCCGGGCTTGCCATTTACCCCATGGGGGTATAGCGTTTCTGCACAAGCCCCACCTATACGGTCCCCCGGTAGGGTGGTGTGGTCCGAGAACATCGACGTGGACGGAAGGGACGACATGGAGATCACCGAGCGAGCCAGCCAGTACGGCTACATCCACCGCAAGCAGGACTACCTCAAGCGCCTGCGCCGCATCGAGGGCCAAGCCCGTGGCCTGCAGCGCATGGTAGAGGAAGAGCAGTACTGCATCGACATCCTTACCCAGGTCTCAGCGATGACCAAGGCACTGCAGTCTGTGGCCCTGGGACTGCTGGACGAACACATGAGCCATTGCGTCGTGCAGGCCGCCGCAGCCGGCGGCCCTGACGCCGACGCCAAGGTCAAGGAAGCCTCAGAGGCGATCGCTCGACTCGTGCGGTCCTGACGCCCTCCGCCGACAGGTCCGCCGGACGAACCAGCACGGCCAGCACAATCCAACGGGACCCATAGCACAGCCAGCACCCCGAGAGGAACGAGCCTGAGATGAGCACATCCACCTACACCGTCATCGGCATGACCTGCGGTCACTGCGTGAACTCCGTGACCGATGAGGTCGCCCAGGTTCCCGGTGTCTCCGACATCGACGTCGACCTGCCCACCGGCGGGCTCACCGTCACCAGCGAGGTGCCTGTCGACGACGCGGCCGTACGAGCTGCCGTCGAAGAAGCCGGCTACCAGCTGGCCGCCAAGTAAGCACCCGGCACCCCGTCCTGCGTTACAGGCAGGACGGCACGACCCCCGACGTGAGCGCGCCGGTTGAGGAGGACTCACAATGAACACCCCCATGAAGCTTGGCCTCTTTGCCGCCGGCCTGGTCATTGCCTTCGGCGCCGCCGCCGGTGTCGGCAACGCAATCGGACCGATCGGCTCAACCGGCGAGATCGCTCAACACGGCGCAGGCCACGCCGGAGCGGACACCACCGACAGCACCGCTGCACACGGCGCGGGCTCCGCCGCTTCCACCGAGTCGGGTAGCGACGAAGCCGCGGGCGGAGCCGCTGGCGACCACGCCGCGCACGGGTCCGCCGCTGAGGCGGCGGCCGAGGAGATCCCAGAAGGACTGATGCTGTCCCAGCACGGCTACACCCTGGCGCTGGCCCAAGTCTCGCTCCCCGCCGGCGAGGCGGTCCCGTTCGCCTTCCAGGTCTTGGGACCCGACGGTTCGCCGGTCACCAGCTACGAACAGACCCACGACAAGGATCTGCACCTGATCGCGGTTCGCCGCGACATGACGGGCTTCCAGCACGTGCACCCCGAACTGGCCGAGGATGGCACCTGGAAGAGCTCACTGGACCTGACGGCTGGGCAATGGCGTGTTTTCGCCGACTTCGCACCGACGGAGCACGGGCAGGCGATGACGCTTGGTGTCGACCTCGCCGTTGCCGGCGACTACGACCCCCAGCCCCTGCCAGAACCGGCTGCGGCCGCCGGGGTCGACGGCTACACCGTCACCCTCGACGGCGAACTCCGTGCCGGACGGGAGACCGAGTTGACCCTGTCTGTCAGCCGCGACGGCCAACCAGTCACCGACCTGCAGCCCTACCTGGCGGCCTACGGGCATCTGGTCGCGTTGCGCGACGGCGACCTGGCGTACCTGCACGTGCACCCCGCGGGCGCGCCTGGTGACGGGACCACCGAGCCAGGCCCGGACATCACCTTCTACGCGACAGCACCCTCGCGAGGCGACTACCGGCTGTTCCTGGACTTCCAGCACGAGGGGGTCGTGCGCACCGCCGAGTTCACCGCGGCCGCCACCGCCTCTGAAACCGAGATCGGACACGGCGACCAGACCGGCAGCGACGACCACAGCCACTGACGACCTCAGCTGGCACCAGCGGGCACTACCAGCACAAGGAGAACCGATGAGCTCCGCAACCGACAACAGCACGACCCCACCGGCTGCGGCGGACGAGGGACAGGTCGAGCTCGCGATCGGCGGCATGACCTGCGCGTCGTGCGCCGCGCGGATCGAGAAGCGGCTCAACAAGCTCGACGGTGTGACCGCGACGGTCAACTACGCCACCGAGAAGGCAAAGGTCAGCTACTCCAATGGCATCGCCCACGACGATCTGGTCGCGGCGGTCCAGAAGGCCGGCTACACCGCCCAGCTGCCCGAGCCGCCCCGCCGGCCTGGCCCAGCCGCTGCCGACGGGACGGGTGACATCAAAGAGCACGACCCGGTCCGCCCGCTGCGTCAGCGGCTGATCGTGTCCGCTGTGCTGACCGTGCCGGTGATCGCGATGGGATGGTCCCGGCCTGGCAGTTCACGTACTGGCAGTGGCTGTCCCTGACCCTGGCGGCGCCGGTCGTGGTCTGGGGCGCCTACCCCTTCCACAAGGCCGCGTGGACCAACCTGCGCCACGGCACCTCGACGATGGACACGCTCATCTCCATGGGTACCCTCGCCGCCCTGGGCTGGTCGCTGTACGCGCTGTTCCTCGGCACCGCCGGCGTGCCGGGCATGACCCACCCCTTCGAGCTGACCATCGCCCGGATGGACGGCAGCGCCAACATCTACCTCGAGGCCGCCGCCGGCGTCACCACGTTCATCCTCGCCGGCCGATACTTCGAGGCTCGCTCCAAGCGGCGCGCCGGCGCC
Source organism: Euzebyaceae bacterium (assembly GCA_013812395.1). Classification (GTDB taxonomy): domain Bacteria; phylum Actinomycetota; class Nitriliruptoria; order Euzebyales; family Egibacteraceae; genus JACCTL01. Next base: position 4,148 of record JACCTL010000075.1, read on the forward strand.
GCCCTGCGCGCCCTGCTGGAACTCGGCGCCAAGGAAGTCTCCGTCCTTCGCGACGGCCGTGAGCAGCGGATCGCTAACGACCAGCTGGCAGTCGACGACCTGTTCGTGGTCCGACCCGGGGAGAAGATCGCCACCGACGGCGTCATCACCGAGGGCTCATCCGCGGTGGACGCCTCCATGCTGACGGGCGAGTCAGTGCCCGTCGAGGTCACCCCCGGCGACAGCGTGAGCGGTGCCACGGTCAACGCCGGCGGCCGCATCGTGGTCCGCGCCACCCGCATCGGATCGGACACCCAACTCGCCCAGATGGCCAAGCTGGTCGAGGACGCCCAGAACGGCAAGGCCCAGGTCCAGCGGCTCGCCGACCGGGTCTCCGGAATCTTCGTCCCGATCGTCATCGCGCTGGCCGCCGCGACGCTGGGGTTCTGGATCGGCACCGGCGGTGGCCTAAGCGCCGCCTTCACCGCCGCGGTCGCCGTCCTCATCATCGCCTGCCCATGCGCGCTCGGCCTGGCGACACCGACCGCGCTCATGGTCGGCACGGGTCGCGGCGCGCAGCTCGGCATCCTCATCAAGGGCCCCGAGGTGCTGGAGTCCACCCGCAAGGTCGACACCGTGGTCTTGGACAAGACCGGCACCGTCACCACCGGACGGATGACCCTGCTCCACGTGGTCCCCGCCGCCGGGGAGGATCCTGAGCAGGTGCTGCGGCTCGCCGGTGCGCTGGAGGACGCCTCGGAGCACCCCATCGCCCAGGCCATCGCCAAGGGCGCCACCGAGCGAGTCGGAACGCTGCCGACCGTCGAGGACTTCGCCAACCTCGAAGGCCTCGGAGTCCAGGGCATCGTGACCGTTGACGAGGCCAGCCACGCCGTCGTCGTCGGGCGCACCCAGCTGCTCGCCGACTGGTCCCAGCACCTGACCCCCGACCTCGAGCAGACCAAGGCCGCCGCCGAGGCCGAAGGTCAAACGGCGGTCGCAGTGGGCTGGGACGGCGCCGCACGCGGTGTCCTCGTCGTGGCTGACGCCATCAAGGAGACCAGCGCCGAAGCGATCCGCCAGTTACGGGGCCTCGGCCTCACCCCTGTACTGCTCACCGGCGACAACGAGACCGTCGCTCGCTCGGTAGCCGCTCAGGTCGGCATCGACGAGGTCATCGCCGACGTCATGCCGGCCGACAAGGTCGATGTCATCAAGCGGCTGCAGAACGAGGGCAAGACGGTGGCCATGGTCGGCGACGGCGTCAACGACGCTGCCGCCCTGGCCCAGGCCGACCTCGGCCTGGCCATGGGCACCGGCACGGACGTCGCGATCGAGGCCTCCGATCTCACCCTGGTGCGCGGTGACCTGCGGGCCGCCGCGGACGCGATCCGACTGTCCCGCAAGACCCTGAGCACCATCAAGGGCAACCTGTTCTGGGCCTTCGCCTACAACGTGGCCGCCCTGCCGCTGGCCGCCGCCGGACTGCTCAACCCGATGCTCGCCGGCGCCGCGATGGCCTTCTCCTCGGTCTTCGTGGTCTCCAACAGCCTGCGCCTGCGCCGGTTCAAGGCCTTGGCCTCCAACCAGACTGACGGTGGGACCGGCGTGGACTACCGAACCGGCGTCACCCAGCCCACCGAGGAGGCAGTACTCGCTGACAGCAGCGCCAGCTCCGGCTAGGCAGAGCACCCGTTCGCTCCATCGGTTCAACGAGCTCGGCAGAAGCCTGACCAAGGCGGCGACGCCGAACCCCGGGGCGCAACCGGTCAGCACTCCAGGTCCTCAACCCCGTGCCGATCGCGATAGGGGGCCCCGTGTACTGGGCAGTGTCGTGCCATCGGCGTCCTTGGTGACGTCCTTGGTGACGTCCTTGGTGAGTTCGGCCGCCGCTACGAACCCGGCGCCCCACGCGATGGCCGCGAGCGCCCAGGCCAGGCCGAGACCCGAGGTTGCGTCCGCGTACAGCAATGACGAAACCCCTAGCAGGGTTGGCAGGCCGCCCGCGACCCACGCAGTGCGCCTCCACCCGTCAGGCTGCAGGCTCGCCAAGACACCCACCCCGATGACGGTGAAGCCGAAAGCGGCCATGAACCCGTAATGGCCGGCGGCGGCATGGTCGTCGGTGACCGCTGCCTGCAGCCCGATGTTGGTGGACGCGAGCACGAGTAGCGGCACCGCCGCGATGATGACCAGTGCGAGCAGCATCCAGTTGACTCGCGCGAGGCTGAATGAACGGAGGAAATCACGGCCGGTCGGATGAAGAAGTGCGGTAAAGACCGTCAGCACGGCGGCCAAGCGCGACGGGTTCGACAGCACTACAGCTACGAACGCGTCTGAGAGGACAGCGGCCACCATGAGCGCCGCCCAGGGGATGAGCGCCATCAACATACCGGCGATGTTCTTCGCCGGCCGCCGGAGCTGGGCGAGTATCCCTACTACGGCCGGCAAGAAGAGGAATCCGAACGTGAGGTCGTGGACGCGGTGGTGTGGCTCCGTGAAGTGCGCCATTCGGGCGAATGGCCCGGGGAGGAGGAAGTCGAGCCGCAAGGCCATCAATCCGACCATCAGACCGATGAGCCCAACGTACACAAGCGTGATCAGCACGAAGAGTGCGAACACCGGCGAAGAGCGGAGCGAGTGCATCGTCTCGCGAAGCGCGTGCGCGGTGAGCGCGATTCGCGAGGGGCCGGGTGTCATGGTCATCAGTGGTCAGGAATCCCCGGCGGCGGTACGTGGCCCCCACCGCCCTGGTCGATCTGTTGCTCCTGGCTTTCAACCGGTGTGTTCTGACCCGGGCCACCCCCGCCGTGGCCGAACAGCCGGATGCCAAGCCCCAGGATCAGGACGAGACCGATGATCCCGACCACCATCTGCCAGCGTGATGTGCCCGTGGTCGATCGGCGGTCGGGCCCCACGCTGGTGTCCGAGTCGGGATAGGGAGACGGGTCAGCCATGTGGGTGTCCTTTGTCTGTGGTTGTCCGGACCCTCACCGAGGGCGACCATGAGCCAGCGCTGCCAACCGCTCCTACGAGTCCGCGATCGATCGCCGTTGCGAGCCATCGCCGAAGTTACGGGGGTCAGTGCCGAGGCGAAACGCCCCGCGAGGGGAACTTCTCTGTCCCCAACGAGTGGACGCGGGTCATCCGCGAGGGGGATTGCCGCCGACCCGTGCCGAGGTACGTTCGCAGCGTTCATGTCATCGACGGCTACAGCCAACAGGCGCTTCGCGGGCCGACCTGGCTCGGGAGCCCTCCTCGACGCCGCGGTCGCGGTCGCCACGTTCGCTGGCTCGTTGGCTTTGCTCAGACACGGCGGCATCGACCCTTTCCGTCCCGGGTCGGGGCAGCTCGATCTGGTCGGCGTCGTGCTCGTCGCGTGTTCGACGGTGCCGCTCGTCGTCTGGCGGCGATCCGCGATCGGGGTGTTCGCGGTCACCGCGGCGGCGAACGTGCTGCTGGCGGGTCTCGCCTACCGGATCGACCTGCTGCTGGGCCCAACCGCCGCGCTCTACCTGCTCGCCGCGAGCCGCGAGCGACAGACCCCGTGGACGCGGCGCACCACCGTCACCGTAGTTGGGCTGCTCTTGGCCTACCTTGGCGCGGCCGCTGTCGCGCAGGGAACCGTGCCCGCAAGCGAGCTCCTCCACACGGGTCTCGCCTGGGCCGTCGCCTGGTTCGCCGGCGAGCGAACGCGCCTGCGGCGCGAGCAGATCGCCGAGCTGAGCCAACGTGCCCTGCGCGCGGAGCGCGAGGCGGAGCGCGAGCGCCTGCTCGCCGCCGCCGAGGAGCGCGCCCGGATCGCCCGCGACCTCCACGACTCAGCTGGCCACACGATCAGCGTGATCGCCGTCCGCGCCGGAGCAGCCCGGATGCGACACCGCCAAGACCCCGATCGCTCGCTGGCCGCCCTGGAGGCCATCGAACAGCTGGCACGGCAGACGGTCGCAGAGATCGACCAGCTGGTCGGCGCACTGCGCGACAACGGCTCCCCGAGCGGGGTCATCGAAGCTTCGCTCGGACTGGCATCGCTCGACACGTTGATCGCGCACCATGCCGCCGCGGGGCTCGCGGTGACGGTTGACGCTTCGGGCGCTCCGCGAACGCTCGCCCGCGCCACCGATCAGGCGGCCTACCGCATACTCCAGGAGGCACTCACGAACGCGGCCCGCCATGGAGCGGGCGGCGCTCGGATCGAGCTTGCCTTCGGCGATGGAGCGGTTGAACTCACGGTCACCAACCCCGTGCTCGCCGACGGCACCTCGCGGTCCGGCGGCGGTCACGGGCTGATCGGCATGCGCGAGCGCGCGACGCTGCTCGGCGGCAGCCTTGACACCGAGCGCGCCAACGGCGCGTTTCGCGTTCGCGCCCGCATTCCCTACGGGAGGCCCCACCGGTGACCCGGGTGCTGGTCGCCGACGACGACGACCTGATGCGCGCCGGACTCATCGAGCTACTGTCGAACGACGCCACGATCGAGATCATCGGCCAAGCGGCGACAGGACGGCAGGCCGTCGAGCGAACGTGCCGACTCGCGCCCGATGTCGTGCTCATGGACGTTCGCATGCCCGACCTCGACGGGATCGCGGCGACCCGCGAGCTGTCGCGTGCGGTCCCCGGAGCGAAGGTCCTGATCCTCACGACCTTCGAACAGGATGACTACTTGTTCGGCGCCCTCCGCGCCGGCGCCTCGGGCTTTCTGCTCAAGCGCACACGTCCCGAGGAGCTGATCGCAGCCGTGCACGCGATCGCCGCCGGCGACTCGCTGCTCTCACCGTCGATCACGCGCCGCGTGATCGACCGCATGGCCCAACAGCCGACGCCTCAGTTCGCCGATCAGACCAAACTTGATCAGCTAACACGGCGCGAGCGCGAGGTTCTCGAACTCATCGCTAGAGGCTTATCGAACCGCGAGATCGCCACAGCGCTGGTCGTCGAAGAGTCCACGATCAGAACCCACGTGAAACGGATCCTCATGAAGCTCGGCCTTCGCGACCGCGTCCAGGTCGTGATCTTTGCCTACGAGTCCGGCCTCATGAAGCTCACCTGACACGCTAACGTCACCCAGGCACTGCCAGGTCACAACAGCGGATCGACAGCGTGCTCGACGCCCTTGAGGCCGAACCCGAACCGGTTCCCGGACTGACTTCCGCGCAATTCCACGCCAGTACCGACGGCAGGCAGGTCATCAACTACGCCGAGTGGACCAGCGAACAGGCCCACAGCGACGCCCTTGACCGCGGCCCCGACGGCGTCGGCCAAACCGACCTGCCCGAGTGGAGACGCGTCCGCGCCTTCCCCGGCGTCACGAGTAACACCGTCACCCGCTACATCCTCCACCAAGCCCTCACGCCGCGCCTCACGTGAACTCATGAACGAGACAGGGAATCTGTCGAGCTATGCCCCGAACCGCCCCCGTGCCTCGAAAGGAATGAGCGGCTTCTCACCGCGCACTTTCAGTTCCTGGACGGCCCAGGTGTTGCCGTCCGGGTCGCCAAATCCGAAGAAGGTACCGCCGTCCTGGTCGGCGAACGACTGGAGCTCGCTTGCCTCGACTCCTCTCGACAGCAGTTCTGACCAAGCGGCTGCGGCGTCTGCGACGCACAGTTGTAGGGCCTTCATTGAGCCGGGCGCCATCTCGCGCTGCGATGGCAGATCGCCGAACACGATCGAGCAGCCCGAGCCGCGCGGCGTCAGCTGCACCACGTGCATGTGCTCATTGGTGGTGTCGTGGTCGAGGTCGAAGCCGACCTGATCGCGGTAGAAAGCAATCGAGCGGTCGATGTCACTGACAGGCAGGACGACGACCTCGAGGGCCCAATCCATGGCGTTGTGCTCCCGATCATCTGGGGGACATGACACGCATCACTGCGAAACCCGCCGCAAAGACGATGGTG
>JACCTL010000080.1 GCA_013812395.1 Euzebyaceae bacterium
GCCGCAGCCGCGGCTTCTGCTGCGGGGCCGGCGGTGCGCGCTTCTATATGGAGGAGACCATCGGCAAGCGCGTCAACCATGAGCGGATCGACGAGGCGCTCGAGCTGCACCCTGACCTGGTGTCCACGGCGTGCCCGTTTTGCATGGTGATGCTCGACGACGCCGTGGCCGACAAGACAGGGCGCGGCGAGCTCGAACAGGGTCAGGTCCGGGTCGTGGACGTGGCGCAAATCCTGGCCGAGTCGTTGCTGCCGGTTGCCACGGTCAACGGTCGACCCGCTACGGCAGCCGGCGACGGGAACCCTGGGGGGCACGCCGGCGTCTGACCGCGCATCACGTCGATCCTTGGAGGCGGCATGCGCGGCAGGACAGTGGCAACGGGACTGTTGGGTCTGGTGTTGGTGGCCTGCACGGCGACAGCAGGGGGCGGCCTCGGGTCGCTGCCGGGCGGTCGGACCAGCCTTGGGGGGCGCGACGTCGTGCTGGTGGCCGCGTTGGAGCCGTTTGGCGCCTGCGACGAGCTGCTGGCCTACTTCCAGCGCCAGGCCCTGCAACAGGTGGGGCCGTACGGGCTGCCGGGCCTCGAGGGCGGTCTGCCAGACATCGCCGCGACGGAGGCTGCGGCGGGAGCCGAGACCACCGGGGGGCCCGCCGCGCAAATGGAAGCACGGATCTCGGCGGCGCCGGTCGCCGGCGTTGACTATTCGGGCACCAACGTCCAGGAGCGCGGCGTAGACGAGCCGGACGTGGTCAAGACCGACGGCAAGATCGTGGTGACGGTCGCTGGAAACAAGCTGCAGGTCGTCGATCTGGCCCGGCCCGACGCCGGCGCAGCCACCCTGCCGCTGCAGGGAGGAGGCCACGAGTTGCTGCTCGACGGCGATCGGCTGCTGGTGCTGGCGACCGCCGAAGCCGGCAGCGTCTCAGGTCTGGCTCAGCGGGAGATCAGCGTCGGCCCCTATGGTTACGGCGCGCCCATCTCCGTGCTGACGGTGGTTGATCTCGCCGACCCGGCCGACCCGCAGGTCGAGGCGGAACTGGTCCTCGACGGCGCCTACCGTTCGGCGCGCATGACCGACGCCACGGCGAGGGTCGTACTGGCGTCGCAGCCGACCGGTCTGGACTTTGTGCACCCCAACGGCGGCGGCCTCCGGGCCGAGCTAGAGGCGACCGAGCGCAACCGCCGGATCATCAGCGAATCCACCATCGACAACTGGCTGCCGTACTACCGGCGCACGGATCACCGTAACGGCGAAACCTCCGAGGGCACCCTGCTGGACTGCGACGCCGTCTCGCGCCCGCAACAGTTCTCCGGGCTGGGCCTGGTGTCCGTGCTGTCGATCGACCTTGGCGGCTCGCTCACCCCGGGCGGCGGCACCGCGATCGTGGCCAGCGGCGAGACGGTCTACGCGTCACCGCAGACGCTGTACGTCACGACCAACCGCTGGTACGACCAGCAGGTCGTCGCCGAGTCCCGCCTGCGCCCCATCGAAGACGAGAACTACACCACCGAGATCCACGCCTTCGACATCTCCGACCCGGTGACGGCTCGCCACGTCGCGTCGGGGCGGGTGCGCGGGCACCTGCTCAACCAGTTCTCGCTGTCCGAGCACGACGACCGCCTGCGCGTCGCCACCACCGACGGCGCCCCCTGGTCGGACACGGGTTCGCAGAGCTTCGTCACCGTGCTGGCGGCACGCGACGGGCGGCTGGCGCAGGTCGGTCAGGTCGGCGGCCTTGGCCGCGGCGAGCGCATCTACTCAGTGCGCTTCCTCGGTGACCTCGGCTACGTCGTGACGTTCCGCGAGACCGATCCGCTGTACACCATCGATCTGAGCGACCCGACCGCCCCCCGCGTCGCCGGCGAGCTGAAGATCCGCGGATACTCGGCGTACCTGCACCCCGTGGACGACGACCTGCTGCTCGGTGTGGGTCAGGACGCCAGCCTCCGCGGCCGCACGCTGGGGACGCAGCTGTCGCTGTTCGACGTGTCCGACCCGGCCGCGCCGGCCAGGGTCGCCCAGACCAAGCTGCCCGGCAGCTACAGCGAGGCCGAGTACGACCACCGGGCGTTCCTGTACTGGCCGGCGACGCGCCTGGCCGTCGTGCCGGTC
>JACCTL010000082.1 GCA_013812395.1 Euzebyaceae bacterium
GGGCCACACCGACCTCGTCACTGCCGGCCACCGCGGCCATGACGGCCTGGCACGCCGGGCAGGTGGCGACGTGGGCGGGCATGTCCACGCCGGTGACCGGCTCCCCGTCGGCCGCCCAGGCGGCGACGTCTTCGGGGGGCAGCTCCAGGGCACAACCTCTTGCCTGGCTCACGGGGATTCCTCGTTTGCGCTGTTGGTGACCGGGTTGGCCTCGGTTGCAGTGTTGCTGGCTGGCGTGGCCGTGGTCGAGTTGTCGTCGGTTACAGCGTCCTTGGTCGGGCCGCCCCGGTCGTAGCGTGCCAGCGCCGCGGTCAGCTCGGCTCGCGCACGGAACAGCCGGCCTTTCACCGCCGGCAGGGTGAGGCCCAGCACCTCGGACAGCTGCTCGTAGGACAGGCCCTCCACCTCGCGCAACACCCAGCACGCCCGCTGCTCGGCCGTGAGGGAGGCCAGGGCGGCCGTGGCCACCGCCAAGCGTTCGCGCTGCACCACCCGAGTGGCCGGATCCAGGTCGGGCCCAGGCGCCTCCGGCAGCTCGGCCATGGTCACATCCCTGCGCCGCCCCGTCCGCTTGAGCGCCGTGTTGGTGGTGATGCGGTACAGCCACGTTGCGAACGCGGCGTCGCCTCTGAACCGGCTCAGCGACCGCCACGCGCGAACCAGCGACTCCTGCGCGATGTCCTCGGCCTCGGCCGGATCCAGGCAGATGCGCAGCGCCACACGGTAGGCGGTGTCGCGATGCCGGCGCAGCAGCTCGTCCAGCGCCGCGCCGTCGCCGCGATCGCGGGCGCGCACGACGAGTTCGTCGTCGCTGATCTGTTGCAGGTGAGCGGCGACCACGGACTCCTGGGACGCGGCGAGGACTGACTCCAACTTGTACTCCCACGACGGACCGAGTGGGAGGGACGCCCGCTACCACGGCCCATTCCGGACGCGTACCGTTCGGGCCGTGCTGGCCCAGCCACCGCTGCCGCCGCTGACCGGGCTCGTCCTGGCCGGCGGGGCGAGCACGCGCATGGGCACCGACAAGGCGTGGCTGGTGGTCGAGGGTCGACCACTGGTCTGCCGCGCGGTGGCTGTCCTCGGCGAGATCTGCGACGAGGTGTTAGTCGCCAGCGGCGACGGTCGCCGGCTGGGTGGTGTGGGGACGCGACAGGTCGCCGACGTGGTGCCGGACACCGGTCCCCTCGCGGGCGTCCTCGCAGGGCTGGAAGCGTCGCGCAATCCCATGGTGGCCGTCGTGGCGGTCGACATGCCCTTCGCCAGCCCCGCCGTGCTGGCGCTATTGGCCGGCCTGGCCGCGACCGGCACGCATGCCGTCGTCGCGCCGGTCACCGACGGCCGGCTGCAGCCGCTGCACGCGGTGTGGGCCACCAGGGCCGCTGAGGCCCTGCGGCGCCGGCTATGCACCGGCCAGCGGTCGGTCACCGCCGCGGCGGTGGCGATCGGGGTCCACCGCGTCTGCGAGCAGCTGTGGCGGCCCGCCGACCCGTCCGGCCGTTTCGCCCACAACCTCAACCACCCGGGCGACCTGCCCTGGTCCATTGCAACACCGCCTCCGGCTACCTGAGCACGAGCAGTTGACGACACTGGCGGGCCCAACGGCCGACGGCGTCAGCAGCGTGCCGAGGGCGCGGTGGAGCCCAGCTGCGCCACCACCAAGCGGCGCACCGTGATCACAGCCGCAGCCGCCGCGACCGCGCTCAAGTCCGGTGCTCCACTGAGCCGCAACAAGCCCGCGGCCACCCACAGATCCAGACCGACCGTCGCTCCGGCACGCCAGCGTCCGCCGGTCACGCCAGCGAGGCCCACCGCGAGCAGACCGGCTGTGGTGCAGGCCAGCGCCAGCACATCTGTCACGGCGGTCACTTCGATGATGGCTCGCGTTCGAGCTCGGCGCGCTCCCGGGCGATCTCGTGGGCCAGGAAGTAGTTCAACGCCGTGCGGATCGCCGCCACGGCCGCCAACTGTCCGATCTCGACGAACGTTGGCGCGATGGCGGTCCGCAGGATGTCGCCCGCCAGCTGGAACTCCAACCCCAAGGCCAGGTAGCGGCCGAGACCCAGCCGCAACGGCACGAAGGCGTCGGCCGACCGGGTGCGCAGCGCGACGGCGACGAAGCGGATGAAGCCGATCACCGCTCCCGTGAAGATGACGATGGCGCCGGCCATCTCCACCAGACGCACGAGCACGTCGACGATCGCGCGCACCGTCGCCTCGCTGAACAATGCCTCCACGGCAGCCACGCTAATAGGTCCTTCGCCGAGCAGCACCCTGCGTGGTGCACAAGGCACGGCATCCGATAAGGCATCCTGTCGTCGAGTTCAGTGTGTGAACCGGGGGTGAAGAGCATGCGAACGTTGTTCAGCATCGCGGTGGTCGTCGCCGTGCTGGCGACGGCGTTGCTGACGGTGGACGGCTGGTACCCGCTGGTGGCCGGCGCGCCGAGCCGTCCCGTGCCCGTCGCGACCGCCAAAGCGTTGCTCGACCGCGCCGTGAGGCACGCCCTCGCGGGCCGGATCGACGAGTTGTGCGCCATGGGCGACTCCCCTCGCTCCTGCCAGCGGTCCGTCGCCGACCTGGGCGCAAGACGGGGGGTACCACGCCAGCCGCCTCGCGTGCTCGCCACCGAGATCATCCTGCCCAACGCCAACAACGGTGGTGGGACCGTGCTCGTGGTGAGTGGGAGGCGACGCGACGGCACCCGCTATCGAACTGACTTCTTCGTCCACGACGCCGGCGTCTACGGCTTCAAGCCGATCGACCCCGTGTGGTGGTCAGGTGCCCGGTTGCGAAGCCCAGCCGGCTCCCGAGCGGTTCTCAAGGGCGCCGCCCCCCGCCCCAGCCCGTCGGCGCCGGTGCCGCGCAGAACCGAACGGCGAGGCTGACCGGCGTCAGGTCAGTAGCGGGCCTGAGACTTGACGCTGAGCTTGCCGTTGGCGAACGACGACGCGTAGAAGTCGACGTCACACCGGCGGTAGTTCGGATTGTCGATCCTGATGGTGAACGGCGCGCGCTTGGTAACGGAACGTGAGCGGCTCCAGGTGTCGTAATTGCGAGTGGTACAGAAGATGGACCAGTCAAGGTCCACCCGCCGGTCGGCGCTGTGCGTAACCACGAACCGGATCACTCGCGGTCCTAACCGGGTGGTGCCGCTGGCTGACACCGACGAGTAGCTGCCGACATTTCGCGACGTGCCGCTGGCGATGCTCTTGAACGACGTGGCGGAGTACGCCGCGCCACCGAGCGCCATGCTTGCGAGCAAGACGATGAGGATGGCCAAGCTACGTGTGCGGTTCACCTGCGAACTCCCCCGTTGCGGATCCGGGCGGGAGGCTACAGGTGTAACGGTCGAAACGCCATGCCCACTTCCCAGCCAGAGCGCTGCGCGCCGCCGCGACGCTGGTGGCTGCAGAACACGTTCTCGAGTCCTACCGCTTCGCTACATGAGGACACTCGAGTCCTACCGCTTTGCTAGCTGCGGACGTACACCGGGAAGGGCAGCGGCTTGCGAGCGTGGGCACGCCGGTCGTCGAGGTAGGCGGCTAACTCGTCGTACACCGCGTCACTGGTCATCGCCCGCAACTCGGCGGCCATGCTGACGTAGACGGGGTCCTCGCCGACGTGGGCCAGCGGCGAGTCGGTGCACCACCAGCCGAAGTCGGACCCGCCCGGGCCCCACGAGCCGCGGTCGTACGACGTGATCGTGGTCGTCACCATGGGTGCGCCGTCGTCGGCGACGCCCTCACTGATCTCACGGCGCAGCGGCACGATCCAGCAGACCTCCGGCTTGTAGGTCATGTGATGCTCGCCACGCGCGATCGCGTACTGGTGCATGGCGCAGCCGGGCCCGGCATGCCAGTCCCCCCGGTTGAGAAAGATGCAGCCGCCATCCTTGATACGGGTGCGGTACTCGCCCCCCGGCACCATGGCGGTGACACCGCGCCGGAGCGCGTCGGCGTGGTGCTGCATGTAGTCGCTGCCCAGCACGTCCACCATCGCCTCAACGCGCTCACGGTCCTCGGCGTCGACGTAGTGCGCCCCCAGACTGCAGCATCCGAGTACGGCGGACGGCTGCGCGCCGATGCTGGGGCATCCCCGCCCGTAGATGCAGGTGTAGCCCGACAGCAGAAAGGTGATGTCGAAGGTGTAGCGGTCGTGCGAATCGTCGGGTTCTGTCAGCGACAGCCACTCGCGCTCGAGCATCTGCTCAGCGTAGGCGCTGGCTTCCCAGTGCGTGTGATACTGCGCCCCAATGGACGACGACTACCAGATGGAAGACGACTACGGCCCCCGTGTTCTGTGGGGTCGGGTCGTGCTCTTCGTGATCGCGGCGCTGCTGTTCCTGTTCCTCGGACGCTGCACGGCCGGTGGCGGGGTGCCGTCGGCGCAGTTCGCGAGCGAGCAGGCACGGGTCGCGGCGTTGGCCTCAGAGAATGCGGCGCTGCAGCAGCAACTTGACGTCGCCGAGGCGCGCCAAGCCGAGGGCGGCGGTGGCAGTGGTGGCGGCGGAGGGGGCGGTCAGAGTCGCGAACCGACCGAGGACGCCGAAGCCACGGAGGAACCCGTGGAGCAGGAAGGCCTGACCTACACCATCCAGCTGGGCGACACGCTGGCCGGCATCGCCGAGGAGTTCTACGGCGATGCCACCCAGTACGAGATCATCGCCGAGGCGAATGATATCGACAGCTCCACGCCGCTGCGAGAGGGCGACGAGCTGATCATCCCGCCCGAGCAGTAGCGCCAGCCGCCCGAGTGCTGCGGGCCGGTCGATATCCTGTCGAGTGCCACACCCGCCGACCCTCGCGCGCGCAAGCCCGCGAGACCGGTCCCGTCTGCCCCAGGAGGCCGCCATGGACCCCTCGACCACGCCCGACGAAGCCCAGCACAGCGACGTGGACAACCCACTCGCCGCCGCGGACACCGAGCCCACGCCAACGCCGGACACCACAGACACCGAGCCCACCCC
>JACCTL010000023.1 GCA_013812395.1 Euzebyaceae bacterium
CCACGTCCTCCTTCGTCGCGTTCGCCGTCGGCGCCAGCGTGCCACTGGTGCCGTGGCTGCTGCTGACCGGCGGTGCGGCGGTGTGGCTGTCGGTGCTGCTCGGCGCGGTCGCGGCGCTGGCGATCGGCGCCACATTGGGTTGGCTGGCGGGACGCTCACCGGTGCGCTCGGCGTTGCGGCAAGTCACCGTGGCGGCTCTCGCGGCAGCGGTCACTTATCTGATCGGCACGCTGATCGGGGTGACGGTCACCTGACTCTGTGGGCGCCCTTGTCCGGGGTGCACCGCGTGTCCAGATCGGCCCCGAAGCCTCCCATGACCATCGGACGAACGGATTGGCAGGCTTCTACCGCCCGTCATGATGAGGTGTCACCCGTCATGGTCGAATGTGGCGAGCCGACCAAGTGTCGCCTAGCAATTCAGTCAGGGTCGACGCCCAAGCTGTTGAGGCTGACTGCAGACAGCGATGAAGCACGCGGCACAGCTTGTTGACCTACTACATCGGCCACCCCTTGGTCGAGGCCGATTGGCGACCAGGTGCGGCCCACTTGCTCGAAAACTGACGGAGCCGACTTCGAAGTCTCCTCTGCTAACCACAACACGACCTCGTCGGCAGGAGCCAAGGTCATAGATTGTTCAGACTCTCCAGCGAGCTGGATGACCTGGATCTGTGGTGGTCCTTCGCCTTTCAGGTACTCGGAGACTTCGATAGTTGACACGAGCTGCTCCAGAATGGAACCCTCGTCCGGCTGGGCGTTGCCCCCCGTGTCCTCCACGATGAGTTGCTCGTCCGTCACGGTCCCCACCACGGAGATATTCGCAATTCGTTCCACTTCGTTGAGGCTCTCGTACTGTGGTGCTGAGAAGGTATGGTGCGTCGCTGCTGTTGACCCCCCACACCCACCGGTGACTAGGACCGATGCTAGGCCCACTGCTGTCATCATCAGCCTGTTGGTCGGGTGAGCGTTCATGGAACTCCCATTCAGGCAGTGCATGCCACTGGTCGGCGACCGTGGGAAGCAACGTAGTGCCCTACGTCAACTATGGTGAGCGCCCCGTGCTGTTCCGCAGGCCAAGGTGAGTGGGGCTCACCCCCCCTACGCCTACTCCCAGCGGAACACCAGCGCGGCGATGAGCGGGGCGGCCGCACCCCAGAGGGCAAGCACGACTAACGCGTCCACGCCCAAGGCGGTGCCAGCGAACGCGGCCCGTAGGACTTCGGTCAGTGCGGCAGGGGGCAGCAGTGCCGCGAGCCGGGCTAGCGTCGCGGGCAGGGCGGCCAGGGGGAAGACGACGCCGCTGATCAGCAGCAGCACGACGAACAGGGCGTTGACCAGCGCCAGCGTGGCCACGGCGCGCAGCCGGCCCGCCAAGGCCAGCCCGACGCCGCAGAACGCCGCGGTCGCCAGCAGCAGGGCACAGCCGGCCAACAGCACGCCGCTGGGGCTCAGCGTCGGCCGCCACCCGAGCAGCCACGCCACGGCGACCACGATGGTGACCTGCACGGCCTGCACGGTCAGGACGGCTGCGATCTTGGCGGCCACCAGCTCGGTGCGGCGCAGCGGCGTCGCCCCCAGTCGCTTGAGCACCAGGTAGAAGCGCTCGAAGCCGGTGGCGATGGCCAGCGACACCATCCCCGCTCCCATCAGCGCAAGGGTGAGGACGCCGGGTACGAGAAAGTCCACGGGCCGGCCCCGCACGGGCAGCACGTCCACGACGCTGAAGAACACCAGCAGCCCCACCGGGATACCCAGCGTCACCAGTAGGTTCTCGCCGTTGCGCAACAGCAGCCGCAGCTCCATCGCGCTCTGCGCACGCACCCGCCGCAGGCTCAAGGCTCGCCCTGACGGGTCAGGCGCAAAAAGACGTCTTCAAGACTGGTGGGGTTGACGGAGATCCCCGTCAGCGTCAGGGAACGTTCGGCGAACCAGGCGGTCACCCGAGGGATTGCCTCCGGGCCGGCCTCCAGCAGCCAGCGACCGTCGCCATCAGGGGTCACGGCAGCGCCGACGGCTGCCGCCAGCCCGGCGATGTCGACATTCTCGACTGAAGTGACCAGCAGGTGGCTGCCCGTGCGGGCATCTGCGGCGACCAAGGCCGCGGGGGAGTCCACCGCGCGCAGGCGGCCGCCGTCGATCACCGCCACGACGTCGGCCAGGCGTTCGGCCTCGTCCATGAAGTGGGTCGTGAGCAGGATCGCCAGACCGTCGTCGCGCAGCTCGCGGACGAGGTCCCAGGCGTCGAGGCGGGCTTGCGGGTCCATGCCGGAGGTGGGCTCGTCCAGCAACAGCACCGATGGCCGGCCCACCAGCGCCAGGGCGAGGTTGAGCCGCTGCTTCTGCCCGCCGGAGAGGGTTCGGATGCGCCGGCGGGCGGGCTCGGTCAGGCCAAGGCGCTCCAGCAGCGCGTCGATGTCAAGCGGGTGCGGGTACAGCGCTGCGTACAGCCGCAGCATCTCGCGGGGGGTCGCCGCCTGGTAGGTACCGCCCTCCTGCAGCATCACCCCCATGCGGGCCATGACCTCGTCGCGGTCAGCCCTCGGGTCGGCACCCAGCACCTGCACGGTGCCGGCGTCGGGGGTACGGAAGCCGGCGATGCACTCGACGGTCGTCGTCTTCCCGGCGCCGTTGGGACCGAGCAGCGCGACCACTGCGCCGGCGTCAACCCGCAGCGAGACCGCGTCGACCACGGTGCGCCCGCCGTAGCGTTTCGTCAGCTCCTCGACCGCGACGGCGGTGTCGTTTGCCACGCCGCCAGCCTAGGTGCCGGTCAGATGGATGGGCGGCGGGGTCAGCGCAGCAGGCAGTCGATCATCGCGGGGCGGTAGCGCTTGGCGGCGAGCACGCGTCCGGCCGCGGTTTCCAGGCGCCGGAGGGACAAGCGTCCGGCCTGGACGGCGGCCACAAGGCGATCGTGGACGACGGCGGTGCGGCGCCAATCGCCTACCAATGCCACGTCCGCGCCGGCGACGATCGCCAGCTCGGCGGCCCGAGGCACCGAGTAGCGGCTGGTGACCGCGCCCATCTCCAAGGCGTCGGTCACGATCAGCCCTTCGTAGCCGAGGTCGCCGCGCAGCAGCCGCCGGATCTTGGGCGACAGGCTGCCGGGCCGTCGCACGCCCAGAGCCGGGTAGCGCACGTGCGCCGTCATCACCGCGTCCAGACGGGGTCCCGCAGCGACGAAGGGTCGCAGGTCGGTCCGGCGAAGGCGCCGCAGCGAGGCGTTGACGGTTGGCAGCGTCTCGTGAGAGTCGACGGTCGTGCGGCCGTGGCCGGGGAAGTGCTTGCCCGTGGTGCGCACACCGGCTGACTGCAGCCCGCGCGCGTAGGCGCGGCCGTAGGCGCTGACGACGTCGGGGTCTGAGCTGTAGGAGCGGTCGCCGATGACCGTTCCGCGCGGCGCCGCCGCGACGTCTAGCACCGGGGCGAAGTTCCAGTTGACCCCCAGCTCGAGCATCTCACGACCCAGGCGCGCGCCGCGGCGGCGGGTCTTGGCCACGCTGTCGTGGGCGGCCACCCACCGCGCCGGCGGGACCCGCGTCACCAGGCCGGCATTGCCGAGGCGGGCGACGCGGCCACCTTCCTCGTCGACGGCCACCAGCAGCCGGCGAGGAGTGGCGGCGCGCAGTCGCCGCGTCAGCCGGCGGACCTGGCGCCGCCCTTCGACGTTGTGCCCCAACAGCACGACCGCACCGGCGTGGCGTCGCACCAACCGCCGCGCGGTGGCTGTCGCCTTGGTGGAGGGGATGCCGGTGGTGATGGTCTGCGCCGCTCGCTGCCGCAGGGTCAACGGCGTGCAGGTCGCCGCCCCCGCGTCTCGGGCGTCGGCCGAACGGGTGGCCGCCGAGCCCGCCAAAGCTCCCGGCGGTGCCAGCAGTGCAGCGGCCAGCAGCGCGGTGAGCAGGAATAGCCGCAGGCGACGCATGACGGCATCCTGCCACGCAGCCGCTGTGCCGGATGCCGTACGGCCGCACACCCATGGCCGCACACCCATGGCCGCACCCTCTCGCGGGCGTACTCCATGGCCGCATCCTGCACGGCCCACACTCCACGACCGTTGCGGCGCGCCGGCTGCCTCGGACACCGCGGTTACCATGCGCCGGCAGACCATCGCGAGGAGCCGATGCCCACGTCCCGCACCGCCGTCGTCACAGGCCTGGGTGCGGTCACCCCGTACGGCATCGGCGTGGACTCGCTGTGGAACGGGCTGCTGGCCGGGCGGTCAACGGCCAGGCGCATCACCCGGTTCGACCCCAGCGACCACGCGGTGCAGATCGCCTGTGAGGTGCCCGGGTTCGAGCCGACCGAGTACCTGCCCCGGCGGCTTGCCCGGCAGCTCGATCCCTTCGCGCAGTACGCGCTGGTCGCTGCCGCCGAAGCGCTGGGGCAGGCGGGTCTGCTCGCCGAGGCGGATGGGATGCACTGGCCGGCGAACGACCAAGTTGACTCCCGGCGGGTCGGGGTCGTGATCGCCTCGGGCATCGGCGCCATTCAGGAGGCTACCGACCAGCACGAGCGGCTGCGTACCGGCGGGCCTGGGCGGGTGCGGCCGTATCTAGCGATCGCGTTGCCGCTCAACATGGCCGGCGGCCAGGTCGCCATCCGTCACGGGCTGCGGGGACCCAACTACTCGGTGGTCTCGGCTTGCGCGTCGGCCACCGACGCCATCGGTTCTGCGCTTGACCTGATCCGCGCTGGCCGCGCCGACGTCGTCGTGGCCGGCGGGGCCGAAGCGGCGGTGAACCCGCTGACCATCGCCGGCTTCGCCGCAGCCGGGGCCTTGAGCCGGCGCAACGCCGAGCCGGCACGGGCGAGCCGGCCGTTCGACATCGACCGCGACGGCTTCGTCACCGGTGAGGGGGCAGGGGTCGTGGTGCTCGAACGCCCGGCGCATGCCGCGGCCCGCGACGCCACGGTGCTGGCCGAGGTCATCGGCTACGGCATCAGCAACGACGCATACCACCCGACGCAACCGGCCCCCGACGGCGACGGTGCCATCGTCGCGCTGCGCCTGGCGCTGGACGACGCCGGCCTTGGGACGTCCGACATCGACCACATCAACGCGCACGGGACCTCGACCAGGCTCAACGACGCCGCCGAGACGGTGGCGGTGCGCACGGTCTTCGGCAACCAGACCGACCGCCTCCCGGTGACCTCGACCAAGTCCGCGATCGGCCACCTGCTGGGAGCCGCGGGCGGGGTGGAGGCGGTTGCCACCGTGATGGCGCTGGCCGACGGGGTGGTCCCGGCCACGCTCAACCTCGAGCGGCGGGACCCGGTGTGCGACCTCGACGTGGTCGTCGGCGAGCCGCGCAAGCAGGCGTTGCGCACCGCGCTGTCTAGCTCGTTCGGCTTCGGTGGTCACAACGCCGTTCTGGCCTTCCAAGCGGTTTGACCAACGGCGAGCCTTGGCCGCCGCCGTGGCCGGGCGGGTAGGCTGCCGCCACCCGAGCCCGCCTCGCGCCCACCGCCTTGCGCTGACCGCAGGACCAACGCCCATGACCGACCCGTCGCGCCCGTCGCGCCCCGACCCTCGCATTGCCACGGCACTGCGCGACCTGTTCGGCATCCCTGAGAGCGACCTGCGCGCCGACGCCGAGCTGGACGCCGACCTGCACCTGGACTCGTTGTCGGTGGTGGAACTGCAGGTGGCCCTGGAGGAGTCCACGGGGGTTCGGATCAACCCCGAGGACCCCTCGGCGATCCGCACGCTGGGTGACCTGCAGTCCGTCCTCGAGGCGGCGATCGCGACCGGCCAGCCGGCGTTCCCGTCGCTGAAGCTGTCGGAGGACCGGTGACGGCGGTCGCGCTGGTGTTCCCAGGCCAGGGCAGCCAGGCCGAGGGGATGGCGCGGCCATGGGCTGATCACCCCGCTACCGTCCACTGGACGAAGGCTGACGAGACTCTCGACCGCGACGTGAGCCGCTTGGGCTTTGACGCGCCCGCCGATGAGCTACGGGAGCCGGCCAAGTGCCAGCTCGCACTGTTTGTGCACCACATCGTGCTGCTGGAGGCCTGGCGGGCGGCTGGCGGCGCCGAGCCGGTGGCGGTGGCGGGCCATTCCCTGGGCGAGTACGACGCGCTTGTCGCCGCGGGGGTGTTGGACTTCGCCGACGGGCTGCGCCTGGTCGATGCACGCGCCGAGCGGACCCAGCAGGCGGCCGACGCGGCCCCTGGCTCGATGGTCGCCTGCCTCGGCTTCGACGTCGACATCGTCGCCGAGGCGTGCACGCAGGCGGGTGCGTACGTGGCCAACGACAACGCCCCGGGACAGATCGTGGCGGCCGGATCGTCAGAGGCGCTGGCGCGCCTGACCGAGCGACTCGGCAGCGAGGGCACCACGAGCCGCGGCAAGGTGCGGCCGCTCAAGGTGGGCGCCGCCTATCACAGCCCGCACATGGAGGCTGCGGTCGAGCCGTTCGGTCGGTCGTTGGACTCCGCCACGTTCGCCGACGCGAGGGTGCCGGTGGTGGCCAACGTCGATGCCCAGCCGCACACCGCGGCGGGGGAGTGGCCCGACCTGCTGCGCCGGCAGCTGACCGCCCCAGTGCGCTGGCGGGAGACCGTCACCACGCTGGCCGGCCTCGGCGTCGACGAGGTCGTCGAGCTCGGCGCGTCGCCGGTGCTGACCGGTTTGGTCAAGCGCAGCGACCGGTCCCTTGGTCGGCGTACCGTGTCGCTGCCCGATGACCTGCGCGGCATGACCGCTTCCGGAGCCGGCGCGTGAGCCGGGAACCGTCGCGCTGGGCGCTGGTCACGGGTGCGTCCAAGGGGATCGGCGCTGCGACCGCCGAGGCGCTGGCCGCCCAGGGCCGCAACGTGATCGTGCACTACGGCGGTGACCGGGAGGGTGCCGAGGCCGTGGCCGGGCGCTGCAACCAGACCGGGGTCGAGACCAGGGTCGTAGGCGCCGACCTGCGCGACAGCGTCGAACCGCTCACCGCAGCCATCGACGAGCTCGGTGGTGTCGGCGTGCTGGTCAACAATGCGGGCGTCGCCGTCGACGGGCTGGCGATATCGATGACCGACGACGCCTTCGGCGTGGTGCTGCAGGTCAACCTGGCCGCTGCGTTCTCGCTGTGCCGCACGGCGCTGCGGGGCATGCTGCGGTCGCGCTCGGGGCGCATCGTCAACCTGACCAGCGTGGTCGGGCTGCACGGCAACCCCGGTCAGGCCAACTACGCCGCCTCCAAGGCAGGCCTCGTGGGCATGACCAAGTCGCTGGCCCGTGAGGTCGGCAAGCGCAACATCACCGTCAACGCCGTCGCCCCCGGCTTCATTGAAACCGGCATGACCGCCACCATCGACAGCGACGACTTCCTCGCCCGGATTCCGGCCGGGCGGCTCGGCACGGCCGCCGAGGTGGCCTCGGTGGTGGCCTTTTTGTGCTCGGATGAGGCCCGCTACATCAACGGCTCCGTCGTGCAGGTCGACGGCGGCCTGTTCGCCTGACGGCCGCCAAGTGCAAGCGGCCTCAACCAGCGTCGCCGCCACCGGCAGCGCAATGCGCTTCGCGCACCGTTGGGTCGGTCCACAGGTGGCGCGGCTACTGCGCGCCCAGGCCACGGGCGTCGTCGCGGTGCCGGCCGAGGGCGGGGTGCTGCTCGCCGCCAACCACCGCTCGTTCCTCGACCACTACCTGCTGGCGGCGGTGCTGCACCGACCGATGCGGTTCCTCGGCAAGGTGGAACTCGCTCGAGGTGCTTTCGGGCGGTTCAACCAGATGATGGGGATGGTCGCCATCGAGCGGGGCACCGCCGACCTTGGGATGGTCGACACCATCGCCGAGCTGCTGCGAGCGGGTGACGTCATGGGCATCTTTCCCGAGGGAACGCGCTCGGCGACGGGGGAGCTGTACCGCTTCCGCAGCGGCATGGCCCGCATCGCCGCCGCCGCCCAGGTGCCGACCGTGCCGGTCGGGCTGATCGGCACCGCGCAGGTCTGGCCCCGCCATAGCCGCCCCGCGCCGCGCCGTCCCACCGCCGGTGTCCTGCGGGTCAACTTCGGCTCCGTCATCCCACCGCCCACCAGCGACCCGCGCTCGCGCCGAGCCTTCACCCAACAAGTGCACGACGCTGTCGCGGAGCTGTGTGAGCAGCCGGTCAACGACAGCTTCGCCCCGATCGCCAAGGACCGCACCGCTACCTGAACCCGAGAGGCACGCCATCAGCGACGCGACCGACACCATCGCCCGCAGCTACCTCGACGCCGTCGTGGCGGCGTTCCCTCAGCGCGCCACCGAGCTGGGTCTGCACGACCGGGACGGCGAGCTGCCCGACATCAGCGTCGCGATGCTCGACGGCTACCAGCGCGACCTCGCCGACCTGCGTTCCCGGCTGGCGGCGATCCTGCCGACCGACGCCGAGGAGGCCGCCGACCGCGACGCGCTGGACGCCACCATCGCCGAGGCCGCCTTCCAGCAGGAGGTGGAACGCCAGTGGCGGCGCAACCCGCACACGGCCGCCAGCATCGTGCCTAACAGCGTGCTGCTGCTACTCAGCCGCGAGTTCGCGCCGCTCGAACAGCGGCTGGCCGATGCCTGCGGACGCCTGGAGGCGGCTCCGCGGCTGCTGGAGGCGGCTCGTGAGCTGCTCGACGAGCCGTGCCCACCCCACTGGCGCGACATGGCGATCGACGCCGCCAACTCGGCGGCTGACACTGTGCCGGCGATGGTCGCCGAGCTCGCCGCTGGCACACGGCTGGCGGCACGCGCCACGACCGCCGGTCAGGCAGCGGCCGAAGCGCTGCGTGGCTATGCGGCCTGGCTTGCCGACGAGCACGCGCCGCGCTTTCCGGAAGCTGTCTCCTACGCGCTGGGGGAGACGGCGTTGCGTCGCCGGCTCGCGGAGGTCCACGCCGTCTTCGACGACCCCGCCGACCTGCTGGCCACCGGCGAGACGGAGATCGCCGCCATCATCGAGACCATGGCCGAGCACGCCACCGGCATGGGCTACGCCCGGACATCGCAGCACGGGACTGCGGAGCAGCCGAACTGGGTCACCGCCCTCGACGACGTCAAGCGCCACCATCCCAGTGCCGACGGCCTGGTCGACGCCTACCGCGCCGAGATGGCCAAGCTCGCCGACTTTGTGTTCTCCAACCGGATCGTGACCGACCCACTGCCCGACGCGCCGGTGGTCGCCGTCGAGGCCACGCCGGAGTGCCAGCGCGCGTTCCTGCCCCTGGCTGCCTACGAGGGGCCCGGACCCCTGGACGAGGTGCAGCGCGGCCACGTCATCGTCACGCCGCCCCCCGAGCCGGCCGGGCTGCGCGACCACAGCTGGGCGTCGCTCCAGTCTGTGTCGGCCCACGAGGGCTACCCGGGTCACCACCTGCAGATCACCAGCGTCAACCGGTTGCCGTCGCTGACCCGCAAGGTAGTCGAGTCCCACGCCATGATCGAGGGCTGGGGCCTGTACGCCGAGCAGCTGATGGCCGACACCGGCTACTACGACGCCGCCGGCCGGCTCGGGCAGCTGGCGATGCGGTTGCTGCGCGCCCTGCGCCTGGTGCTGGACATGGGCCTGCAGACCGGCGAGACGACCTGGGAGGCGGGCGCTGAGCGCGCCGTGGCGCTGGTGCGGATGGCGCCGACCGCCGCTCGCAACGAGGTCGCTCGCTACACGATGATGCCAACCCACCCCTTCGGGTTCCTCACCGGTTGCCGCATCCTGGAGCGTCTGCGCACTGAGACCGAGCAGCGGCAGGGCGACGCCTTCGACCTGCGGGCCTTCCACGACCGGGTGCTGTCCTACGGCCACATGCCGCCGCCGCTGCTGGCCAGTGCGCTGGCGGCCGCGGGATGACCGACCACGCGGCGCGGCGCGCCCGGCTGGCGGCGCTGGCCGACGCGGCCGGGTTGGACCTGCTCTTCGTGCCGCTGGGCGCTGACCTTGAGTACCTGACCGGCCTGCAACGCCGCGTCGCCACCTTCGGCGAGATCAACTACACCCACGGCTGGGTCGCCGGGGCGTTCCTACCGGCTGCGGACGACCCCGTGTTGGTGCTGCCGAGAATGACCGCCGAGTTCGACCTGCCCGAAGGCGCCGACGGAGAGGTGGTCGTGGTCGGCGAGCACGACGCCGCCGAGGCCATCTTCGGCGAGGTCGCACGCCGCTGGGGACCCGTGCGCCGCCTCGGCATCGGCGCGCGGACCTGGGGCGAGACGGTCATCGGCCTGCAGACCGCCCTCGGCGGACCCGAGCTGGTGGACGCCGGGCCGCTGGTCAACCACCTGCGGCGGATCAAAGCGCCCGACGAGCTGGCGGCGATGCGCCGGGCCTGCGCCGCAGCGGACGCCGCGATGGCCGCGGTCAGCTCGCATGCCGTCGCCGGTGTCACTGAGCGCGATCTCGCCGAGGAAGTCGACCACCACCTGGCCGCGCACGGCTCGCGCACCCCGTCATTCGACACCGGCGTGTGGGCCATGGGCCCCGACGACCAACGCGACGCGACGGTGCGCGTGTCAGGCGCCCCGTTGCGGGCGGGTACCGGCGTGTCGTTCGACTTCGGTGGCGTCATCGACGGCTACTGCTCGGACTTCGGACGCACAGTTCACATCGGCGAGCCGCCGCCCGAGTACCGCCGCGTGTACGACCTGGTGATGACGGCGCAGGCGGCCGGCATCGCCGCCACCCGCCCTGGCGTGACCGCCGCTCAGGTCGACGCCGCCACCCGAGTTGTTATCGACGACGCCGGCTACGGGCGCTGGTTCCGGCACCGCACCGGCCACTGCATCGGGCTGGACGTGCACGAGCGCCCGTTCATCTCCTCGGAGGACGACACCCCCTTGGAGGCGGGCATGACGTTCACCGTCGAGCCGTCGGTGTTCTGGCCTGGGCGCGTCGGCGTCCGCGTCGAGGACATCGTCGTCGTCACCGACGCCGGCGCCTCCAAGCTCAACAGCTACCCGACCGACCTGGTCGCCACCTGACTCGGCTGCTTGCCCCACCGGCACCACCTCATGTCAGCGGTCATAGGCTGCGCAGACCGAGGCGTGTCCACAACAGCGGCGCCATCAGGCGCGACCGAAGCCGCCTTCCTCGAGCACCTCGTCAGCCCTGGAGCCGGTGTCCGAGTGGCCGCTGGAGAAACGACCCGCGTTCGAGGAGCGGGACGAAGACTCTCGCCCGAACTTCTCGCGCAGCGCCTCGCGGATGATGGTGGCCATGGGCGCATCGCGGCGCTGCGCCTCCGCACGAAGGCGCATCTCCAGCTCCGGCTCAAGGTAGACCGTCGTCCGATGCATATGGCGTCTGCTAACAGCTTCCCGGGTCGATCCGTTGGGTGCGGCGTCGTCTCTGGCGGCGACTCGGCCGCCCGCCCGAGGTGCTGTGACTTCCGCACCGTAGCGGTGGCAAAACCCCAGCACCTCGGGCGGGCGTGCTTGACGTCGCTCAGCCAGCGACGACGACACGAACGCCGACAGTCTCGTACGTGCTCCTGGCGCGGCCGTCGCGCGTGGCCAGATCCGCGCCGTGCTCAGCGGCGGCCAACGCGACGAGCGCGTCGTACACAGCGCCGCCCGCGATTCCCAGCCGGCTGAGCACGTCCGGAAGGCCTCCGGCCACCTCGGGCCCGAGGAGCAAGGGTGGGGCGAAGCGCTCGTTGAGAAGCCGGGCTGTGTCTGCAGGTGTCAACCGAAGGTCCCCGGGCAGTCGAGTGAGAACGGAGTACGTCTCTGTCACAGCGTGACCGCTGAGCGCGACCTCTCGATCGTCCCACCAGCGGACGACGGCAGCGTGCGCCCGGTGTGTCTGCACCAGCAGCGGTATCGCGACGCTGGTGTCTACGGCGACTGCCGAGGTCAACGCCGTCCCATGTCGATGAGTCCGAAGACATCGTCGTCGTCGATCGTCGTGTCCCCGGTGGCGACCAGTGCGCCGGACTCCTCGACCAGCCGAGCCGTACGCCCCGTCGGTATCAGCGCAAGCCCAGCGCCGTAGCGCGAGATACTCACAGTGGAACCGGCCCGCAGGCCGAGGGCATCACGCAATGGTTTCGGCACGACGATCCGCCCTACCGAGTCGATGGTGGTCTTCATTGGTAGGACGCTACCACCTCCTTGCCAGTGCTGCTCGTCGCGCCGTCGGCGCACTGCACCGTCTCGTCAGGAGTTGCTCCTTTAGGGACGTCCGGCCCAGCTTTCTCGGCGCGAGCGTCAGGCCGACACCTGGTCGGCCGCCTGCCGCAGTCCGGCGATCTCGATCTTGCGCATGCCCAGCATGGCCTGGGTGGCCCGCTGCGCCCGGCCTGGGTCTGGGTCGCCAACGAGCTCGAAGAGCGCGGTGGGCACGACCTGCCACGAGACGCCGAAGCGGTCCTTCAGCCACCCACACTGCCCCTCTTCCCCGCCCTCGGACAGTTGGCCCCAGTAGTGGTCGACCTCGTCCTGGTCTGCGCAGAAGATCTGGAAGGAGATGGCCTCGGTGAAGGTGAACTGCGGCCCGCCGTTGAGCCCGACGTACTCCTGCCCGTCCAAGCTGAAGCTGACGGTCATGACGCTGCCCTCGGGCGCAGGCATTCCTGGCCCGTAGCGGGTCACCTGGAGGACCTTGGAGTTGGGGAAGATCGCGGTGTAGTGCGCTGCTGCCTGCTCGGCCTGTCCGTCGAACCACAGGCAGGGGACGGTCTTCGGCATCGGTCATCCTCTCTGGTTATCCCGGGTGGTTCCCGGCTGAAGATAATGACGTCGCCCGTGCGCAGAACTCATCGGTGGTGGTACGTGTCGCAAGGAGGCTACGGTTGTCGCATGACTGATGAGGGTCTAGCGCAAGGCGGGCTGTCAGTCGCCGCGGAGTTCGCGGGCGGCGTCGGCGAAGTCCTCCTCGGGGCGACCGTGGGCCACCCACTCGGTGTAGAAGGCGACGAAGTCGGCCACGTCGCCGGCGCCGGTTAACGGCACGTCGTTGATGTCGCCGAACGCCATGGTCAGCAGCCGGCGGCGGGTGTAGGCGGCGTCGACCGGGTTGGCGACGCCGTAGCCGGCGAGTTCGAGGACCTCGTCCATCTCGTAGGCGTCCTCCTCGGCCTCGACGGCCCAATGGTGCTGGCACTCGCCGTAGCCGCAGGCCAGCCAGGCGTCGGCCTCGTCGCGCAGCAGGAACCAGGCGGCCGCCCGCACCAGCGCGCTGGCGTGGGTGCAGGCGGGCACCAGTTCGCGGTCGGCCAGCGGCTCGTCTTCCGCCTCCAGCGCCGAGCGCGGGCCGAGGCCAGCGCGGACCAGAATCTCGATGGCCAACTGTTCGGCCTCGACCAGCGCCGTGTCGGGATAGTGGTCCTGGCGCAGCCGCGACAGCGCGTCGGCCCACGACGATCCGCCGCCGGCAATGCCGCCGAGGTCGTCCGGCTCGATCCCGTCGGGGAGCGCGCCCTCGGGCAGCGGCACCGGGCCGGCCCAGCGACCGATGTAGGCCCAGCGCAGCAGGCCGCGGGCCTCCAACACGGGACGAGCGAACGCCGGTTCCTCGTCGTCGGCTCCGGCCGGCACCACCCACCCCGCACCCGCCCAACCGGCCGCGATGGGCAGGTCACGGCTGTAGGGCCGGGCGCGGCAGGCGTCCCAGGCGGCCTGGGCGGCCAGCGGACCCCAACCGACGCGCACCATGGCCGTGCGCAAGTCGACCCAGTCCTCGTCGCCCTCGAGCTGTGCACCACCTAGCGGCGTCCAGTCGTGGCCGCCCACCACCCGCACCCACTCGAGCACCAACGCCGCCAGCCCGTCCTCGTCGTCGGCCTCGGGCGGCGGCGAGTGCCCAACGTCAACGGCGTGGGAGCGGAAGGCGGGTAGCAGCCAGCGTCCGTCGGGCGACCGGTAGATGGCGGCGCCGGCGAGCTCCTGGCGGTGGCAGGCGTCCAGCTCGACCGCTTCGCCGCTGCCGACGATCACCAGTCGACGGTTGGCCACGTTGGTCCCTTGGTGGTTACAGGTGGTTTCGGGCACAGTGTCGCGCATGCCCAACATCACCATCCCCGCCGAGCTACTGCCTGCCGACGGGCGCTTCGGCTCCGGCCCCTCGAAGGTCCGCCAGGAGGCGGTGGCACGGCTGGCCGACGTCGCGCCCCAGTTGCTGGGGACCAGCCACCGCCGCCAAGGCGTTCGCGACCAGGTGCGCCGCATCCGCGAAGGCCTGCGCACCTTCTTCGACCTTCCTGAGGGTTACGAGGTCGCGCTCGGCAACGGCGGCGCGACGCTGTTCTGGGACATCGCCAGCCACTGCCTCATCCGGGAGCGCAGCGCCCACGCTGTTTTCGGGGAGTTCTCGGCGAAGTTCGCAGCGGCTGTCACCGCGACACCGTTCCTGGCCGACCCGGTGATCGTCGAGTCCGCTGCGGGCACCCACCCGACGCTAGCCGCTGTCGATGACGTCGACGCCTACGCCCTGACCCACTGCGAGACCTCCACAGGCGTGGCGATGCCGGTGTCCCGACCGGCCGAGGGGCTGGTCCTGGTCGACGCCACCAGCGGCGCGGGCGGCCTGCCGCTAGACCCCGCCGAGGCCGATGCCTACTACTTCAGCCCGCAAAAGTGCTTCGGATCCAACGGGGGGTTGTGGCTCGCGCTGCTGTCGCCGACCGCGATCGCCCGCAGCGACGAGGTCGCTGCCACCGGGCGCTACGTGCCGGCGATGCTGGACCTACGGATCGCGCTGGACAACAGCCGCCTCGAGCAGACCTACAACACCCCCTCGATCGCGACGGTGTTCCTGATGGCCGAGCAGGTGGAGTGGATGAACGCCCAGGGCGGGTTGGCGTGGGCGGTCAAGGACTGCGCAGCCAAGTCCGGTCATCTGTATGACTGGGCCGAGGCCAGCGACTACGCCACGCCGTTCGTGGCCGACCCCGCCCAACGCAGCAACGTGGTGTGCACTATCGACCTCGACGAGCGGATCCCGGCCGCCGACGTCAACGCGGCGCTGCGAGCCCACGGCGTGGTCGACACGGAGGCCTACCGCACCTTGGGACGCAATCAGCTTCGCATCGCGGTGTTCCCCGCCATCGACCCAGGCGACGTACAGCGACTGACCGCCGCCATCGACCACATCGCCGCCGCGCTGGACGGCGGCGCCGCAGGCACTTCCTGACGAGCCCTGACGGCTCGGCGTCCACCTGGTGTGGGACGCGGAACCGACAGGAGTGTGTGAGGCCGCCGCCGGTAGGGTGAACCCTCAGGCGTGGTCGGCCAGGGGCTCCCCGGCCACCGCGTTGCGGTCGCCACGGGCGTCCAGCAGCAGTCCGATCAGCGCGCGGGCGGGTTGGGCCAGCGGCACCGTGACGCTCCCATCGGCTGACGGCAGGCTGCGGATGCCGTGCAGCGACAGGGCCCCGGCGACCGTTGCCGCCTGCTCGGCAGTCAACCGGTAGCCCCACGGCGGCGGATCGGCGATTTCGTTGCGGGCGGGCACGTCGATGTCGCTGCCAGCGAAGGCGATCGGCTGCGGTCGCTGCGCTGCGGCGGCGGCGTCGCGGCTGCTGCGTTCGATGGCCGCGGTTTGCTCGCGCAGGAAGCGCAGGCAGTCGTCGAGCACCTGGCGGTGCACGGCGACGCGGCGCCGGCGCGGAAACGGCTGGTAGCCGGGCTCGCCGATGCGCGGGTGCAGCGGAGTCTCGGCCACGACCGATACCCGGTGATGTAGGCCGGCGGTGTTGCGGCACATGCCTTCGTCCGCGCTGCCGCCGACCTCGGCGGTGACCCGGCCGCCAGCCTTGTGCTGGCCGTACACGTCAGCGCTGAAGCCGGCGGTGCGAGCCCCCGCGGTCAGATAGTCCTGGCACAACAGTCGGGCCAGGCGGTGGACACCCCGGTCCACGTTGCGGTTGCGTGGCCACAGTGACAGCAACTCGTCGTCGTACAGCACCGGCACGACCGGCGCGTACTCGTGCAGGTCGACGACGACATCCGGCCGCTCGGCCCGCAGCACCGTCGCCAGCGCTCGCGTCTCGGGCTCCCGCAAGTTGAGGTGATCACGGTTGAGATCGGCGTCGTGGGCGTTGCCGCGGGTCCAAGCCGCAACTCCGTCAGGGTTGGCGGTGGGGACCACCATGACTCGTTGGGCGCGCAACTGGCGCCGCAGCACCGGGTCGGTGGTGAAGGCGAGGTCGCGGACCAGCTGCAGCGCGGCCTCCCGCCCCGCCGGCTCGTTGCCGTGTTGAGCGGCGAGAACGAGCAGCCCGGGCCCCGTCGAAGCTCCCAGCCGTGCCAGCCGCAAGGGCGCTCCCGTGACGCTGCTGCCGATCACCTCCACGCTGACAGCGGCAGCACTGCGCGCCACCGCGGCGAGGAACCGCACCTCATCCGCCGGTGACGTCCAGCTCGCCCCGTCGGCGCGTTCGAACGGGGTGCGCAGCGCCGCCGTGTCTCGGCCGAGGCCCACCGCCGCGCCTGCCGCCAGACCCGCCGCAAGCACGCGGCGACGAGTGAGGCGATCGGCTGTGGTCACAGCGCCCTCCTCACCCTCCTCCAACGCCAGCGGCCGCGATTCTAGGACTGCTGCGGTGAGGGTCCGCCGGCGGGTGAGTTGGACGACCGCGTTCTCGGTCACCCTGCCCGCCAGACGCAACCTCAAAATCGCACCCCAGCAGACCCGGGAGGCGGCATGGCCAAGCCGGCACGCAAGGAGGTGGTCCGCGCGCTGCTGGAGCGTTCGGGCCGCACCTACGCTGAGCAGTTGCGGATCAACGTCGAATCCAACCGGCCATCGGAACTGTTCCGGTTGCTGTGCGCGTCGCTGCTGTTCGGCGCCCGCATCAGCGCCGACATCGCCGTGGCCGCGACCACGGCGTTACGTAAGCAGGGCTGGACCACGGCGGCCAAGATGGCCGATGCCACCTGGGCGCAGTGGGAGGAGCTCGTGCCCTTTGCCGACCGGCGAGCGCTCAAGTCTGCCGAGCGGCTCGGGCTACCTGCCGACACCAAGGGGTTGGCCAAGCTGGTCGATCGCCACGACTTCGCCCGGCTGATCGCGGCGCTGGTCCGCACCGAGTTGGCCGGCGACCACGACGCGGTGCGCCGCTTGGCTGCCGGGAAGGCCGATCAGGACTGAGCCAGCCCGCGGCGGCGCTGGGCTAATGCGCCGTGCCGGACCAGCCAATTCAGGCGGGGGAGGAGCTGCGGACCTCGACGATGCCGCCGCTGAGGCGGACGTCGTAGCGGGGCTGGGGCGTGGTGGCGGGCGCTTCCACGACGCTGCCGTCGGCGAGGCTGAACATGCTGCCGTGCCACGGGCAGCGCACGCAGCCGTCGACGATCGTGCCGTCGCCAAGCGGTCCGCCGGCGTGGGTGCAGTGGGCGTCGTAGGCGACGACCTCGCCGCCGTGGCGGGCCAGCAGTACTTCCCGATCGCCGGCCTGCGCCGTCATGGGTACACCGTCTTCCACGGCCGTGGCCGCAACCTCGGTCGATGTCCAGTCCTCGACAGGATCGTGGAAGGCGGTGTGGTCGATCCCCACGCCGAGCACGTACGACAGGTGACCGCCGAGGTACCCGGCCCCGGCCACCAGGCCCAACGCGCCCAGTGACAGCCCTTTACCGAGGCCGCGACGGCCGCGGCGACGGGCCACCATCGACGCCAGCTGCAGCACGACGGCGACGTTGTTGGCCAACGCATGCGCCGCACCGACCCGCCGAGGGGGCCCGTAGGTGTCGACCCACTGCGCCAGACCCGCCATCGCCGTGGGTAGGGCGCTGATCACGCCAGTGGCCAGCAGCGTGTCGGCGGCCTGCTCGTTGTCCTCGCCGAGCAGGTCGAGCAGTCCACTGCCCACCCAGGTACCGATCGGCAGCGTCACCAGCAGCGGGTGCAGTGGGTGGCCGAGCCAGGTGCCGTTGGCCGCGTTCTTGACCAACCGCGAGTTGAACGTCGGACCCAACACCCACATCAGGCCGTCGCCCACCTTGTCCAACGCGGGGCGCTGCCCGATCCATTCGGTCAGGCGATGCAGTGCGACGGCCATGGTGTCCTCCTCGGGTTGTCTGCTTGGATTCGCCGCCGCGCCAGAGAACTAAACGCGAACACGGGATCGGTGGTCGCCGCACCAGGCGGGCAAGGGGACAATTTCGCCGCCGCCGTGCGGTTGCGGGGATTCCGCCGTAGCGTCCCCGCCGCCATCGTCAAGCGAGGAGCCGGCGTGCCGCCAGGTCAGCACATGACCGCCGAGGAGTTCCGTCGCCACGGGCGCGACGTGGTCGACTGGATCGCCGACTATCTGGAGCGCGTCGACGACCTGCCCGTGCTCGCGCAGGTCGAGCCGGGTGAAGTCCGCGCGCAGCTTCCGGTCCACCCACCAGAGGACGCCGAGCCGTTCGACGAGATCCTCGCCGACGTCGATCGGGTGATCGTGCCGGGCCTGACGCACTGGCAGTCGCCCAGCTTCTTCGCGTACTTCCCGGCGAACACGTCGGGGCCGTCGATCCTCGGGGAGCTGCTGTCCGCTGGCCTGGGCGTGCAGGGCATGCTGTGGGCGACCAGTCCCGCGTGCACCGAGCTCGAGACGCTGGTGCTGGACTGGATGATCGAGCTGCTGGCGCTGCCCGACCGTTTCCGTTCCGACGGCGCGGGCGGCGGCGTCCTGCAAGACAGCGCCTCCAGCGCGACCCTGTGCGCGTTGCTGGCGGCACGTGAGCGCGTCACCGGTGGCAGCGGTGATCTGCCGGCCGCGCAGCTGGTCGTCTACGCCACCGCCGAGGCGCACTCCTCGGTGGAGAAGGCGGCGCGCATCGCCGGCCTCGGCTCAGCGGCAGTGCACCTGATCCCGGTCGATGACAATCACGCCATGCGCCCGGAGGCCCTGGACGCAGCCCTGGCCGAGGACGTCGGGGCCGGCCGGACCCCGTGCCTGGTCGTGGCGACCGTGGGGACCACGGGGTCCAACGCCGTCGACCCGGTTGCCGCCATCGCCGAGATCACCGCCCGGCACGGCGCGTGGCTGCACGTCGACGCGGCGATGAGCGGCATCGCGGCGTTGTGTGAGGAGCTGCGCTGGCTGCACGACGGTCTGGACCGCGCGGACAGCTACTGCGTCAACCCGCACAAGTGGATGCTGACCAACTTCGACTGCGACTGCTTCTACGTGGCGGACCGCGAGCCGCTCGTGCGGGCGCTGTCGGTCCTGCCTGAGTACCTGCGCAATGTCGCCAGCGACTCCGGCGCGGTGCTGGACTACCGCGACTGGCAGGTGCCGCTCGGCCGCCGGTTCCGGGCGCTGAAGCTGTGGTTCGTCATTCGCCACTATGGCGGCTCGGGGCTGCGCCGCCACGTCCGCGATCACGTGGCGCTGGCCCAGGAGCTCGCCGACTGGGTACGGGCCGACCGCGACTGGGAGTTGGCCGCCCCGGCGCCGCTCAATCTCGTCTGCCTGCGCCACCGTGACGGTGATGGCGTGACGCAACAGGTGCTCGAGCGCCTTAACGCGTCGGGGGCTGCCTACCTGACCCACACGCGCTTGCAGGGCCGGTACGTCCTGCGGGTGGCGATCGGCGGTGCGACCACCCGCCGCGAGCACGTCCAGCGGCTGTGGCACCTGCTGCGCGACACCGCCGACGCCGTCAGCGCGGAGTCCGACCGCTGACCTGCTGCCCCCAGGTGGCCAACGGGCGAGCCGCTGCTGAGGGCCGACGGCAGCGGTAGGGTGCCGCCGGCATACAGCGTGTGACGGCGTCGGAGGCACGACGGATGCGGATCGGGATCCTGACAGGCGGCGGCGACGTGCCGGGACTCAACCCCTGCATCAAGGCGGTCGTCAACCGGGTTGTCGACGACGGGCACGAGGTGGTCGGTATCCGGCGTGGCTGGAGCGGGCTGCTGGACTGCCAGCCCGACGACGAGCAGTCGGTCGCTGTTTGTACCAGGGCGCTGAACCCCGCCGTGGTGCGCACCATCGACCGCAGCGGCGGCACGGCATTGCACACATCGCGCACCAACCCGGGCCGCGTCAAGGCTGGTGACGTGCCCGAGTTCCTGCGCGGCCGAGCCGCAGCCGAGGGCCCCAGCGACTTCACCCCGCACGTGCTCGATGTCCTCGCCAAGCTCGGTATCGACGCGCTGATCCCGATCGGCGGCGACGACACCCTGTCCTATGCGCTGCGGATGCACGAAGAGGGCGTGCCGGTCGTTGCCATCCCCAAGACGATGGACAACGACGTGCACGGCACCGACTACTGCATCGGCTTCTCAACGGCCGTGACCCGCAGCGTGTCGTTCATCCACAGCCTGCGCACCAGCGCCGGCTCCCACGAGCGGCTGGCGGTCGTGGAGCTGTTCGGCCGCTACAGCGGGGAGACCTCGCTGATCTCGGCCTACCTGGCCGGAGTCGACCGCGCGATCATCTCCGAGATCCCGTTCTCCATCGACCGCCTCGCCGAACTGCTGATGAGCGACAAGCGCGCCAACCCCAGCGGCTACGCCATGGTCACGATCTCCGAGGGCGCCACCCTCGACGGCGGCGAGCTGCAGCTGTCCGGCGAGGAGGACGCCTACGGCCACCGCAAGCTCGGCGGCATCGGCGCGCTGACCGGCGACCTGCTCAAGGCCAGGACCGGCGAGGGGATCATCGCCCAGCAGGTCGGCTACCTGATGCGCTCGGGCAACCCCGACTCGTTGGATCTGATGGTCGCCACCAACTACGCGGTGATGGCCGCCGACCTGGCGGTGTCGGGCTCTCGCGGGCGGATGGTCGCGCTGCGCAACGGCAGCTACACCAACGTGCCGATCTCGGCGACCCGCCAGGGAGCCCGGCGCGTGGACGTGGACGCGCTGTACGACGCCGAGAACTACCGCCCAAAGGTCCGCGACGTGGGCGGCAAGCCGATGTTCCTTTATTAGAGACCGAGTAAGTAGCGTGTACTACGCGATACGCCTCGGCTGGCCTGCAGCGAGGGGTCCCGCGACGTTGTCAACGCACGCGCGACAACGTCGCGGGACCCCGGGTGTAAGAAGGGGCGCGGCGGCGGTGTTGGACAGGGTGTGAGCGACCGCTTCGACGACGTCTTCCGGGCCCGCTACGGCGAGGTCTACGGGCTGGCGTGGCGGGTGCTGGGTGACCGTGGCGACGCCGAGGACGCCGCGCAGGACGCGTTCGCCAAGCTCGCCGGCGCGGCGGTGCTCGACCGCCCCGACGGCGAGGTCGCCGCGTGGCTGCGGCGGGTGACGATCAACGACTCGTTCAACCGGGTCCGCGGCCGCCGCCGGGCCCGCGAGCGCGTGGACCGTGCCGCGCGCCTGGAGCCGTTGGCCGAGGTCGAAGGTGCGGGACCGCTGCTGGCGGTGCTGCGCTCCGAGGAGCAGGCCGAGGTGCGTGCCGCCCTCGCCGGGCTGCCCGAACGCCAGCGGGCCACCCTGCTGCTGCGCCACAGCGGCTACCGCTACGCCGAGATCGCCCAGACCCTGGACATCGCCATCGGCTCCGT
>JACCTL010000110.1 GCA_013812395.1 Euzebyaceae bacterium
TGATTGCCAGGCTCCACTCTCCCGACCGGGCGCGTGTGATACGGCGCTACATCCAGTACGACCCGCAACCGCCGATCTGAGGTCAGCGGCGACGGGTCTCGCCCTCGGGGGCAGCGCTTCCCGCCTCTTCTCAAGCCTGGCTCTTTGAGCTTCGACGCGCTGGCCGAACCGGAACGCAACGCCGCGGTGGTCGCCCTCAACTACGCTCGTCCACCAGAGTTCCGAGTTCAGCCGCTACCGGAAGGTTGTCTGCGGCCTCTGGTGACATCTGCAGAGGGGCGTTGCGACGGGAAATCGGCTGTCCTGACGCGGATCAGAGCGTTAGCCGGGCGGTGCGCGTGCTGCCGTCGCGGTACGTCACCTCGACCTTGACTCCGCTGCTGGACGCCTCCTTGAACTCGTCGCCGGGCAGCCAGAGCGCGAAGTGTCGCTGGGACACGGTCGCGGCCACGGTCCCGTGCGTTGGGCTGGCGTACGCGACTGCGACGACGTCGGGTCCAGCAACGCCGGCAGCCAGGGAGAGATCACCAGCCTCCGTCGTGCCGGCGCCCAGGGACGTGGCGATCAGGTCACGGGGTCCGGGAGGAGCGTAGTCGCTCGGCGTTCCGACGGAGCCGATCATGCCGTCGGCGAACAGACGCGTGGAATCGTCGGCGATGCACATGGCGGAGAAGCCGTCGGCGGCGGCAAGCACCACCGTGGTCCACAGCCCGCGTCGCTCAGCGATGACAGGTTCGGCACTGCCGAGACGATCGGCGTACTCGGCGCCGGCTCCGTCCTGTTGCATCTGGCGACAGCTGGCCGCTGCGTCAGCGGCTTCCTGCTCCGTCATGCCACGCGGAGCGGGCGTCCAGCTAGCGAATGCCTGGTCACCGCCGCTCAGAGACGGCAGCGCGACGACGGCGGCGGTGACCGCTGCCAGCACAACGGTGGCGAGCGCAACCCTGCGAGGTGCCGGTGCGGCACGTCGCGGGAGGCCGGCGCGGCCGGTCGGCGTCGCCAAGGACTGCTGCAGCGGATCCGGCGACGGGTCGGTTGAAAGGATGCGCTGGAGGTGGGCACACGCGCGCGCACTGTCCGGATCGACTTGCGAGGGGGCGGCGTCGAGGGAGCGCAGCGCGGTGTCGATGTCGCGGATGCGGGTCATGACGTGGTGGTCCTCTCAGTGACGGCGGCCGAGGTGCCGGATGGCTGTGGCAGGTGATCGAAGCGCAGCCGGAGCGCTCGGCGGGCTCGGCTTAGACGCAACCTGAACGCCACCGGTGAGATACCGAGCACAGCCGCTGCCTGCGGCGCCCTGAGTCCCTCGAAGACAGCGAGGCCGAGCACCTCTTGATGAATCTCAGACAGGAGCGCCCACGCTTTGCGGAGGTCGACCGCGCTGACCACCAGGTCGGCTTCCGCTTCGACACCGCGTTGCGTTGTGGCGTCTGCGAGGCGTACCCCCAGCGCGCGGCGACGCTGCCCGCCCCGTCGTTCGTTCAGCAGCATGTTGCGGGTGATGCCGAAGACCCACGCTCGCGCGTCCTCGTGCTCACGGGGCAATTCGTCAAGGCGACGCCACACGACCAGGAATGCGTCTGCGACAACGTCGTCGGCGAGGTCCGGGGCTGCGCGGCGCTGCACGAATCTCAAGAGGTCCGCATAGACCGCCTCGTACAGCGATCGAAAGATGTGCTCCCGATCAGGAGCCCGTGAAGGGTCACTCATGCCCCGCACCTGTCCGCCATCCGGGTGAGTGTGTCGCAACGGGTCGGTGCGCGGACACCCGGAGGTGTTAGGGACACCGCTAGAAAGACAGCCGCTACCCGATGGTTGCTCGGCCTCCTTCAGCGAGGCCCCCGAGCAGAGACGACGCGGGCTCCTTGGGCTCCACTTGGCTGGCTGACGGCTCAGACGGTTGTGGTTTGTCGGTCGGTTCCGTCGTCGGTTGGGCCAACGCTCTCGGCGTCTCTGACGCTGTCGTCGCGCCTTACCCCTGCAGCCGCCACGCGCGGAACGT
>JACCTL010000118.1 GCA_013812395.1 Euzebyaceae bacterium
TGCTTGCGCCGCAACAACCTTCGCCCGATCGCCATGCCGGGCAGCCTAGCTGTCCGGATGCTCCAGATGGCTTCGCAGCACCGCCACCATCGGGGCGATGTCGGCTGCGGCGGCCTGCTCGCGGATCGAGTGCATCGACAACATGGGACTACCGACGTCCACGGTCGGGATGCCGACGCGGGCGGCGGTCACCGGGCCGATGGTGGAACCGCACGGCAGGTCGGCGCGTGTCACGAAGTGCTGGACGGCCACACCGGCGTCCCGGGCACGTGCGACAAACCATCCGGCGGTGCCGGCGTCGGTGGCGTAGGACTGGCCGGCGTGGTGCTTGATGACCGGACCCCCTCCCAGGCGAGGCTGGTGCCCCGGCTCGTGGCGGTCGGCATAGTTCGGATGGACCGCGTGCGCCATGTCGGCGCTGACCAACTTGGACCGCGCCACCGCGACGGCGAACGCCTGCCCGTCGCTGGCAGCGGGGTCCGCGGCGGCGCAGATCCGGCGGAGGGTGTCGTCGAGGAACGGCCCTCGGGCGCCCTCGGCGCTGCCGGAGCCGACCTCCTCGTGGTCGTTGGCGATGACCACCTGCGTGGCGGCGCCGGCCTCGGCGGCCAGCAGAGCCGTCAGGCCGGCGTGGCAGGACCCGAGGTTGTCCAGCCGCGGCGCGAAGACATAGGCGCTGTCGGCACCGCCCAGCGCCGGCGGCTGGGTGTCGGCGGTGACCAGGTCCCAGGCCAGCAGCGCATCGAAATCCACGCCGAGGTGGTCGGCGACCGCAGCCATCAGCCCTGGCCCGTCGCCGGCAGCCCACAGCGGCACCATGTGCCGTTGCGGGTCCAGGCGCAGCCCCTCCTCTCGCAGCTCGCGGAACAGGTGGATCGCCAGTGACGGGATGCGCAGCCAGGCGCCTGGCAGACGCAGCAGCCGCAGCTCGACGCTGCCGTCCGCCGCGCGGCAGGCGACGCGTCCGGCCAAGGTCAGGTCCCGGTCCATCCAGGTGTGCAGCAACAGGCCGCCGTAAGGCTCGACGCCGACCAGGCGGTGGCCGGACCGCCGTACGTCAGGGCGTGGGCGGACCTTGAGGACTGGGGAGTCGGTGTGCGCGCCGATCAGCCGGAACCCGGACTCCGAGGCCGCGCCGGTGCCGACGACGAACGCCGTGATGCTGCCGCCGTCGCGCACGACGTAGCGCCGATCGCGGGTCGACAGCTGCCACGTCGACCGCTCGTCGAGGCGCTGGAAACCGGCAGCCTGCAGCCGGCGCGCCATCTCGGCCACGGCGTGAAACGGGCTCGGGGACGCCTCGATGAACCGCAGCAGGTCGCCGGCGAACTCTCCGTCAGACAAGGCACGGCTCTGGGGTGCCTGGGCTGGGGCCGAGTTCTGGGGCGCTCGATCCTCGGTCCCGTGGTCGCTGGCTGCAGCCACCGATCAGTCGTCGCCCAGCGCACTGGCCAACAGCTGGCGCAGCTCCTGCTCGTGGATCGTGGCGCTGCCGGTCGCGGGGCTCGCGCTCTCGATGCGGGCCCCGTGGGTCAGCCGGTAGTCCTCGCGCAGCAGCCGGTGCAGCCGCTGATGCACGAACGGCCAGGCACCCATGTTGTCGGGCTCGTCCTGCACCCACACGACTTGCATGGCGTTGGGGTAGTGCGCCAGCGCCTCGCGGATCCGGTCCTGCGGCCACGGGTAGAGCTGCTCGACGCGGACCACGGCGACCGGCGCTTCCTTGTCGTCGCGCGCCGCCATGAGGTCGTAGGCCACCCGGCCCGAGCACAGCGCCACGCGCTTCACCGAGTCGGGATCCGGCCCCGCGTCCTCGGTCAGCACCTCTTGGAAGCAACCCTGCGTGAAGGCCGACGCCGGGGAGGCCGCCGGCTTGGCCCGCAGCAGACCCTTTGGCGTGAGCACGATCAGCGGCTTGCGCACGCCGCGGTGCATCTGGCGGCGCAGCAGGTGGAAGTACTGGGCGGCGTTGGACGGCTCGGCGACCTGGATATTGTCCTCGGCCGCCAAGGTCAGGAACCGTTCTTTGCGCGCTGACGAGTGTTCCGGGCCCTGCCCCTCGTAGCCGTGCGGCAGCAGCAACACCAGCCCGGATGTCTGGCCCCACTTGTCCTCGGCGGCGACGATGAACTGGTCGACGATGATCTGCGCGCCGTTGACGAAGTCACCGAACTGCGCCTCCCACAGCACCAGTGCGTCCTTGCGCGACACCGAGTAGCCGTAATCGAAGCCCATCGCCGCGAACTCGCTGAGCGGCGAGTCGTAGGCGGCGAAGTGCGCCCTGGGGCCGCCTACCGCTCCCGCGCCATCCAAGTTGTCCAGCGGCGTCCACTCGTTGCCGGTCTTGTAGTCGACCAGCACGCTGTGACGCTGGCTGAACGTGCCGCGCCGCGAGTCCTGCCCGGCGAGGCGGATTGGCGTGCCCTCCAGTACCAGGCTGCCGAAGGCGAGTGCCTCGGCCAGCGCCCAGTCGACGGCGTCGTTGGCCAGCTGCGCGCGGCGCTTGTCCAGCTGCCTGGCCAGCTTGGGATGGATCGTGAAGTCGGGCGGGGCTGACGTAATCGCCTCGGCGATCCGGTCGAGCACCTCGCGCTCGACGCCGGTCTCGACGGGGGGCAGCACCCCGATGAGCTCGGGTGCCCTTGCCTCGATGTCGGCGGGGCCACGGGTGTCGCGGGTCTGTTTGAGCGCGGACTCGAGGCGACCGCGGAAGTCGTCCAGCGCCTGCTCGGCCTCGGTGACCGTTAGGTCGCCGCGGTTGACCAGTTCCTCGGTGAACAGCTTGCGGACACTACGGCGGTTCTCGATGGCGGCGTACATCATCGGCTGGGTGAAGGAGGGGTCGTCGCCCTCGTTGTGACCCCAGCGGCGGTAGCACACCATGTCGACCACGACGTCCTTGCCGAACTCCTGGCGGAACGCCATCGCCAGGCGCATCACCCGCACGCAGGCCTCGGGATCGTCGCCGTTGACGTGCAGGATCGGCGCCTGGACCATCTTGGCGACGTCGGTGGCGTAGGTCGACGAGCGCGCCTGCTGCGGCCCGGTCGTGAAGCCGACCTGGTTGTTGATCACCAGGTGCACGGTCCCCCCGGTGCGGTAGCCGCGCAGCTGCGACAGCGCGAACGTCTCGGCCACGACCCCCTGCCCGGCGAAGGCCGCGTCACCGTGCACCAGCAGCGGCAGCACCGGCGGGTTGTCCAATCCCGCTTCGAGCTGGTCAAGCTTGGCGCGGGCCATGCCCTCCACGACCGGGTCGACGGCCTCCAGGTGGCTGGGGTTGGCCGACAATGTGAGTAAGACCTCGTTGCCTTGGGGGGATTTGTGCGACCCCTTGGCGCCGAGGTGGTACTTGACGTCGCCGGAGCCCTGCACCGAGTCCGGATCGATGTCGCCCTCGAACTCGCGGAAGATCTTGTCGTAGTCCTTGCCGAGGATGTTGGCCAGGACATTCAGGCGGCCGCGGTGTGCCATGCCCAGCACCGCCTCGGTGACCCCGTAGTTGTCGGCCGCGGCGTTGAGCACCGCGTCCAGCATCGGGATCGTCGACTCCGCGCCTTCGAGTGAGAAGCGCTTGTGCCCGATGTACTTGGTGTGCAGGAAGCGCTCGAACGCCTCGGCGGCGTTGAGCTGGCCGAGGATGTGCTTTTGATCCTCGACCGACAGCCGGTCGTTCACGCCCTCGACGCGCGCCTGGATCCAAGCCTTCTGCTCGCGTTCCTGGATGTGCATGTACTCCACGCCGACCGTGCGGCAATAGGCGTCACGCAGCACGCCGAGGATGCTGCCGAGGGTCATGCGCGACTTGCCGGCCAGCCCTCCGGAGGCGAACTCCCGGTCGAGGTCCCAGATCGTCAGGCCATAGGTTGCGGGGTCCAGCTCTGCGTGCACCCGCGTGAAGGTGTGGGCCAGCGGGTTGAGGTTGGCGATGAGGTGGCCGCGGACGCGATAGGCGTTGATCAGCCGACCGACCGCCACCTGCTTGTCGGCGTGGGCGGCGCTGCCCGGAGGGGCGCTGGCGACGTGCTCGTCGCGGCGCCAGCGGACCGGTTCGTAGGGGATCTGCAGGCTGTCGAAGATCTCGTCGTAGAACGCGTGCTCGCCCAGCAGCAACTGGTGGACGATCTGCAGGAACAGCCCGGACTCCGCGCCCTGGATGACGCGATGGTCGTACGTCGAGGTGACGGTCAGGACCTTGCCGACGCCGAGTTGTGCCAGCGTGCGGGGATCTGCTCCCTGGTACTCGGCGGGGTAGTCGATGGCCCCCGTGCCGATGATCGCCGACTGGCCGGGCATGAGGCGCGGCACGCTGCCGATCGTGCCGACGGTGCCGGGGTTGGTCAGCGTGATGGTGGTGCCGGCGAACATCTCGGCGTCCAGCTCGTTGGCCT
Source organism: Euzebyaceae bacterium (assembly GCA_013812395.1). Classification (GTDB taxonomy): domain Bacteria; phylum Actinomycetota; class Nitriliruptoria; order Euzebyales; family Egibacteraceae; genus JACCTL01. Next base: position 4,392 of record JACCTL010000118.1, read on the forward strand.
TGACGCGGCGGATCAGCTCCTGGTAGGCGCGGAAGAAGCCCGCAAAGGTCAGCGTGTCCGCATCCTTGATGTTGGGCACCAGCAGGGTGCGCGAGCCGTCTTTGCGCGCGACGTCGACGGCTAGGCCGAGGTTGAAGTGCTCGGGCCTGCGGACCAGCGGCTTGCCGTCGGCCTCGAGGTAGGAGGCGGTCATCACCGGCATCTGGTCGACGGCCTTGACGATGGCCCAGCCGATGAGGTGGGTGAAGCTCACCTTGCCGCCACGGGTGCGGCCGAGCTGGTTGTTCAGGATCCGCCGGTTGACCTCCAACAGCTTGGCCGGCAGCACTCGGATCGAGGTCGCGGTCGGCATCGAGCGGCTGTCGTTCATGTTCTCGGCCAGCACGGCGGCGACACCGCGAAGCGGCTTGGCGTCTGGGGGAGCCTGCCCGTTTTCGTGCGAGCCGCTGGCCTCGGCGGGGGCGGGCTGCGGCTGCCGCTGGCGCCGAGCGGGGGCGGGGGCTGCCGCCGTCTCGGGCTTCTCGTCGGCGTCGCTGGAGGTCGGCGGGCCGTCGTGGTCACGAGGGCTGCCGTAGGCCCCGGGAGCGTTATAGGACGGCGTGTAGTCGGAGAAGAACTCCTGCCAGGACTCCGCCACGGACTGTGGATCGGCCACGTATTGCCGATACATCTCGTCCACGATCCAAAAGTTGGAGCCGAACTCGTGGGTGCTCTGCTGGTCCGCCATGGGACACTTCACCGCGCTTCGTGATGGTTGCCGGGGTGCTGGAAATCCGGTCAAGCCGGGGTGTAGATGCTAACGCGCCGGCCGCCAAGCCCCTACCCCAGTCCTGAAGTAGCGCGCGAGCGCGGACGCGCGGTCCCTCTAGCCCTGCGAGCCTATCGCCGTGCAGTCCTCAAGTAGCGGCAGCGGTAGGACACAAGACGAGACCACGATGGGCGGGGACAGCGCCGCTGTGGGGGTCGGACCGCACCCGCGGCCGTGGCCGGACGACGAGCGACTGGACCCGGCGCTGCTCGTCGAGGGCGATCGACGCAACGTCGTCGATCGCTACCGCTACTGGTCGGTGGAGGCGATCGTGGCCGACCTGGACGCCCGCCGCCACCCGTTCCATGTCGCGGTCGAGAACTGGCAGCACGACCGCAACATCGGCGCGGTCGTCCGCAACGCCAACGCCTTCCTCGCCGCCGCCGTGCACATCGTGGGACGTCGGCGCTGGAACCGGCGCGGAGCGATGGTCACCGAGGCCTACCAGCACGTGCGCCACCACGACGACGTCGGCGCGCTCGCTGCCTGGGCGGGGGGCGAGGGCTTGCCGCTGCTTGGCGTCGACAACCTGCCGGGGGCAGTGCCGATCGACACGGCCGCACTCCCTCGGGCATGCGTGCTGCTGTTCGGCCAGGAAGGCCCGGGCCTGTCGCCGGCGGCGCGAGAGGCGGTCGTCCAGGTGCTGTCAATCCGCCAGTTCGGGTCGACCCGCTCCATCAACGCCGGCGTGGCCTCGGGCGTGGCCATGCACGAGTGGATCCGCCGTCACGCCCCCACACCCTGACCCCGGGTCAGTGGCGGGCGACCCACACGGCCCAGGCGATCAGCGGGATCTGCAGGGGCAGGCGCAACCAGGCGATCAGCGGCGGGCCAAGCAGCCCGCCCCCCGCGATGCCGCCGTCCAGCGCCATCTGCACGTTGGCGGGGAACACGGCGATGAACAGGCCAGCGGTGAGCCAACCGCCGAGACGCCGGGTGCGCGGGCCGGCGACCAGGCCGGCGCAGACCAGCTCGGCGGCGCCGCTGGCGTAGACCCACGCCCGGGGCGCCGGCAGCGCGCGCGGGATGATCCCCGCGTAGGCGTCGGTCGCGACGAAGTGGGCGAGGCCCGCAGCGCCGAGCAGGGCCGCCAGACCCAGCGCCGCCCCGGTCCCCGACCGCCGCGCCGCGGTCTCCGGAGGCGCCGCCCCGGTCCCCGAACCCGAGGTGCGGTGACTTTTGCGCCCTTGCGGTGGCAACGTCACAGCACCTCGGGATCAGGCCAGGAGGGCGTCGACGTCGAGCTTGCCACCGCCAGCCTCGAAGTCTTCGGCGACCGCCTCGCGCAGCGCCGCGTCGGTCAGGTAGTCCGCCGCAGTCAGGGCCAGCCCGATGGCGCCGTCGACCACGCCGGCGTCGGCCGCCGCGCTGGCCGCGTGCTCGGCGAACTCGGGGTTGTGGATCGCGACGCCGGCGGGAGCGATAGCCAGCGTCGGGTGGATCGAGGGCACCCGGACGCTGACATTGCCGAGGTCGGTAGAGCCGGTCAGCGCGCCGGGGATGACGCCTTCCGGCAGGGACCGGCGCCCGCGACCGGCGACGTTGGTCGCCCAGCGAGCCGCCAGCGGGTGGTTGTTGCGCACCGGTAGGTAGACGGGCACCGGGTCCCAGTCGATCTCGACCTGTGTGCCTGTGGCGGTGGCGGCGGACTCGAAGATCTCGCGGGCTCGCTCGGCCAGCACGGTCAAGGTCTCCGGCTCGGCAGAGCGCAGGTAGAAGCTGGCCGCAGCCTTCTCGGGAACGATGTTGGGCTTCTGCCCGCCGTTGGTGATGATCCCGTGCACCCGGTCGCTGGGCAGCATGTGCTGCCGCAGCTGCGCGATGCCGGTATAGGCGTTGACGGCCGCGTCGAGGGCGTTGCGGCCCATGAACGGCATCGCCGCGGCGTGCGCGCTCAGTCCCGAGTAGGTCACGTCCACGGTCCGCACGCCGATCCACGGGTGCTCGGCGGCCTCGAAGCCGGTGGGGTGCAGCATCACGACGGCGTCGACCTCGTCGAAGCCGCCGGCCCTGGCGATCAGCTCCTTGCCGCCGCCGCCCTCCTCGGCGGGCGTGCCGATCAGCTCCACAGAGCCGTCGAGGTCGCCGATAACGCCGGCCAGCGCCAGAAACGCCCCGACAGCCGTCGAACAGATGACGTTGTGCCCGCAGGCGTGGCCGATGCCGGGCAGCGCGTCGTACTCGGCGAGTACGGCCACGCGCGGGCGTCCCTCGCCGGCGCGGGCGAGCAGCGCCGTCCCGACGCCGTAGGCGCCGACTTCGGCGTCGTGGCCATGGCGCGCCAGCAGCTCAGCGACGGCGCGCACCGCATCGTGCTCCTCGTAGCCCAGCTCCGGGTTGGCGTGGATGGTGTGTGACAGGTCGACGAGCTCGCCGGCGATCTGCTCGACCGCGGCCGTCAGGCGGTCGCGCACGTCGGCAGGCGCGCCGTCGTGGGGCGAGGTCAGCGGTTCGGCCTCGGCGGCGTCTCGCTGGATGGCCTCGAAGAGCCGTTCGAGGTAGCCGGGGTACGGGGGTGCGGGCGTTGGCATGGGCGCTCCATTGGCGGGGCGGTGAGCCTACCCGTCACGTCGGCGGCGTCCTCGGCGCAGCCGGCGCAGGACGACCCACACGGCCAGGATCGCCGCGACGGCCAGCAGGTCAGAGGCGTGGAAGGCCAGAACGGGGAGCATGCGGGGATCACGCTGGGGCGCCGAGGATCACGCCGGCCCCACGAAGCGCAGCCACACCGCAGCGAGCAGCACGGTCAGCACGGCCAGGCGGAAGGGAAACTGCACCGCGCCGGCGGTGCGGGCGTCATGGCAGCCGGCGGTCAGCCGCTGCGCGACCAGTATCGCCAGGACATGACCGCCGACGAGGAGTGCCAGCTGTAGCCACAAAGCCAGCGTGCCGGGCAGCGGAGGGTCGACGATCTCGGCGCCCGATAGGCCCAGCAGGTCCCAACCGCGACCGAAGGGATCGGAGGCCAGCACAGCCGCGACCTGGGTGTCCACCAGCAAGGGGCCGAGGTAGTGGCCGGCGAGCTGGCCGGCCAACAGCGGCAACAAGGCCGGCGCCAACCAGGCTTGGCGGGTGCCGGCGACCAGCACGGCGGTGGTTGCGACCATCCAGGCTGCCAGCGCCAGCATCCCGCCCGGCAGTCCCGCCAAGACCGCGCCGTCGTACAGCCCCGTGCCAACCAGGACGGCGACCAGCGCAACAAACCCTGGCGGGACGGGTTCGGTCGTCAGCGCCAACAGCGGATGCCGCCATCGCACATGTCCCCTGTCGTCGCGGCCGATGGGAGCCAGCTGCCCCAGCGCGGTGGAATAGACCTCGAACAGGTCGCCCGCGCCCAGCCATGACGACCCGTAGACCGCGATCCCGGCCAGCTGCGCCAGCGCGTAGGCGGCGAGAAAGGCCAGCACCAGCGGTGCTGACTGACCCGATAGCTGCTCGACGCCGCTGAAGACGACCGCCGCCACCACTGTGGGCCAGACGCCGAGGCCGGCGGGCAGCACGCGAGGCCCCCTGCCCCAGCAGGGACGCCAACCCCCGCAATGGGCTGCACTCGCGCCAGACCGGGCCGAGCAGCAGGGAGGCTGGCAGCAGCCCCGCCCACAGCACCGTGAACAGCAGCCGCGGGGCCGGGTTGGCGGCGACATCGGCAGGGCCGAGGGCGGCGGGAACGACGATGGCCAGCGACACGGCGGGAGGTGAGCGCCGCCGCACCGAGCAGGACGCCGCCACTGCCGCCCAGCAGCACATTCGCCGGAACCGGCAGCGGGCCGACGTCCATCAGCCCGTGGGCAAGAGCAAGCAGCATCCTTGCCGAGGCTAGCCCGGCGCCAGCAGCTGGCCCGTTACGACGGTGACGGCAGAGCCCGCGAGACGGACCCTGTCACCGACGACGCGGACCCGCACGGTGCCGCCCCGCGACGACGCCTGGTAGCCGACCAGCTCGTCGCACCCGAGCCGGGCCGCCCACCACGGGCCGAGCGCGCAATGCGCCGAGCCGGTGACCGGGTCCTCGTCGACACCAACGGCGGGCCCGAACCAGCGCGAGACAAAGTCGACGCCGCGACGCTGGGAGGTGGCGGTGACCATCACGCCTCGGGCGTCGACCTCGACCAGCTTGGCGAAGTCCGGGGCCACCGCGATGACCGAAGCCTCGTCGGCGAGCTCCAGCAACCAGTCGGTCCCGTTGCTGGCGACCGCCGTCGGCTCGCTGCCGACAGCTTCCAGCAGCCCGGTTGGCGCGGGCGCCATGGCTGCCGGCTGGGCCGGGAAGTCGAGCTCGACGAACCCGTTGCGCCGTCGCGCGGTGAGCCGTCCGCTGGCGGTCTCGAACGCCACGGTGGCGCCCGCGTCAGCCCGACCGGCTGACCACAGCACGTGGGCAGCGGCCAGGGTGGCGTGCCCGCACAGGCGCACTTCGGCCGCCGGGGTGAACCAGCGCAGCGCCCAGGCACCGTCCGTGGCATGCAGGAAGGCGGTCTCGGAATGGCGCAGCTCGGCGGCGACCGACTGCATCCAGCCCGGGTCCGCGGGACTCGGCAGCAGGACCACGCCCGCGGGGTTGCCGCCGAAGGCGCGGTCGCTGAAGGCGTCGACGATAAACAGCGGCAGGGTCATGAGTTCGGTTTCAGCAGCAGCGAGATGACGACTGGCAGGGACACCAGCACCAGGATGACCCGCACGAGGTGGAAGGTCGCGACCTGCACGGCTCCCACCCCTTGCTCGGCGGCGATCGCGGTGATGACGCTCAGTGCACCGGGAGAGGTGGCCAGGACGTCGCCGGGCGGCGCCAGCCCCAGCACGCGCAGCAGGTAGGCGATCCCCAGGCCGGCAAGGATGAGCAGCACGGCGGCCAGGAGGGCGGGCAGCAGCACGGGGCGCAAGGTCGTCAACGCGGAGCGGGTCACCGTCACGCCGATCGTCGCCCCGATGACGATGAAGGCGGCGGAGCGCACAGCGGAGGGCACGGCGACGCTTTCGCCGGTGACCAGGCTCACCGCGGCGGCGCCGATCAGCGCGCCAAAGATGAGGCCGCCGGGGATGTGCAGGGCCTGCAGCGCCAGCCCGCAGGCGGTGGCGGCGGCGAGGACGTACAGCAGCAGCATTCCGGCTCCTGGAGTGAGCACCCGGATCAGGCGCGGGCGCGTGAGTGGCGTGGAGGCCAGCGTCGCACATACCGCTCAGGCGTCGGCCCCGGCTGCCGAGATGCACAGTAATGACTAGTCGTCCGAACACCAGCAAGCCCGTCGCCGCCGCGCTGCTCGTGGCAGCCTTCCTGGCCGCCGGCTGGTCAGCGCCGGCCGCAACGTCCGAGGCCCTGGGGGCAACACCAGCACGGACAGCCGACCGTGAACGCAGCGGTGCGGGTACCGCCAACGACACCGGCTCCGCGCTGGTCGCCGTCGGCGGCGACATCGCCTGCGACCCGGCGAGCGGCTTCTTCAACGACGGCCTCGGGTTCGGGGACCAGTGTCGCCACAAGGCCACGTCGGACCTGCTGCTGGAGGCCAACTACGACGCTGTGCTGACGGTCGGTGACAACCAGTACGAGGACGGCACGCTGGAGGCGTTCCAGGCGTCGTACGACCCGACCTGGGGGCGGGTCAAGGACATCACGCGTCCCGCCCTCGGCAACCACGAGTACCGCGACGAGGGCGCGGCGGGCTACTTCGACTACTTCGGCGACGCCGCCGGAACTCGCGGCGAGGGCTGGTACAGCTTCGATTTGGGAACCTGGCATGTGATCGCCCTGAACTCCAACTGCGTCGAGGCTGGCGGCTGCACCCGCTACTCGCCGCAGGGGGTCTGGCTGCGCAATGACCTGTCGTTGCACACCAACGACTGCACATTGGCGTACTGGCATCATCCGAGGTTCAGCTCAGGCCGACACGGGTCCGACTCCAGGGTTCTGCCGCTGTTTCAGATCCTGTACCGCCGGGGCGTCGACGTCCTGGTCTCCGGCCACGATCACTCCTATGAGCGCTTCGCGCCCCAAGGCCCCCGTGGCAGGTACAACCGGGTGGCCGGGGTGCGGCAGTTCGTCGCCGGCACGGGCGGAAAGAACCACTACGGGTTCGGCACCGCGCTGCCCAACAGCCAGTTCCGCGACGGGACTCACCACGGCATCCTGCGGCTGCGACTGCGTCCTGACGACGTCCGTTGGCGCTTCATCGACATTGACGGCGTGACCCGCGACGTGGGCAACGACCCCTGCTCGTAGCGCTGTGACGGAGGTGGACGGGAGTCGAACCCGCCAGGCGACCGGAGGTCGATGCAGCGGTCTCGCTGTTGTGGCAGTCGTGTTCCTTGCGGAGAGGTTCCGCGGCGGTCGCGGCAGATAGCCATGCATCTAGGGTCGCAGCGAGTGAACGTTCGGCGAGAAGGGTTTGCGGGTGCAACGGGCGGTCGAGGCGCTGCTTCCGGCACGGCTCGGAAGGGACTTTCACTGGATCTGGTCCAGTTCAACGGTCGGGAATCTCGGCGACGGCGTGTTGCTGGCGGCAGGGCCCCTGCTGGTCGCTACTGTCACGCTCGAGCCGTTCGCCATCGCCATGGCCCTGTTCCTCCAGCGAGTGCCGTGGCTGCTCTTCGGTGTCCTGGCGGGAGCCGTCATCGACCGGTTGGACCGGCGTCTGCTGATCATCACCGTCAACATCGTCCGAGCCCTGATCCTGGCGGTGTTGGCGCTGTCGATCGCGCTGGGGTACCGCGACCTGCCCGTGATCTACGCAACGATGTTCCTGCTGGGCACAGCCGAGACGCTGGCCGACAACGCGAGCAGCACGGTCGTCGCTGTGGCAGTCCCAAGGGCTGGGATCGGCCAGGCGAATGCCAGGATTCATGGCGGGCGGATCGTCGCCAACCAGTTGGCCGGCCCGCCTCTGGGGGCGTTCATCTTCGGGCTGGGTCTGGCCGTGCCGTTCGGCTTCAACGCCTTGTGTTTCGCGCTCTCCGTCGCGCTGATCTCCAGAATCAACCTGCCGGTGCCGGCTGACACAGGACCGCGCACCACATCGCTGCGTGCTGAGGCGGCCGAGGGGCTGCGTTGGCTGTGGGGACACGCGCCGGTGCGAACGCTGGCCATCATGATCACGGTGTTCAACGTCACGTTCGGGGCGGCGTTCTCGATCTGGGTCCTGTATGCGACGCAACGGCTGGGGCTGAGCGAGGTCGGCTTCGGATTGCTGCTCACCGCCCGCGCCGTCGGCGGGTTGTTGGGGGCGGCCGTGTACCAGCGGCTCGAGCGACACTTCAGCTACGCCTGGCTGCTGCGGGTGGGACTGGTCATCGAGACGTGCACCCACCTGGCGCTGGCGCTGACGAAGGTTGCCGTGGTCGCCGGCGCCGTTATGGCGTTGTTCGGCATCCACGCCGTGGTCTGGGGCACCACCTCAACCACGGTCCGGCACCGTGCGGTGCCGGCGCCGCTGCTGGGGCGCGTCACGAGCGTCTACATGATCGGCTCGGTCGGTGCCCTTGCGCTGGGAACGCTGCTCGGCGGCGCAATCGCCCAACGCTGGGGCCTGATCGCGCCGTTCTGGTTCGCCTTCGTCGGTTCGGCTGTAACGACGGCGTTGATCTGGCAGTCGTTGCCCAACGTGGCGGATGCCGCCGCTGACGGCGATCCTGATCCGACCTTGTGACGCTGGACTGTCGCCGGCCGGCCGGCTCGGCGGCAGCTCGGCGGCAGCTCGGCGGTGGGTGCCGGCCGCGCGTTCCCGGGCGCGCGCCCAACGAATACTCCGCAATTCGTGTCGGTTGAACGCCGGTGGTCAGTCGCTCCACCGCCGTTGGCACTGACGCAATAGGTGTTCCGGCCTGCCACCCCCGGATCCGGATGCCAGAGTTTCGTCGCGGTTGAACCGTATGACGACCCACCGTCCCCGCCTGAATTCGAGGAGCGCCTTGCCGATGACGTGGTCGGGAGGCGGGACGGTGTCAACGTCCGGATCAACCAGGTGCAACCCATCGGTGAGGCAGTCCTTCACGATCGGCCGGCGCCAGGCGACACGCCGCTACACCTACGGCTACGGTCGCGCGGAGGACCTTGCCGGCGTCGTCGTCGTGCTGCTGATCGCGGCGTCGGCGGTCCTGGCCGGCTACGAGTC
>JACCTL010000157.1 GCA_013812395.1 Euzebyaceae bacterium
GCGGCTCGGCGAAGTGGCAGGCACTGGGGTGGCCGTGGCCGAAGCGGTCGAGCAAGGCGGGATCTTCCTCGGCGCAGACGTCCTGTGCCTTCCAGCAGCGCGTGCGGAAGCGGCAGCCGGACGGGGGGTTGGCGGGCGAGGGGACGTCGCCTTCGAGCAGGATGCGCCCGCCGGTGCCGCGCGCCGTCGGGTCCGGGATCGGGACGGCCGACAGCAGCGCCTGGGTGTACGGGTGGGTGGCGTTGTCGTAGATCTCGGCCTCGTCGCCGATTTCCACGATGCGGCCCAGATACATCACAGCGACGCGATCGGAGATGTGGCGGACCACCGACAGGTCATGGGCGATGAAGATGTAGGCGATCCCGAACTCGTCCTGGATCTCCTCCAGCAAGTTCATGACCTGCGCCTGTACCGACACGTCCAACGCGGACACGGGCTCGTCGCAGATGATGATGTCCGGGTTGAGCGTCAGACCGCGGGCGATCCCGATGCGCTGGCGCTGCCCGCCGGAGAACTGGTGAGGGTAGCGGTTGACGTCGTCTGCTGACAGGCCGACTCGCCGCAGCAGGTCACGGGCCCGCTCGGAGCGTTCCTTTTTCGGCACGACCCCGGAGTGGATCTCCCATGCCTCGGTGATGATGTCGCCGACCGTCATCCGCGGGTTGAGCGAGGAGTAGGGGTCCTGGAAGACGATCTGGATCTGGCGGCGCATGTGGCGCAGCTGCGAGCTTGACAGCGCAAAGATGTCATCGCCCTTGTAGTAGGCGTGCCCGCTGGTTGGTTCCTCCAGACGCAGCAAGGTCTTGGCGACCGTTGACTTGCCACAGCCGGACTCGCCCACCAACCCCAGCGTCTCGCCGCGGTGTAGGTCGAAGCTGACGCCGTCAACGGCCTTGATGGCGCCGATCTGCCGCTTGAACACCACGCCCTGCTTCAGCGGGAAATGCTTGACGAGGTTGTCCACGCGCAGCAGCGGCTCGCCGGCAGCTCTGGGGTTGCCGTGCAGGTCAGCCGCCACTCGCTACCTCACCGTTTCCATCCCCGCCCGCCGGGCGCGCTGGCGCGCGCCCCTCACCCGGCACTTCCCCGCTGATGACCTCCTGCCAGTAGTGGCACGCGCTGTAGCGCTGCGAGACCTGGGCGTTGTCTGGAGCCGCCACGGCGTACAGCGGCGGGACGTCGTGGGTGCAGCGCTGGCGGGCATAGTCACAGCGCGGGTGAAACGAGCAGCCGGAGGGGATCCGCATCAGGCTCGGAGGAGCGCCCCGGATCGGTTTGAGCCGGCTGCCCTTTTGATCGGCGCGCGGGATCGAGGCGATGAGGCCCTTGGTGTAGGGGTGGGCTGGCGCGCCGTAGATGTCGTGCACGTCGGCTGTTTCCACGATCTTGCCGGCGTACATGACCGCGATGCGGTCGGCCACGTCGGCGACCACGCCAAGGTCGTGGGTGATGAGGATAAGGCCGAGGCCCGACTCCGCCTGCAGGTCGGCCAGCAGCTGCATGATCTGCGCTTGCACGGTGACATCGAGCGCCGTGGTGGGCTCGTCGGCGATGAGGATCGCCGGGTCCAGCGCCATCGCCATCGCGATCATGATGCGCTGGCGCATGCCCCGGAGAACTCGTGCGGGTAGCTGTCGACCCGGTCGGCCGCCGACGGGATACGGACCCGGTCCATCAGCTCGATGGCGCGTTTGCGGGCCTCGCCGCGCGGCGTGCCACGGTGGACACGGAACATCTCGCCCAGCTGCCAGCTCAAGCTGAACACCGGGTTCAGCGCCGACAGCGCGTCCTGGAAGATGATGGCGATCTGGTCGCCGCGGATGCTTCGGCGCTCGGACTCCGGCATGGTCAGCAGGTCCCGGCCTTGGAACCGGATCGAGCCGTTCGTCACGAAGCCGGGTGGGCTGTCGATGATGCCCATGACCGCCTGGGCGCTGACACTCTTGCCCGAGCCGGACTCGCCGAGGATCGCCACCGTCTCGCGTTCGCGCAGCGAGTAGCTGATGCCGTTGACGGCGTTGACCACACCGCGGCGGGTGCGGAACTCGACGTGGAGGTCGTCGACCTCCAGCAGCGGCGCGACGCCGGCGTCGTCGCGGGCGGGCTGGTCGGTAACTTCCGTGGTCATCGCAGCTTCGGGTCCAGCGCGTCGCGCAGGGCGTCGCCCATCAGGATGAACGAGAAGATCGTCAGGCTGAGGAAGATCCCGGGAAAGAACAGCAGGTGCGGCGAGGTCAGCACCCTGCTCTGAGCTTCCGACAGCATCAGCCCCCACGAGATCGCCGGCAGCTGCAGCCCGACCCCCCAGGAAGGACAGCGCTGCCTCGGCGGAGATGATGATGCCGACGTAAATGGTGGCGTACACAATCACCGGCGCGATGGCGATGGGCAGGATGTGCCGGCGGATGACGCGCAGGTCGGTGCCGCCGAGGGCGCGGGCGGCGTCGACGTAGTCCGACTCCTTGGTCGACAACACCGACGAGCGCATCAGCCGCAGCATCGTCGGCCATCCCAGCACGATCAGCACGAAGCTGACCTGCAGGATGCCGCGTTCCGCGAAGACGCTGAGGATGACCAGGCCGCCGAGAATGGTCGGGACGGCGAACCAGATGTCGGACAGCCGGGCGATGACGGCATCCAGCGCCCCGCCGTAATAGCCGGACATGGCACCGAAGACCACCGCCACCAGGGCCGCGGCGCTGGTGGCGAGCAGCCCGATGGCGATCGAGGCCCGAGCGCCGTAGATGACTTGGGCGTAGAAGTCGCAGCCCTGCAGGTCGTAGCCGAACCAGTGCTCGCGGCTCGGCCGTCCCAGCGAGTTGGACAGCTCGCACAGCCGCGGGTCGGCGCTGGTGAATAGCTGCGGTACGACCGCCATCGTCACGAAGACCAGGATGAGCAGTCCCGCCACGATGAAGATGGGGCTGCGGCGCAGCTCTCCCCAGGCGTCGTGCCACAGGCTCGCCTGGCGGATGGTGGCCCCGCCGCCGGTCTCGGCGACACCGGTGGCACCGATGCCGCTGATGACGGCCTCGCCGTGGCGCGCCTCCTCTTCCTCGGGCCGCTCCTCTGAGGGCTCGAGGCCGCGCAGGCGCGTGTCGTCACTCATAGCGGATCCTCGGGTCCAGGTAGGCGTAGAGCAGGTCCACGACCAGGTTCGAGAACATGAAGACGATCACCAGGACGGTGACGATGCCAACGACCACCGTGTTCTCCTGCGACCGGGTCGCCTCGAAGACTTCACGGCCGATGCCAGGGATGTTGAACACGCCTTCAGTGACGACCGCCCCCGCCATCAGCGCGCCGAGGTCGGTGCCCAGGAACGTCACGACAGGGATCAGTGAGTTGCGCAACGCATGACGGCCAACCACCCTGCGCCGGCTCATCCCCTTGGCCGTCGCAGTGCGCACGTAGTCGGCCCGTAGGTTCTCCACCAGGCTGGTGCGGGTCAGCCGCGCCGTATAGGCCAGCCCAAGGGACCCGAGCACCGCCGCGGGCAGCACATAGCTCAACAACCCGTCGCGCAACCCGGCGATCGGCAGTAAATCGAGCTGGATGCCGAACAGGATCTGCGCGGTGTAGCCGAGCGCGAAGACCGGCACGGAGATCACCGCGGTCGTGGAGACCAGCACCAAGGAGTCCATGAACGACGCTCGCCGTAACCCTGCCAGCAGGCCGGCGATCAGACCAAGTATGACCTCGAAGGTGAAGGCGAAGATTGCAAGGCGCAGGGTTACGGGGAAGGCATCACCGATGATCTCGGCGACGTCGCGACCTCGGAAGTCGCGGCCCAGGTCACCTTGGAAGACCCCGGCGATGTACTTGCCGTACTGCACCAGCAGCGGGTCGTTGAGGTTGTAGTCCTCCTCGATCTGCCGGATGGTCGACTCCGCGACGGGGCGGTCACCGAACAGCGCTCGCACGGGATCGCCAGGGATCGCGAAGACCATCGCGTAGATCAAAAAGGTTGCCCCGAAGAAGACGGGGATCAGCTGCAAGGTGCGCCGGGCAAGGAAGCGACCCAACGATTCTCCACAGGCCTCGGGCCACGCCCCAGTCGTCGCCGAGGTGAACAGAGGGATGGACGGCATGTCCTCGTTGAGGACGGCCTGCGCGTCTTCGAAGAACGGGACGCTCTCCTCAGAGGTCTCAGCCTGCTCGCCCTGCGAGATCAACTGGTCGAACTCGTCGTTGGCGTAGCCGCTGTAGTTCGACGACGCGTTGGTGCCGTACAGCGAGTCGATCCTCCTGGGACGGAAAGCTCCCGTCGTGATGGACGCTGAAGTGGGGTGGCTACGGCGACGCACAGCCGCTGAACTACGTGGCAAAGTTCGTCGCTGAACCTGCCAGGACGCGCATGCGTTCGCTGACCACTTGTGCGCTGCCGGCGCATCAGAAGCCGGCGGCCTGGCCGTCCTTGCGGTGGTCGGAGGCTGCCAGCCACCCGCCGGCGGTCCGCGCGATCAGCTGCGCCCCACCGAAACCGAAGCTGTCAGTATCCGAGCTGATCTCGTGGCCGCGTCGGGCAAGTTCGGCGCGCACCGCGGGGTCGACGCCGGCCTCCAGGGCCAGGCCGCGGCCGGACTCGACCCGCCAGCGGGGGGCGTCCGAGGCGGCCTGGGGGTTCTGCCCCCAAGTCGTGGTCCGCAGCACCATCTGCACGTGCCCCTGCGGCTGCATCGGCCCGCCCATCACCCCGAAGGCCATCCGCGCTTTCCCGTCCGAGGAGGTCAAGAAGCCGGGAATGATCGTGTGGAAGGGCCGTTTGGACGGCGCCAGCTGGTTGGGGTGTCCCCGCTCGGTGCTGAAGCCGGCGCCTCGGTTCTGCAGACTGATGCCCGTGTCCGGCACCACGACGCCGGAGCCGAAGCCGTAGTAGTTCGACTGGATCAGCGACACCATGCGGCCATCGGCGTCGGCGGTGCACAGATAGACGGTGCCGCCGGCGGGTGGCGACCCGTGGTCGGGGTCGCCCACCCTCGCGGGATCGATCCGCGCGGCCCGCTCACGCAGGTACGCCGGGTCCAGCAGTGCGGCCGCCTCCACAAGCATGTGCGCGGGGTCGGCGACGTGGCGATGGGCGTCGGCGAAGGCCAGCTTCATCGCCTCCGCCTGCAGGTGCACGGCGTCGGCGCTGTCGGGGGCGTGGTCGGTGATGTCGGTGCCGGCGAGCAGCCCCAGCGCCTGCTGGGCCGCGATGCCCTGGCCGCTGGGTGGAATCTCGTGCAGCACCACGTCAGCCCACCGCTGCGCAAGCGGTTGCACCCAGTCGGCGGCGTGGCTGGCGAGGTCCTCGCCGGACAGCGGCGATCCCCCCGCCGTCGCGTGCGCCGCGATGCGCTCCGCCAGCGCCCCGCGATAGAAGGCGTCTCCGCCGCTGGCGGCGATCGTGCGCAGCGTGCGTCCCTGCGCTGGGAAGGCGAAGCGCTGGCCGGCGGCGGGGCCGCAGCCGCCGGGCAGGAACGGTGCGAAGTCGGGGCTGCCGGCGAAGACGGTGGCCGCACGGGCCCACGCCTTCGCCGTAATGGGTGACACCGCAAAGCCACCGTCGGCATAGGCGACCGCGGGGGCGAGAAGCTGTTCGAGGTCCAGCGTCCCGAAGCGCTCGTGCAGCGCCACCCAGCCCGACACCGCTCCGGGGACCGTCACGGCGTCCCAGCCGCGCAGCGGCATCGGCGCGCCGAGCAAGGGCTCGGGGTCCAGGGCGGCGGGGGAGCGGCCGGAGGCGTTCAGACCGTGCAGGGTCCGGCCGTCCCAGACCAGCGCGAACAGGTCCGAGCCGATCCCGTTGGAGGTCGGCTCCACCACTGTCAAGGCCGCCGCCGCCGCCACCGCGGCATCGACGGCGTTGCCGCCGGCCGCCAGCATCGCCAGCCCGGCCTGCGCCGCCAGTGGCTGGGATGTGGCCACCACGTTGTCGGCCAGCACCGGCTGGCGCCGCGAGGCGTAGGGCAGGTCCCAGAACGTCATCGGGCCACCGGTGCCCGCCCGCCGGCGCTGCCGGCCACCCAGGAGCGGTGCAGGCCCGCGTACACCCCGTCCTGGGCGAGCAGGTCGTCGTGCGGGCCGCGCTGCACGATGCGACCATTATCAAAAACCAGCACCTCGTCGGCGGCCTCGGCGGTGGACAGGCGGTGGGCGATGGCGATGGCGGTCCGTCCGCGGGTCAGCCCGTCCAGCGCGCGCTGCAGCCGTACCTCCGTGGCAGGGTCGACCGCCGAGGTGGCCTCGTCCAGGACCAACAGGTCGGGATTGGCGACATAGGCGCGGGCGAGCGCCACCAGCTGCCGCTCGCCGACCGACAGCGACCCGCCGCGTTCGCCGACGCGCGTGGACAGCTGCTGGGGCAGCGACTCGACCCAGTCGGCCAGGCCCAACTCGGTGAAGGCCAGCGCCACGTCGGCCTGGCCGATGCCGGGACGGCCGTGTGCGACGTTGGCGGCGATGGTGGTGTCGAACAGGAAGCCGTCCTGGGGAACCATGACGATGCGCCGCCGCAGGCTGGCGAACCGCACCTCGGTCAAGGCCACCCCGTTGACCAGGATCTGGCCGCCGGTTGGGTCCATGAGCCGGGTGAGCAGCTTGGCGAAGGTGGTCTTGCCCGAGCCGGTCTCACCGACCACCGCCACCCTGGTCTGAGCAGGTATCTCCAGGTTCACGTCGTGCAGCACCGTGTCGGCGACCGCCCCGGCCTCACGGGCGGGATAGGCGAACGCCACGTGCTCGAAGCGCAGGGTGACCGGCCCCGGTGGGATGTCGACCCCGCCGCCGCCGGCAGTGGCCGGATCGGCGACGTCGGGGCGGGTGTCCAAGACGTTGAGGATGCGCCGCCAGCCGGCGATCGCGGTCTGCGCCTGATCCAGCACCTCGGTGGCGATCTGCACCGGCCCCACGAACAGGGTGACCAGGAACAGGAAGGCGACGAGCCGTCCCTCCGACAGCTGCCCGTCGACGCCGAGCAGCACGCCCACCACGACCGCCGCCGCGGTGGCCGCCGCCGCGAACAGCTCGCCGGAGGAGAACATGAACGCACCGAGGCGCCCGGCGCGGTAGTGCGCTCGGAACTCGCGCTGCACCGCACGCGAGATCCGCCGGTCGGTCCGCTCCTCGATGTTGTAGGCCCGGATGACGTCGGCGCCCCCGACGCTCTCGGAGATGGCGGTCAGCATGTCGCCCACCCGCTCGCGGACGATGTCGTACGCCACCGACAGGCGGGTCTGGAACCAGCGCAGGACGAATACCAGGGGCGCGAAGGTGACGATCACGACCAGGGTGAGCTGCCAGCTGTAGTAGCTCATCACCGCGGTGGCCAGCAGCAGCTGGCCGACGTTGACGATCAGGACCACGCCGCCCCACTGCATGAACTGGCTGATGGTGTCCACGTCGGCGGTGACCCGCGACACCAGGGCGCCGCGGTGCTCGGTGGCGTGGTGCAGCAGCGACAGGTCGTGGATGTGGCGGAAGGCGCGGACCCGCAGGGCCGCCAGGGCAGTTTCCGTCGCCGTCGCCAACCGGTAGTTCATGACGTAGCCGAACGCGGACGTCACCACGACGCCGAGCAACGCGGCGCCGCTGAGCTGCAGCACGATGGCGACGTCCACGCCGCCGGGCCCACGCAGGCCCCGGTCGATGACCTGCTGCACCGCCACCGGCACGATGACCCGCCCCGCCGTCGCCACCAGCGCCAGCAGCAGCGTCAGGCCGAGGCCGTCGCGGAACTCCGGTGACAGCCGCAGTCCCCGCACCAGCGTTGGCCAGGCCCCCTGCGGACGGGCCCGGTCGATGCTGTCGAGGGTCGGTGCGGTCGTGCTCACGACGCCGCCTCCGCTTCCTGCACCGCCTGGTCGGAGCGCCGCCGCTCACGCCGGACCGCCTCGTCGGCGTAGGCGGTCACCAGCCGGGCGTAGCCGGGAACGGTCTCCAGCAGCCGCTCGTGTGTCCCTGTCGCCTGCACACGTCCGCGGTCGACGAAGATGATCTCGTCGGCCAGCAGGATCGTGGCCTGGCGGTAGGCCACCACGGCGATGGTGGCCGGCAGGCGGGCGTCGCGCAGCCCGTGCAGGATCGCGGCCTCGACCGTGGTGTCGACGCTGGAGGTCGCGTCGTCCAGGATCAGCAGTCGAGGGCGGCGGGTCAGCGCCCGCGCCAGCGCGATGCGTTGGCGTTGACCGCCCGACAGTGACGTGCCCCGCTCACCGACCACGGTGTCGTAGCCGTCAGGCAAGGCGCGGATGAACCCGTCGGCTTGCGCCAGCTCGCTGGCGGCGCGGACTTGCTTGTCGGAGAAGCGCTCGCCCAGCGTGATGTTGCCGCGCACGGTGTCGTCGAACAGGAACGAGTGCTGGAACACGATCGCCACGCTGCGCGACAGCTCGCCGCGAGCGAGCGTGCGCAGGTCCTGCCCGTCGAGGTGGACGCTGCCCTGGGTCGGGTCGGCGAGGCGCACCAAGAGACTGGCGATCGTGGACTTGCCGGCTCCGGTGGGGCCGACGATGGCGATGGTGCGACCGGGCGTGGCCTCGAAGGTCACGTCGTGCAGGACTGGCGAGCCCGCCTGACCATCGGTCGACGACTCGTAGGCGAAGGCGACATGGACCAGGTCGGCGGCGGCCGCACCCTCGGCGTCCAAGCCCCTGTCCGAGCCGTACGGCAGGTCGCCGGTGGCGGCGAGCACGCCCTGGACACGCTCCCAGCCGACGACCGCTCGTGGCATGTCCGACAGCACCCAGCCGATGGCCCTGATGGGGAAGGCGAGCAGGGTGAACAGGTAGGCGAACTGCACCAGATCGCCCACCGACAGGTCGCCGGTCGAGATGCGCCACACGCCCACAGCCAGGATCAGCAACACGCCCACGTTGGGAAGGGCTTCCATCAGCGGGTCGAACAGGGCGCGGATCCTTCCGTAGCGCACCAGCTCGTCGCGCAGCCGCCGCGCCTCGACTTCGAAACGGTCCGTCTCGGCGGACTCCCGGCCCAGCGTCTTGACGACCAGCGCGCCGTCGAAGCTCTCGTGAGCGACCGAGGAGACGTCGGCGCGCCGCTGCTGAGCCAGGGTGGCCGGCTCTTCCAGCGCCCGGTTGTAGCGCCAGTTCAGCACCGCGATGGCCGGACCTACCAAGAAGCCTACGGCCGCCAGGAACAGGTCGCTGCGCACCAGGATCACCCCGGTGATCAGCAGCATGAGCACGACGCCGCAAGAGAAGGGGAATGGCGCGATCGGCCAGAAGGCCGCCTCGACGTCGGCGTTGGCGTGGGCCAGCAGCGTCCCCGTCGAATGGCGCCGGTGCCACGACAGCGGCAGCTTCTGGTACTGGCGCGTCACCCGCTCGCGGTAGCTCGCCTGCAGTTTGACCTGCATGTAGGTCGCACCGATGCGGCGGGCCACGATCCCCACCGCCTTGAGCAACGCCACGCCGAGGATCGCTGTCACTGCCAACGCCAGCGTGCCCCGCGTCACGGCACCACCCGCGTAGGCCGGCACGATGACGCGATCGGTCACGCGTCCGAAGACCGTTGCCGACGCGACGGTCATCCCGCCGTAGACGGCGGCGCCGACGACGGCGATCGCGAAGGGCTTGGGCTCGGTGAGGACTGCCCGCCCGAGGATGCGCATCCCGCGGCGCACCACACCGGGTCCGGCGACCTCGGAGGCGACGACGTCGCGGCCTGGGTCAGCAACGGTCTCCTCTGCGGCGACCGCCTCGTCGGTGGACAAAGCAAGCTCCTGGTGAGTGGGCAGCCCGCCCACGCTAGCGCAGCGGTAGCACCCAATCCCGCGCCGGCGACGACGACTGGGTGTCGGCGCGACCCGTGGGGTTCAGCGTGCGGTCAGCAGCCCGCGGTCGACGACGGTGGGCGCGTGCATGGAGCGGTAGCCGACCGCGTCGAAGCGCACGACCACGACCTCGCCTTCGATGCGCTGCACCGAGCCCAACCCCCACTCAGGATGCTCGACGGTCTGGCCGGTGCGAAACGGCCCCCCCCGGTCGGCCTCGACGCGCTCCGCCTGCGCCGCCTCTTCCCAGTCGTCGGTGCCGCGCCGCTGCGCGATGCGCAGGCAGTTGTCGCAGCGCAGGCACAGCTCACCGGGATAGTCATCGCCGAGGTAGTTCAGCAGGTAGCGGCGGCGGCAGGAGCTGGACTCGGCGTAGTCGGCCACCATGTCCAGCCGCGACTCCTCCACCTTTACCTGCGCCGCCTGGTGCGAGGCGATGGTCTCCATCGCCTCGGCAGGCGCACCCTTGAAGCGGATCCCCGACTTGAAGGTGGCGATGAACCCGAAGCGCTCAAGGTCATCCAGCAGGGTGGCCGCGCCGGATCGCGCCACGCCGGCGACCTGGGTGAGGCGCGCCAGCACCTCGGGCTCGGGTGTCGCGTTATCGACCTGGCCCAGCAGGTGCACCATCTTGGCCACCGTCGGCTCCGACGGGCGGCTGCGCCGGTGCAGGTGCTCGTGGATGGCGCGGTCCTCGGGCCGGTACAGCAGCACGCAGTCGGAGGGCTTGTCGTCGCGCCCGGCCCGCCCCGCCTCCTGCCAGTACGCCTCCAGCGAGTCGGGCATGGTCCGGTGGATGACGGCGCGGATGTTGGGCTTGTCGATGCCCATGCCGAAGGCGCTGGTGGCGCACAGGATCCGCAGCTCCTCGGTCAAGAAACCGGTCTGTACCTCCTCGCGCAGCGACCGTTCCATGCCACCGTGGTAATGGCCCGCCGGCAGCCCCAGCGACAGCAGGGCCAGCGCGGTCTCCTCCGACTCACGGCGCGTGGTGCAGTACACGACCGCCACGCCGGAAGAGCCGGGGTCGCGGATGTCGGGCAGCAGCTCGAAGATCAGCCCGGCCAGCTCACGGTCACGCCGGTCGGGGTTGGTGACGTGCACCACCCCCAGGTGCAGGTTGGTGCGGTCGAAGCCGCGAGCGACCAGCACGGGGTCGGTCAGCCGTAGCTCCTGGGCGACGTCGCGGCGCACCGCCTCGGGCGCCGTGGCCGTCAGGGCAAGTATCGGCGGGCGTCCCATGGCCTGTGCCGCGTCGGCCAGCTCCCGGTAGGCGGGCCGGAAGTCAAACCCCCATTCGGAGATGCAGTGCGCCTCGTCGACGCAGAACAAGTCGACGCTCGTGGCCGCCAGCGCTTGGCGCAGATCGGCGCGGAGCAGCTGCTCCGGGGTGGTGAACAGAAAGTCGAAGCGACCCGCCCGCAGCTCTTTCAGCATTCGTTCGCGCTGCTCGCCGCGGACGTTGCCGCTGATCGCCGCGACACGTTCGGCATGTTCCGCACTTACCTGCGACAGCCTTCTGACCTGGTCGTGCATCAGGGCCAGCAGCGGTGTGGCGACCACCGTCGTCCCTGGCAGCAGCGCGCCGGCGAGTTGGTAGACCAGCGTCTTTCCCCCACCCGTCGGCAGCACGGCGACCACGTCGCGGCCGGCCAGCACGGCTTCCAGGGCTTCTCGCTGACCCGGCCGGAAGCTGGGGTGCTGGGGAAACCGCGCCGCCAGCTCGTCGTCGAGGTTGCGTAGGTCGGGCATGCGGCGCCCTCCTACCCCGCCACGCGGCGCCGCAACGCACGGTGGCTACAGTTTGTGTATGGCCGCGCACCCCGCTGCAGGGCTGGGCCGGCGGCGGCCCGCCGCCGCCGGCATGGTCGCCGCCGCGTTGGCGTTGGGCGTCGGTGAGCTGCTGGCGGGGCTCCTGCCCGG
Organism: Euzebyaceae bacterium; assembly: GCA_013812395.1. Classification (GTDB taxonomy): domain Bacteria; phylum Actinomycetota; class Nitriliruptoria; order Euzebyales; family Egibacteraceae; genus JACCTL01. Next base: position 11,699 of record JACCTL010000157.1, read on the forward strand.
CGCGAGCTCACCGGTGGTCAGCGTTGGCAACGCCGTCATCGATGCCGTGCCCGCCCCGGTCAAGGACCTGGCGATCTCGATCTTCGGGTTGGCGGACAAGAT